>JAJTEK010000107.1 GCA_021299695.1 Pirellula sp. | reverse complement strand
GTTGCTCAACGAATGGTCCAGTTCGCGAATCTCAACCATCGGATATCAGGTGGTGCATCCGAAGTCGATTATGGGAAGCTCTCAACGGATTCGGTTCGCAACGCAATGATCGCAGCGGCTTGTAGGGAATCCGGCTATGACAACGAAGCGGACAAACTCCAATCGACCGACCCCCTCGCAGATCCGATGTGGCCACCTTCGGTTCGCGACGAGACGCATTGGCTGATTGCGAATGACTATTCATGGTGGCGTTATCCTCTCGTTGGCGACTTCACATTGTCATGGGATTGCCCCATACGAAACCCATACGTTGAGTACGGAGGGGTTCGAATCGATACGCAACAGTCCTCCCTATCCGACTCCAGCGGCCTCATCAGGAACGTTCCACGCGTTCGAACGTTGTCGAACAACCCTCGAGCAGAAATCCAAGTCGCGGAAAATCAAGTGACCTTCAAGATCGATGGGCAAGCGATCACTACGGAATCATCCTCGGGCACGTCCCCCTGGCTGGCTTTAGGCAGCTACTATGGCAAGGGTAGCCAATGGCGAAATCTCCGTATCGAGGGAAATCCATCGATCCCATCGGAAGTCCCTCTCATTTCAAACGATAGCATGGATGGCTGGAGCTCAGCGCACTTTAGCGAAATACAAGATCCGAGGAGCGATCAAGAAGCCGAACCCAAGCCTATTGCTTGGCTGGTCGACCAATCACAAATTCGTGGCAAACCAATCCCCAAGACCGATCAAAGGACCAAAGAGAGTTGGCTGACCTACCAGCGTCCACTGGCTCAAGGCGAAACCTTCCGCTACGAATTTTTTGCCAACGGAAATAAAATGGTAGCGCACCCCACCTTAGGCGATACGGCCTTGATCCTGAACCCCGAGGGTCTGCAACTTCATTATGTCCCAGTCAACGAAGCGGTGCGTACCCTTTACGATCTCGATACGGAAACCATGATCGACGTCGAGCCGAGCCAGCTCAAGGTCGCTAGGCTGCCCATCAAGGACCAAGATTGGAACCAAGTTTCCTTGACCCACCATGAAAAACAGATCGACCTGTCTGTCAACGGGACGCTCATCTATTCGTTGCCGCTCGAATCCAATGCGACGACTCAATTCGGCATCTTTCGCTACCAACATCAAGAGTCCCTAATACGCAACGCTATCTTGTCAGGACCATGGCCACAGACCATCTCCGAATCGCTCATCGCCGATGTCAATGCCATGAACCCAGCCTACAGAAATGGCATTCCAACGAATCAGACATTCTCGTATCGGGCGGATACGTTGCGACCAAGCGATTGGCGGCAAGCAGCCCAGAAAGGGGACCCAGAGAGTCTTCGCACGCTGCTGGACATGGTTCTGCCGACCGATGCCAAGTATCCTCGTTTGTCCTTTGAACTTTCCAAGGATTCGACCGATGCAGGCTCGGGGCGTATCCCCATGAAAATGGAATGCGTCGCGGTGGAATTGGCGCGCTGCGCCCAGCGTAACAACCTGTCGAGCAACGCCCTCCAAGCCATCGACACCTTCGAAAAGAGGAATCCTCAATCCAAACGAACTCTCGATGCACTGCGATGCTTGATCGCCATCGAATCGCCTGATGATAAGCCAGCCCGCTCACAAATGCAGCGCCTCATCGAAGCTCTCAACTCAAATGAGAACGACTTGCATGACAACGTCACTCAAACCGCAAATTTCATCGTCGCCAAACGAGCCTCCAGTGTTCCTGCCCTTCGCGATCTGGCCCTTGCAATGACAGAAAAACTCCAAAAGACCGCGATCGAAAAGAGAGACAAAACTCAAAACAATTCGTTGATGACTCTCACCAACGACCTTTACGGCGATTTGAAATTCGCGATCGAATCGGAGCCATCCCCAAAGAACCCTCCGTCCAGACAGCAGTGGACAATCGTCTCTTCGGCCCGACGAACCTCTACATCGGAACCTGACGCCATACTCCACTCGTCGACCTGGGTCACCAGCCGAGGGAAAGCCGCCCACTACGGTGCGAATCAACGAAGCCTCCTGATCTTCCAATCACCGTTGGTAGGCAATTTTGAAGTCGTCGCCGAACGCACAACCTGGGACCGTCAGGAGATGGCGATCCTCTATGCGGGGCATTCCGCGGAACCCAAGTACGATTTGTCAGCCGTTCTGGTCACCGATTCCAATGGCCAAACAGAAAAAGGTTCCGCGTTGGAGGTTCCGGGATTTCGGGACAAGGGCCGAGCCCGTTTCCGGATCGCGGCCAGCGATGGACGAATCACAACCTACACCAACGACGTTCAAATTCATGAGCAATCGGTATCGAATGCCTCGTTCCCATGGCTGGTACTCCGTCCAGCTTATCCCGAATTTTGCGGCCAGGTCGAGGATCTCCGAATCATCGGCTCTCCGACGATCCCCGAAGAGTTGGATCTTACCAGTCCAGATAGCTACATAGGATGGGACGGGAGCGTTACGGGGCGATCCATCGGCCCAGCAAATGGACGAATGGGTTACGATTGGAGTTATGGAAACAACCAAATTATGGCGTCAGGTGTTTCGTCCGAATTTTTCGAGTCCTACATTCGCTACAAACGACCGATGATCGAGGATGGCGTGGTCGAATACGAATTTCAATATAACGGAATCTCAGATATCCACCCGGCCATCGGCAGCTACGCATTCCTGATGCGTCCGGAGGGAATCCAAATCCACCGCATCACGCCGCTAGCCGATGATGTTCCCGCATTGCTAACCAACAATGCCGCTCCCCTCGAACCGCCCTCCAAGCCGCTCGAACTAAAAAAGAACGTCTTTAACCACGTTCGATTGGAACTCAAGGGCGATGACGTATCGATCTCGATCAACAACAACCTCGTCGCGACGGCCCAAATCACCGATCCTGCGAATAAACGCCATATCGGCTTGCTCGCCATCGATGGTATCAGCGGCGCAGTACGGAACATGAAGTATCGTGGCCAGTGGCCGAAGACTCTTCCTCATGTCTCCGAACAATTGCTTGCGAAACCCTAACGAAAACTTGCTTAAAAAACCTTTCAACCACCTATTTCGATCCCCACGGAATACCATTCCATGACCATAGACGACGCACTTCGCCAACGGCTTGATCAATTTCGACACGACTTCCAACAACTCAGAGCCGAAGTCTCCAAAGTGATCGTCGGCCAACAAGAGATCCTCGACGATACCCTCATCGCGCTGATCGCAGGTGGACATGTCTTGCTCGAAGGGGTCCCGGGCCTCGGCAAAACACTCACCGTTCGAACCTTGGCCGATGCTATCGCCCTGGATTTCCATCGGATCCAGTTCACTCCCGACTTGATGCCAGCGGATTTGATCGGAACGCAGGTCATCGCGGAACGAGGCGATGGGCGCAAGGTCTTCGAGTTTCAAAAAGGACCCATCTTTGCCAACGTTCTACTAGCCGACGAGATCAATCGAGCTACCCCAAAAACCCAATCGGCTCTGCTCGAAGCGATGCAGGAACATTCGGTCACGGTCGCGGGAACAACCCATAAACTCTCCGAACCTTTCTTCGTCATGGCGACGCAAAACCCACTCGAAATGGAAGGGACCTACCCGCTCCCGGAAGCCCAACTCGATCGCTTCTTCTGCAAACTGCTGGTCAAGTATCCATCGATGAACGACCTCGAAGTGATTTTGGATCGGACGACGGAAAACACCACGAGCCACGCCTCCCCAGTGATCACCGGAGAACGCATCCTCGAGATGTCGCAACTGGCTCGCCAAATTCCCATCGCACCAGAAATCCGGCGCTACGGAATCGCTATCGTCATGGCAACGCACCCGGATCAATCCCTCGCTACTCCAGCGACGAAGAAGTACGTTCGCTACGGGTCGAGCCCCCGTGGATTGCAAGCTCTGATCCTGGGTGCCAAGATTCGTGCGATCCTAGATTCACGTTACCACGTAGCCCGAGAAGATCTCCGATTGATGGCGAAACCTGTGCTTCGTCACCGCATGATCCTCAACTTCGAGGGACAAGCCGAAGGGATGACCTCCGACGAAGTCATCGAGCAGATCCTCGCGACGTTGTCAGAATCCGCTATCGCTGCTTAATCGGACATTGCCCACATGCTTTTTCCACCGGACTTCCTGACCAAGCTCGAGTATCTCTCGATCATGTCCAAACGGGTCTTTCGAGGCTCGCTCTTGGCCCAACGCCGTACGATGCAACTCGGCTCGGGGATCGAGTTCTCGGACCACCGCGAATATGCAACCGGTGACGACCTTCGTTACCTCGATTGGAATGTGTACGCTCGCCATGGAGATCTCTTGCTGAAGCGATTTCAAGAGGAACAAGACCTTCATGTCTATCTGATGATCGACTGCTCGCGGAGCATGGGTTTTGGAAGTCCTCCCAAATTCGATTTAGCTCGCCAATTGACCGCCGCTCTGGCCTACATCGCCCTGGCGGACTTGGACCGCATCGCCGTGGTTGCTTATGCAAACGACATTATCTCCGAGTTTCCGGTAACGCGAGGCAAGGCCCGCATCCTGGCTTTGATGAAGTACCTGGAATCCCTCTCGACGGTCGGTACCGACACCAATCTGTCGAAAGCCGTTCAAGGATTACTGCATCGCGGAACGCGGAACGGTTTGGTGGTCGTGCTTAGCGATCTTTTCGATCAAAACGGATTCTCGCGCGGGTTTGACCAACTGCGATCGCGGAGATTCGAAGCCCATGTGTTGCAACTGCACGATCCCAAAGAAGCCGATCCCAAGCTGCTCGGGGATGCCGAGCTGGAGGATGTCGAGAACGGATCGATTCGCATGGTGACGATCAATGAGCGAATGCTCCGTCGCTACAAACAACTCTTCACCGATCATCAAACCTCCGTTCGAGACTATTGCCGCAGGTATGGACTCAGCTGCACGCAATCGCCATCGATTGTTCCGTTCGATCAACTGATGATGACCATGATGCGTTCTGCAGCGATTGGGAGCTAACATGACACTCGGAACGCCACTGGCTTTGCTGTTAGCCTTGATCGCAATCCCGATCGTGATCTTCTACATACTGAAAGTCCGATTGCGACGCGTACCGGTATCCACCAACCTTTTCTGGAACCAGATCTTCGAGGATAAACCACCGAAATCCCTCTGGCAGAACCTGCGGTATTGGCTATCTCTCCTGGCGCAACTCTTGATCCTCGCCTTACTCGTTCTGGCGATCGCCGATCCAATCCTCTCCTGGCAAACCAAAGGGGCCCGGCGGCTGGTTCTCGTTATGGATGTTTCGGCCAGCATGCAAGCCGCCGAGAAGGCAACCACGCGATTCGATTCAGCAAAGCAGGCCGCACAGCGAGTCCTCGATGGCGTTCGCGAACAGGATCAGGTCGCTATCCTCACCGCAGGAACAGGGCCCGAAGTCGTCCTCGGGATGGGGAATCACGTCCCGTCGCTCCGCCGAGCCATCAACGATCTGCTACCCGTCGATACCCCTGCAAACCTTGGGTCCGCCGTCGAGCTGGCCAATCAACTCCTGGGCGATGCCCCCAACGGACAAGTGATCGTCTTTACCGATCAAGACACCCCAAAGAGTACGAACCCTGATAACCAAGCGAAAGAAACAAACACCGTCGAGTATCGAGCCTTTGGTGCCAACGCCTCGAACGTCGGTATCACCCAATTTCAATCGCGACGCAGTATGGCCGATGCCTTAGGCTATGAGTTGCTAGTCGAAGTTAGCAACGCATCGGACCTGCCGATCCAATGCCGATTGGAAATCGAACTCGATGAGCGCCCAGTGGATATCTTTCCCCTGAAACTCCAACCCAACGAAACATGGTCTCGGACGTTGGAGAAAGCATCCGTCGAAGGAGGGGCTCTCAAAGCCACGTTGTCCAAATTCGAAAACGACCAAGGGCAAGACCGAGCGAAGAACAACAACCTCGATGTCGACGATATCGCCTGGGCGATCCTGCCCGATCGTGTCATTCAACCCGTCCTGATCGTGTCTCCCGGCAACCTGTTCCTGCAGAAAGTCTTCGAAGCCAATCCGCTGGTTCGTGTGACCGTCCAGAAGGAGATCCCAACCGCTTGGCCTGAGAATGCTGTCATCGTTCTTCACAAACTCATCCCCGACCCGCTCCCATCCAACCCGTTATTCATCATCGACCCCGACACAAGTTCGAGCCTGTTTCGCGTCGATGGACTCATCGACAGCCCCCTCGTAACCGAGCAAGACAAAGACTCGCCGCTGATGACCCATGTGAGACTCGACAACGTAATGTTTCCAAACACCAAAAAACTGACCTTCCTGCCCCAGACAGCCAAGCCCGTCGCTTCGTGTGTCGGAGGAGAATCGCTCTTCGCGACCCTTACCCATGGAGACAAGAAAGCCGTAGTCCTGGGGGTCAATCTCGAACAAAGCGATTTGGCCTTTCGCACCGTATTCCCGATCCTTGCGAGCAACGCCATCGCTTGGTTTTCAAGCCAAAGCGGAGAGTTGAGCTTGGCGATTGCCGGTGGCGATACAGCTCGGCTGAATCGATCGCTCTCGGCCGGCGTGCCTCCGGAGAATTTATGGCTGATCTCTCCAGGCCTTCAAGTCAAACGTCAATCCGGTAGCACGGTCGGGCCGTTGAAAGAGACCGGAGTATGGGAACTCTTCGAGTGGGATGCCAATGGGAATCCAACCGCTGAAAACTTGAGGACTACCGGAAAACTTGTGGATCGCTATGCGGTCAATCTCGAGAGCTCCAGCGAGACCGATCTTCGAAACACAAACGACTCGGATCGAGCACCCAAGCAGACCTCGATCGCGTCCTGGTTCTCTTACCCTCCTTGGTATTATCTTGCGATCCTCATCGGCTCGCTGCTTGTCATCGAGTGGGGCATGTATCAGAGGAGGGTTCTCGCATGACGGCATCCCTTTTGTCGCTTGAGTTCACTCGTCCGTGGCTTTTGCTGCTGTTGATTCCAGCCCTGCTGATGGTCTACTTTTTTTTCCAAGTCAGCCTCACGGATTTTTCCAAGTCCCAGCGGTGGATTTCGCTCATCGCGCGCTCGATCATGCTCGCGTCCGTTGTCCTCGCGATTGCGGGCCTTCACTGGTTGCGGACCACGAAAGAGCCATTCTTTGTGGTCCTCAGCGACGAGAGCCAGAGTATTAGCGACGAAGGCTCCGCCGCTGCCAAATCGTTTGTCGAAGCGTTGCAAAACCAGCCCGGTACACAACGCATCGCCGTTCTCCCATTCGCGGCAAAACCCGGCTCCATCATGGATGCCCAGACGTGGCTTGATCCGAAACCGAAGAATACTCAGGGACCAAACGCGGATTCCAATTCGCTCCAACCCGACCTAACCAAATCGAGTTATCGTCGAGACACTGACATCGCCGCTGCGTTGCAGTCCGCATCCGGCTACATGCCTCCTGGGTATGTTCCGCACATCGTTCTGCTGACCGACGGAAATGAAACCATAGGCGATGCCTTGTCCGTCGCAGCCCAAAGCCGCGTCCCGATCTCGACGGTTCCGGTTCCTGCCCCAACCGCTCCGGAGGTCCAGGTTGCCGAAGTCAACGTGCCGGCCGAGGTGCGTGAAGGAGAGCCGTTCATTGTCGAGGTCGTCATCCAATCCAACCACGATGACGAAGGCCTAGTCGAAGTCTACCGAGGCGATCACAAAGTACTCAGCGAGCGAAAAAAGATCCAAGCGGGGGAAAATCGTTTCCGGTTTCAGCAATCGGTGGATCGCGAACGATTGGCTGTATTCCAGGCCCGCATCTCGGAACTGAACAACGACACACTGCTCGACAACAATACGACCGCAGGTCTGGTCTATGCTTCAGGAAAACCGCGAGTTCTCGTGATTGAAAGCGATCCGAGCCTGATTCGCGAGTTTGCCTATGCGCTCCAGGACGAAGGGATCCAGGTCGATGTACGACCACCGCAAGGAATGCCCGATACTCTCGCGGATCTGCAAAACTATGAAACACTGATCCTCTCCAACGTACCTGCTACGGCTTTGTCCCAACAGCAAATGCAACTGGCCCGCACCTGGGTTCAGGAACTCAGCGGAGGGTTCATCATGCTCGGAGGAGAGCAATCCTTCGGTTTAGGAGGTTACTACAAGTCCACGCTCGAAGAAATCTTGCCCGTGCGCAGCGACTTTGAAAAAGAGAAAGAAAAACCCTCCTTGGGAATCGTACTGGTCATCGATCGTTCGGGCTCGATGTCGGGCGATCGTATCGAGATGGCCAAATCCGCAGCTTGGGCCGCCGTGGAACTGCTAGGCAAAAACGATCAAGTGGCCGTATTGGCCTTCGATCACGAAACCTATGTCGTCAGCGACATGCAGAGCGCAAACAACAAGGCCAAGATCATCGACGAAATCGCCAGAGTCGAGTCGGCCGGAGGAACCGATATGTACCCGGCGATGGAGCAAGCCTTCGAGATCTTGCAACGCACGCAAACGCGACTCAAACACGCCATTTTTCTAACCGATGGCATCTCCAATCCAGGAGACTTCGAAGGCATCGCCCAGCAGATGGCGTCGGCCAAGATAACCGTCTCGACGGTGGCCGTCGGGGATGGCTCCGATACAAGTATGCTTGAACAAATCGCGAAAATTGGGAAAGGCCGATACTACTTCACCTCCGACCCGGCCCAAGTGCCGCAGATCTTCGCCAAGGAAACCGTCACGGCCAGCAAGTCCGCCATCGACGAACAACCATTCGTCCCGCAAGTGATCAGGACAACGGTTGCCTTGTCCGATATCGAAATGGAAACCGCCCCGTTTCTCTTGGGGTATGTCATGACTCGACCGAAACCGACCTGCGAGGTAATTCTTGCGACCGAAAAAGGAGATCCACTCCTGGCATGGTGGCGCTATGGACTAGGAATTTCAGTCGCTTTTACTTCTGATGCCAAATCTCGCTGGGCCGCAGAGTGGATGACATGGCCTGGTTACGGCAAATTCTGGACTCAAGTCGTTCGTCAAACGATGCGCAAGAGCGATGGCCGTGGCATTTCGATCGCCGTCGATCGATTCGGCAACGATTCCCATTGGTCGATCGATGCGGCGAATGAACTCGGCAGTTTTCTGAATCAAGCCGACGTGGAGCTGAGTGTCATCGGGCCTCAGATGAAACGAGAGACCAAGAAGATATCGCAAGCCGCACCGGGCCGATACACCAGCAATTTGAAAGTCGAGGAGCCGGGAGCCTACCATGTCGATATCGCCGTCAAAGAGAATGGACAGGTCAAGTACCGGCAATCGCGCGGTTTAATCCGAGGTTACAGCGACGAGCTACGAATCCGTCCCACCAACGAAGATTGGTTGAGAGAGGTCGCCAAGGTATCCGGTGGGCGATTCAAGACCGATGCAAAGGCATTGCTCGACGGTGATGGCAGAACGGCCCAGCGACCTCAACCTTTATGGCCCTGGCTGCTGGCACTCGCCTGCGCCACGCTCGTACTCGACGTGGCGCTCCGCAGGCTAACCCTCCTCTAGAGTAACCAGTAGCCCGTCCAAGTGCAATTGCGATCAATCACAGAGTATTCATGACCATTCAAAAACAAATTTAGGAGCCCGAGGATGGTGCGACAACAATTCCTACGATCCACAACCGAACTAGCCACGCTGTTTTTCGCCGGATTGACCTTCTTGTCGATCGCGATCGGGGTCAGCGCGATGGCATGCGGCCAACAAGCTCCCGAGGCAGAACTCGTTGGGCACTGGCCACTGATCGATCATCCACGTGACGTGTCCCTATCGAAACTCGAGACGACAGCCAACGGACTCGAATTCTCTACGCAAGAAAAATCGCCCGGAAAGAACTTTGGAGCCCGCTTCGATGGCCGAAAGTCCCTCGTGGAAGTGGCCGATGCTCGCAAACTGCAGCTCGGCAAGCAACCGTTTTCAATCTCCTTGTGGGCAGAGGTCGACGACGATTTCGGGGATCCCTTGGGGGATCTGATCAGTTGCTACGATTCCAAGGAGCGACGAGGATTCCATTTGGGGATCTACAGCCATGGCGGTGTGACCAACAGCCAACCAAACACGCGCCAGGTCCACTTTGGTATCGATCATGCCAAGGTAGAAAGCGAATTCGCCGACCACGGTCGTCTCGGAGATGCCGTTTATGTATTCTCCCTTTGCGTGCACAACGGACGACTGTACGCTTCGACATGCCATGCAGGTGAAAATCAATCCGGACGGGTTTTTCGCTGGGAAGGTGCAGACCGATGGACCGATATGGGGAGCCCTGATCGAGCCAACGCGATCTCAGCCCTGGCCGTGTACAACGGTAGCTTGTATGCCGCCGCATCCAAATACCGACTTGCCGGTTCGAGCCTCTCAGAGTCCCAAAACCCAGCCTTGGGTGGCAAGGTGTATCGCCTGACCGAGGCCGATCAGTGGGAGGATTGCGGCTCGGTATCCGCGGAGACCGAAGCGGTCGCGTCGCTGGTCGTCTTTCGAGGCCAGCTCTACGCCAGTTCGCTCTACCGACCTGCCGGCTTCTTTCGATACGAAGGTGCTCAACGCTGGACACCATGCAGTACCCCAGACGGAAAGCGGGTCGAAGCATTGACTGTTTTCAACGATGCACTCTATGCGACAAGCTATGACGAAGGATCGGTGTTTCGATTCGATGGACAGGACTGGAAGCTCGTGGGTGTGATCCCGGAAGCAACCCAGACGTACGGATTCGGCATCCACAAGGGTGACCTGTATGTCAGCGAGTGGCCCAAGGCGCATGTGTTTCGCTACCGAGGCGAGTCCGATTGGGTCGATACCGGGAAACTGGGTCAGGAACTCGAAGCCATGCCGTTACTCGTTTACAACGGCAAGATGTATGGCGGCACGTTGCCGTTAGCGGAGATCTATCGCTATGACGGAGACGAAAACTGGACGCGGTTTGGCCGGGTCGACATGACGCCGGACGTCAAGTACCGGCGGGCCTGGTCGATGGCGGTGTATCAAGGACGATTGTTTGTCGGGACATTACCTTCGGGTCGGGTGTTATCGATCGAAACCGGTCGGAACGCCACATACGACCGCGCGCTCAGAGCCGGATGGCATCACATTGCAGCAGTCCGCGGCGAGAATGCGTTGAAGCTTTACATCGATGGCGTATTGGTGGGCGAATCGACCGGTATGAAAGCAGAGGATTACGACTTGAGCATCGACGAACCGCTCCGGATCGGTTTAGGGGCTCAGGATTATTTTCGGGGTAGCATTTCGGATGTTCGATTGTACCGAGGGGAACTGACACCGACTGAAATCCAATCGAAAGCGGCATTGAATCCGATCGATGCACTGCAGCACGAGTAGAAATCCATCCTCGTTTTCTCGATGACTTTCGTTGTACACCGCGCTATTTCTTCCAAAATCGACAAACATGTCTCCTTGCGCGAATACAAGGCCCTGCAACGCAGCGCAAATCCAAGCAGGGGGAAATAATAGCTTGGAGGTTCGCTTGCTCCGGGACTTTGGCCGGGGGAGCAAGGGGCGGGGGGGGTGACTTGGCCAACCTCGCACTAGTGGATCTTGCAAAAGATCCGGCTGTTTGGTTTTAGCCCGGAGGGCGGCACATCACTGCCGGTGTGTATCAGCCTAATGGAACTGGACAAGGTTGTTTGAACGCAAAGGCGCAAAGAAAGCCCCGAAGTGGCAGCATTCAAGAAGTACCAGGGGACAGTCCCCGCGTTTTGGGTGAGACCATTTACAACACGGTCCGGCTCCACAGTGCGATTGGATACCTGACGCCTCATACGAAGCTTGCTGGCAACGAAAAAGTACTCTTTTCCCAGAGCTCTTTGCCCAGCGAGATGAGAAGCTCGAAGCGTCTCGGGAAAGACGAAGGCTTCGGCGAGCTGAGGCAATACAAAACGTTGCGTGAGTGTCCGGAATCGGATTAGGTTGAGTTTTACTTGAGCGGAGGATAGGGCAATGCTGGGATCTTGACGATCTTAAAACAAATTAGTGATCATTACCCATTTACGATTAACGCGGATCAGACAGAAATCCATTTCACGCCGATCCAAAACAGCACAATAGCCACTTACTCGACGCGCGCTTGCGTTAAAATAGGATTGGTACCGAAGCATCTTGTCTGGGAGACTCTCTTACCAATGAAAAAGCCAATCAGAGAATCAATCAAAAAGCCATCGAAAAATGCGTTTCCTCCCTCCGCAGCGAAGGTTGTCAAGCCTGCGACCTCGAAGTCTGCTGCGAAGCCTGTGGCTGTTAAGCCAGCGGCCGCGAAAGTTCCGGCAGCGCGCATGTCGCTTTCGGAAGTCATGGCCATCCTTGAGAAGCTTGGCACCGAGCAGACCCGCAAGACTTGGGCGAGGCACGGCGCCAAGGGCCCCATGTTCGGTGTCCTCTTCGGCGAACTCTTCAAACTGATGAAGCGGATCGATGTCGATCACGAACTTGCGCGAGAGTTGTGGGCCACCGGCAACGTCGATGCGCGGAACCTTGCGATGAAGATTGCCGATCCGATGGCGATGACGCCCAGCGAACTCGATCGCTGGGCGATCGAGAATCCGTTGCGCATGTGCAACCTATACATCGCAACGCTCGCCGCCGAAGGCCCACACGCGCGGAGTAAACTTCACGAGTGGATGAACTCATCGAATGAGTCGTTGCTCGCCTCGGGGTGGACGCTTCTTGGCCGCCTGTCGGACCTCGACGAATCGTTCCCTGAAGACCAACTACTCAGTGGCATCGAATCGATTGAGAAGTCGATCCACTCTGCGCCGAACGACGTCAAGAGCGACATGAACCGGACGCTGATAACGATTGGAGGCAGGAGTTCGGCGACGCGCAAGGCCGTGCTAGCTGCAGCGAAGAGAATCGGCGAAGTGACCGTCGACCACGGCCAGACCGCCTGCAAGACACCCGACGTCGCCCAAGCCGTCGAGAAGTCGTGGGCGCGCTCCGAGGCGAAGTTCGGATCGCCCGCTGCGCATGAGCGCTCGATGAAGTCGATGCGACGCCGCTGCTAAAACGCACGGACTCCAACGGTGCGCGTCCCAGCGTGATCCAATCCCTTTTGCCATGCAAGATATTGTTGACATAAACTCCTGGACGTAAACTCGGGGACTGTCCCTGGTACAAACTCGGGGACTGTCCCCTACAAACTCAGGGACTGTCCCCAAGTTAGATTGGGAATCGACCGCGTTGAGCTGGGCGGTCGGTGGTGGATTCGAGCGGTGATTCCACCCAAATTAGGAGTTAGAAGCTAATCCAGGCGACGTTTATCCCACCTCGGCGCGCACCGAGTGCGCTGAGCCACTCCGGCCCTTCAAAAAAAATCCAACAGAGGTCCCTCAACACCCCCTCGCGACCCCCGAACTGGACTACCACCTAGTCCATCTCGGGACGAATCCCATCGGCCCAGTAGCTTACGTTCCGCTGATACCCCATTTATCTCCCGCTTGAGGCCTTGCTTGATAAGCCTTCAGCGAGCCTTGAGCTTACACAGGAGAACTCGCGGGATAAACCGCCGTGGAAGAGCTTCCTAGGGAAAGCCTATTGGGCCTGGGTGCCCTCTGGGCCTGATGCTCTGCCTGATTCGGATGATTTGTCATCCGAAGAGTCCCGCTGCGCATCCGAAACAGGCTTGCATCCAGCCCGATAGCG
>JAJTEK010000106.1 GCA_021299695.1 Pirellula sp. | reverse complement strand
GGATTGCTAGCAAATCGAGGTCGGCGGGGGAGCCTAAAGGTGCCTGGCACCGGGTGGAGGCGGCCGGGATTGCTAGCAAATCGAGGTCGGCGGGGGAGCCGAGAGGTGCCTGGCACCGGGTGGAGGTGGCGGGGATTGCTAGCAAATCGAGGTCGGCGGGGGAGCCGAAAGGTGCCTGGCACCGGGTGGAGGCGGCCGGGATTGCTAGCAAATCGAGGTCCGCAGGGGAGCCGAAAGGTGCCTGGCACCTAGCTGGGGGTTGCATGGTTGCCCTGGTGTGCCTAGAAGCGGTGCTTGAAAAAAAGGGAGGGTTGTGTTTGGCGGGAAGGGGGGCGTCTTGGCTTCCCTTGGAGTTCCGTTGGGTCTCCTCTGAGACGCCGAGTCTCGTGTCATAGGATAATCGACCCGCAGGTGGCTTGGAAACAAACAACCATGGATGAATAGGGGATTTTTGAAAAAACGCTCCGACTCTTCGTATCGATGGACTTTTTGGTTCGATTTGCCTTGCCTGGGCTTGCGCTCCCCTAGCTGGCATTGCACCCAACACGCTGGCCCAAGGGGGCTTATACTCTGAGCACCATCGGGATTCCCACGAGCACGGCCGGTTTTCTGTTTCGCTAGGCCTTTTTAACACTTCGAACCAATCGACTTCTTTCTATGCATCGCTTGCTTACTTTAGCCTTTTTCGTCTTGGGTACTGTACTTCCGGTTATCGACGCACTGGGGCAGTTTGATGGTTGGAGCCATACCGGGTCGATCTTTCTTGTGACGACCCCCGAGGGTGCGAATTTGCCCGAGTCGGCCTCGGAGGAAAACGTCCCGGTGTTGATTCATCTCCATAGGGACTTCTTTGATTTCGCCAGCGCGCAACCGAGCGGGCAGGACATTCGTTTTTCGGCCAACGGCTCGAATCTGGCTTATCAGATCGACCACTGGGATGCAACTGCTGGATCTGCAAGCATCTGGGTTCGAGTCCCCAGGATTCAGGGTAACGCGCGCCAGGAGCTGTCGTTGCACTGGGGCAATCCGGAGGCGAAAAGTCAATCCGACGGAGCGGGTGTCTTTGCTTCATCCAATCATTATTTGAGCGTACTGCACATGGATAATGGGTTGATCGATGAATTGGGCAAGATCGAGCCGTTGAATCGAGAAACGACGCTTAGCCCTGGGCGAATCGGTTTGGCAAGGCATTTGGGCATCGGTCAGGGGATCCTAGGTGGTGAGAAGATCGATAGTTATCCAGTCGGTTCCCAGTCGCACTCGACGGAAGCTTGGATTCGTCCAGAGAGATCCAACGGCCGTGTGCTCGGATGGGGCAACGAGCATGGTCAGGGCAAGGTCATCATGCATTTCAAGAGTCCACCACATATCGAAATGGAATGCTATTTTTCGGGTGCGAATGTCTCGAGTCTTGGCCGAATCCCGCTGAACCAATGGACCCATATTCTCCACACGTACGAAAAAGGGGATTCGCGAATATACGTCAATGGCGAACTGAGCAATAAATCGCAGACAGCCAATGCACCGCTGGCAATCAAGTCCCCGGCGAGGTTTTACATCGGCGGCTGGTACAACAATTATGATTATGTTGGAGATATCGATGAGGTCCGCCTAAGCAACACGGTTCGGTCTGCGGACTGGGCCAAGCTTCAGTATGAGAATCAAAAGGAGCTGCAAACCCTTGCTGGTCCCGTGGTTCGACCTGGAGACCGTTTTGGTGTTTCGCCGGATCGGCTGACGATTGCCGAGGGATCGCAAGCGAGTATCACCGCAGAAGCGCTTGGCGCGCAAAAAATTTACTGGCTCCTCGTCGAAGACCTGAAGGAAACGATCGTTGCTGTCGATCGGCTCACGTATCCATTCGATGCAGGTCGCGTGCAAGGAGATTCCCAAGTGACGTTGCGATGCAAAGCCATCTATCCTGAAGGGGTTCGAACTCGGGACATCGCCATTGCCGTCAAGGAGAAGATACCAGAACCGGAATTTACGCTCGATGCCCCGCGAACCTGGAATGGACGCGATCCTATCGAGGTCATCCCGCGTCTGGGCAACCTAGAGGCGATGAGGGTTGTTGGGGCAGACCCATTGAACATCCGATGGGAAGCAGGGCCCTTTGCAGTCCTTCAAGAACCTACACAAGGGAAGCTGCTGCTGAAGCGTTCGCAGCAGAGCGGCACTTTGAGAGTTACAGCAACGATCGACAACGGAGGTCAAAGCGTTTCGCAATCGATCGACATCGCAGTGACTGAGCCCGATCAAGACCCTTGGGTTGCGCGTGCCATTGGCAAGGACGAGAAGCCTCAGGAGGGGCAGTTCTATGCGCGCGATCCGAGCAATCGAGGCACCTTGCATTACAACGGAAAATTGGACGCATCGTTGCTTGCGGATACGAAGAGTGTTTACCTGAAGCTCTATGCAGACGACCGGATGATCGAGACGGTCAAAAGCGAGCTTGGGTCTGACGGAAGCTATGCGCTTTCGGTAAAGTTGTCGCCGGGTTTGATCAAGTACCGAGTGGAGTTTGGAGTCGATGAAGATCGGCTTCTTGCATCGGTAGGAGACATTGTGTGTGGGGACGCTTATTTGATCGATGGTCAGTCCAATGCGCTTGCTACCGACACGTCGGAGAAGTCACCATCGGAAACCAGCACATGGATTCGCAGTTATGCGAACGCCTCGCAGAACCCCAAGGAAAACGAGGGGAATCTATGGGTTCTGCCGGTGTGGAAGGCGCAGCAGGGGCAGCGAGCAGAGCTCGGATGGTGGGGAATGGAACTTGCCAAACGACTCGTCGAGAGCCAGAAGGTACCGATCTTCATGATCAATGCGGCAGTCGGAGGGACTCGCATCGATCAACACCAGCGCAATGCGGCCAATCCGACCGATCTATCGAGTATTTATGGTCGAATGCTTTGGCGAATTGAGCAGGCGAGACTCACGCATGGGATCCGAGCGATCTTGTGGCATCAGGGTGAGAACGACCAAGGGTCCGACGGACCGACAGGGGGTTTTGGCTGGGAGACCTATCATCCTCTATTCATTCAGATGGCGGCTGGATGGAAGCAGGATTTTCCGAATGTTCAACGTTACTATGTGTTCCAGATTTGGCCTAATTCGTGCAGCATGGGAGGCCGAAACGGCTCTGGCGATATGCTGAGGGAAAAGCAACGGACCTTGCCCGAGTTGTTCTCCAGGATGCGGATTCTCTCGACGCTTGGGGTGCAACCCGAGGGTGGTTGTCACTTTCCTTTGGAGGGGTGGGGCAAATTTGCACAGATGCTCGAGCCTCTCATCGAGCGTGATTTCTACGGCAAGGATTCCCAAGGGGCCCTTACGGCCCCGAATCTTAAGCGTGCAGTGCTCGATGGGAAGCGTTCGAGCATCGAATTGGAGTTCGACCAGCCGATTGTTTGGGACGAGGGTCTCGAAAGCGAGTTCTATCTCGACGGGGTCAAGGGCAAGGTCTCCGGTGGAAGCGTTTCGGGCAGGGTGCTTACGCTGCAGCTAGTCGAGCCGACTGAGGCTACCAAGATCACCTACCTTAAGGAGATCGATTGGAAGCAGGATCGGCTGCTCAGGGGAGCCAACGGAATTGCGGCGTTGACGTTTTGCAACGTGGGGATGGTCGTCAGCGGCTTGGGAGATTCCTCCGAATCCCGGAGATAGGCTCCCGGCGATAGGGTCCTGTTGGTGTGGCCTTTGGAAGCCTCCCAAGTCCGATAGCTTCGTGCATCCACCTTGCAGTCCTCTGTAGCTGAGGAGAAAAAGTGGCCAAAACGCTCTTCGCGGCGCTCTGTTCTTGGCGAATTCTAAGAAGGTATGTATAAAAGGCGATCTTATCGACCAAGTACCCTTCGAAATATTGCTCGTCGGAAAGGCCATGCGATGGCGGAATCCAAGAAAAAACCGGATGCGGCTTCCAAAGTGGAGAACCTATTTGACCTCGACCTTGTCGGTCGGTTGGTGGAGTTGATGAAGCAGCATCAATTGGGCGAGATCGATCTTCAGCAAGACGACCAGCGGATACGGCTCTGCAGTGCGCATGGGGCTGGTGTGATTGCTCCGACGGTTTATACGTCTGGACCAGTGGGTGGCCCGAGTGCACCTTCGGTGGCCTCTGGTCCATCGCCTGTAGCACCTTCGGACGCCGATGCTGCGCACATTGTGGTGTTGAAATCGCCGATGGTCGGAACGTTTTATTCGAAGCCCAATCCGACCTCCAAGGACTTCATCGATGTCGGTTCGACGGTTCAAAACGACACGGTGGTTTGCATTATCGAGGCGATGAAGGTTTTCAACGAAATCCCGGCTGAAATGCGGGGCAAGGTCGTACAGGTTTTGGCCCGCAATGAGGAAGCCGTCGACGTGGGCAGACCCCTCTTTAAGATCGATACACGAGGCTAAGGCGCTCTATGTTCAGTCGCGTACTAGTCGCCAACCGTGGCGAAATCGCTCTGCGTGTGATTCGAGCTTGCAAAGAACTCGGTATCGAAACCGTAGCGATTTTCAGCGAAGCGGATCGAGGCTCGCAGTACCTCGAACTGGCCGACCAAGCCTTTTGTGTCGGGTCGGCCAAGTCGATGGACAGTTATCTCAGGATCGATCGTGTGATTGCTGCAGCCGAGTTGGGTAAGGCCGACGCGATCCATCCTGGCTACGGTTTTCTGGCGGAAAATTCGCATTTCAATGAGGTTTGTCGCAGTTGCAATTTTGAGTTCATCGGTCCGAGTCCTGAGGCGATGGAGAAGCTCGGCGATAAAAATACCGCCAGGGAGATGGCGATCGCCGCGGGGGTCCCGGTCGTCCCGGGCTCTGATGGACTGATTGAAAGTGAGGAGGACGCGATCCGGGCGGCTCGTAAGATTGGTTTTCCGGTTTTGATCAAGGCCACGGCAGGGGGTGGGGGCAAAGGGATGCGGGTCGCTCTCGACGAAGCTTCGTTGCAAAACGCGGTTGCCCAAGCCCAGACAGAGGCCAAGGCGGCCTTTGGGAACCCTGGGGTTTATCTTGAGCGTTACATCGACCGGCCTCGGCATGTCGAGGTCCAGATCATTGCAGACCAACACGGCAATGTCGTGCATCTTCATGAGCGAGATTGTTCGGTCCAGCGTCGGCATCAGAAACTGATCGAAGAGAGTCCATCGCCCCGGCTTCCCGAAGCGACGCGAAAAGCCATGTGCGACGCGGCGGTTCGGATGGTCAAACAAGCGAATTATCACAATGCAGCGACCGTAGAGTTCATCGTCGATCAGCAAGACGATTTCTACTTCATCGAAGTCAACGCTCGAATCCAGGTCGAGCATCCGGTGAGCGAAATGATTTCGGGAGTCGACTTGATCAAAACGCAGATCCTTGTCGCAGCAGGCCAAAAGCTCCCATTTTCTCAAAGCGAGATCAAACCCCGAGGGGCCGCTATCGAGTGTCGGATCAACGCTGAGGATCCTGATCGGAATTTCCAGCCTTGTCCTGGTAAGATCCAGACGATGTATCTTCCAGGCGGTTTTGGTGTTCGGGTCGACTCCCATGCGCATGCGGGTTACACCGTCCCGCCCCATTACGATTCGATGATCGCCAAGATTATCGTCCATCGCCAGACGCGTGACGAAGCGATCGCGACGATGCAACGGGCTTTGAGCGAACTGCGCATCAGCGGAATCAAGACCACGGCTGCTTTTCACAAGACCGTATTGGCTCAGGCTGAGTTTGTCCAAGGGACTGTCGATACCAAGTGGGTCGAGCGGGTCTTGCTCCCTCGGCTGCAGAACAAGTAGTCGGCTCGGTATGGATTCGGCAAGCGATCTGTGGCTTTGCTTGGCCGTAGCCATGGTTGCTTGGCTTTATTCGAGCGTCGGTCATGCTGGGGCTTCTGGTTACATCGCCTTGATGACGCTCTCGGGGTTGGCTCCTGAGCGGATCAAGCCTTTGGCGTTGCTGTTGAATATCCTTGTCGCTGCGATCGCTTCGGTTCAATTCTATCGAGCAGGACATTTTTCCTGGGATTTGTTTTGGCCTATTGCGCTGTTGGCGCCTCCGATGGCGTTTTTCGGAGGGTATTGCCGGTTGCCCATGGAGTGGTTCAAGATTCTTCTTGGAGTCGTCCTGGCGGCCTCGGCTCTATGGTTGTTGAACCCGATCAAGCATGAGCCGAGGGAGCATGTGTTATCGAAGCCAGTGGCGATTGGGCTTGGAGCCTGCGTGGGGTTTTTGAGTGGTTTGACAGGCACCGGCGGAGGGATCTATCTCACGCCGCTGCTGTTGTTTTTCGGTTGGGCCAAGACCAAGACCGCTTCGGCAGTGTCGGCGGTTTTCATTGGAGTCAATTCGATCGCAGGGCTTGCAGGGGTGATCAGTTCTGGTTCGCCGATGCCGCAGGGTTGGGTTTGGCTAGCGGTGGCAGTGGTTATCGGGGGGAGCATTGGTGCGACGCTCGGAAGTTTCCGATTTCCGGTGGGTTTGGCTAGGGTTCTTCTGTCGATAGTCATGAGCATAGCAGCAGCGAAACTGCTATTGGGCTGATGGCAGGGGAGCAACTTGCAGCTAGGATCGGATGGAGTACACTGCGAGGGCGGATTGGCGTGGCGGTTGCTCCGAGCTACCGACTTAGGTATTGGCTGACGGCACTTGAGTCTATCGAGCTATGAAGAATAGAGATTGCTTGGTTTTGGCCCTATGTAAATCGCTTGCCCTCGGGCCGGTCAGGTTGTTGCCGGTCAGGTTGCTGACGGTCAGATGGCTGACGGTCTGTTTGCTCTTGGTGGTTGATTTTGGGCAGGGCTGTCTTGATGCACAGGAGGCTGTGAACTCGGCGAGTATCGTTTCGGGCATCACAGCGCAGATCGACCAGCGGATCGCATTGGGCTATAGCAAAGCATCGATCGTTCCGGCTGAGAATTGCACCGACGAGCAGTTTATCCGTCGTTTGTATCTGGATATCGCCGGTAGGATTCCAACGCTTGGCGAGCGAGAGTCTTTTCTTTTGGATCACTCTGGGAGCAAAAGGCTCGAGTGGATCGATCGGTTGCTAGCAAGCGAGGACTATGTAGAGAATTTTGTTGACACGTTCGATGCCTTGTTGATGGGACGAGCAACTCGCGGCAAGATCGGTGAGAGAAAGAGTCACTGGCGACCTTATTTGGAGGATGTATTTCGAAGCAACCGACCGTGGGATCAGGTTGCCCGAGAGATTCTTTTGGCAAGGCCACAGAGTCCGGAGCAGTCTGGAGCGGTTTGGTTTCTCTACGAGCGCAACGACAATGCTCAAGCGATCGCCGAGGCGGTTGCACCTGCATTTTTTGGGATTCGGATCGATTGCGCGCAGTGTCACGATCACATGATTGCTACGGAGATCCACCAGGAGCACTATTGGGGGTTGGTCGCTTTCTTCAATCGCAGCAAGAATACAAAGACCAGCACTGGACCGAGGCTCAGCGAATCGGCGATTGGAGGGTTTTCGGATTTTGCGAATATTTACGGTTCGAGCTACCCAAACTTGTTGACGTTTTACGAATCCAAGACGATCGATGAGCCCCGACCTGAGAAAGACGCTAAGCAAGAAGATAGTGAGGATTTGTATGTGCCGGCGGTGGATCCAGCGGATCCGAGGGTTCCCAAGTTTTCGCGGCGAGAGAAGTTTGTTGAGGAGATCCTCAATGGTCATCCGCGATTTGCTAAAGCCTTCGTCAATCGCATATGGGCAATGCTCATGGGACGTGGGATCGTGCATCCTTATGATCAGATGGACTCGGTTCATCCGCCTTCGGATGCCGAGTTGCTCGATGGGTTAGCCAGAGAGTTTGTCGATTCGGGGCATAACATTCGAGGATTGGTTCGAGGGATTCTGGCGAGTCGTCCTTATCAACTCGGTTCGCTTCGCCCGGAGGGGGCTGAGGATCCCTCGAGATTCGCTTGGGCGCTTGAGCGGCCGCTGACGGCCGAGCAGCTTGGTCGATCGCTTCAGATCGCGCTTTTTCAGAAAGCCGACGAGGATCATGCATGCATCGGCGATCTTCGGGATCGGATGCCTGAGGTGTTACCTGAGACGGTCGTCACGGATGTTGGTGACGCGTTGTATTTGACAAACAATCCCAGAGTGCAACAGATGATTCTCGAAGCGAGCAGGCAGGACGCCTTGGTAGGCAGGTTGGCTTCCAGAGAGGAGCTCAGGGATGCAATCGACGAGATGTTCCTTGCGATTCTCGGTCGATCTGCTGAGGAAAGCGAGACTCAAGCTGTGCTAGATTTTGTTCAGCCACGGCTAGCGAATAGGCCAGTGGCCGAGAGAGTTTCGGTATGGCAAAGTGCAGTTTGGGCAGTCTTAACCTCTGCGGAATTCCGTTTTAATCACTAGGGAGCTAGGCCAGTGGTCCGACGAGAAGATTGTGGTAGTCCGGAGCATCAGGCCCATCGGCGGTTGTTTCTACAAGGTTCGATGGCTGCCGGGGTTGCTTCGGTAGCGAGTTTCAATGGGCTTTTTTCGATCCCTACGTTGGCACAGGAGACCAAGAAGCGGGGTAAGAAGTGCATTTTGCTTTGGCTCTGCGGAGCGCCCAGTCAGTTTGAGACATGGGATCCCAAGCCAGGGACGATCACCGGGGGGCCTTTTGGATCGATTGCCACTTCGTTGCCGGGAATACGGATCAGTTCTCTGATGCCGCGGTGTGCGACGATCATGGACAAGCTTGGGGTGATTCGCTCGATGAGTACCGAGCCGAGCGAGCATTTTCAGGGGATCGACGTATTGACCAGGGGCGAGGCGCCACGTCCTCCCTTTACGCGTCCGATTTTAGGATCGGTCGTGGCCGAGAGGCTCGGACAACTCGACAGTCCGGTGCCTCAGTTTGTTTTGCTCGATCCTTGTCCGGAGGGCAACGAGTTCAAGTCGTTCAAGGCAGGGAATTGGGCTGGTTGGCTCGGTGCCGAGTATGGCCCGGTGCGTTCGGGTGGAGAGTATGCGATTGCGGATATATTACGTCCGGAGTCGATCGATGGGCTTGACCATGAGGACCGCGAGGCGTTGCGAAGTTTTCTCAGTCGCAAGTATCAGAACGATCAGCGGAGCCAGGCGGCGGCGGGCTACAATGCGGCGTTTGATCGTGTTCGAGGGCTCATGAGTTGTGCACCCCTTTTTGACCTCGAGACGCTTCCTGTGGCCGATCGGGACCGGTATGGACCGGGAGCCTTTGCGCAGCATGCGCTTCAGGCCCGCCACTTGATCGAGAATGGTTCGACGTTTGTGATGGTTGCCAACGGGATGCCTTGGGACAACCATGTGTTTCAGCACGAGATGCATCAGATGCTCGTGCCTGAATTGGATAACGTACTATTTCAGTTGGTGATGGATTTAGAGCAGCGGGGGATGCTTGAAGATACACTTGTGATCGCTATGGGTGAGTTTGGCAGGACCCCTTGGCTCAACGAGGCACGGGGTCGCGATCATTACTCGAAGGCTTGGAGTATGGCGATGGCTGGCGGAGGGATTCGCGGAGGGGTCGTCGTTGGGAAGACCGACCCGATGGGTTTTGAGGTGACTGAAAACGCGATCGACAATCGCCGGTTGTTTGCGACGATTTTCACGGCGCTTGGGATCGATGCCAAGGAGCAGTATGATTTGCCGGACTTACCGACCTTCCACCGAGTCGAGGGGAATGTGCAGCCTATCGATGAACTTTTGATTGGCTGATCGATCGGAACTTTTGGAGCGATGATGCAAAAGACACTCACACGGATCCACGATTTGAAGCTTCCGACGGCGATTCTTGGAGCCTGTCTGCTCGGGGACCAAAACGAGATGGTCGCCGCTTGCATGGATGGCATCTACCGTGTCGAACTTGCTACCAAGGCGCATCGGCGTGTTGCGGAGCATGAGAGTTACGTCAGTTCCGCAGTGTATCTACCCGAGTCTAGGGTGTTCGTCACGGGTGGATACGACGGCAAGCTCAAGTGGTTTTCGGCGCAGGACAATGCGTTGATTCGCGAGCAAAAGGTTCATTCTTTTTGGTCATGGGACTTGGCCGCGAGCGCCGACGGGCGTTGGTTGGCAAGTGTCACCGGGCAGTACTTGGCGGGCGATTACAAGTACGCGCCGGCAAAGGAGACGGAGCCTTCGGTCAGGATTCTCGATGCTTCTGATGGCCGCGTCGTTTACAGTCTACCGCATACACCTTCGGTGCAATCGGTGGTTTTCAGTCACGATAGCCAATGGGTTGCGGCTGGGAACCTGATGGGTCAAGTTCGGGTTTGGGAGGTGGCAAGCGGCGTTGAAGTCGGCGGATTTGAAACCAAGGACTTCACCAGTTGGGGGATCATCAAGAGCCACTGCTATCTCGGTGGGATTTTCGCCATGGAGTTTACTCCAGACGATCAGGAGTTGATCATTTGCGGGATGGGGGATATGCGGGACCCCATGGCGGGCAATGGAAAGCAGTTATGGCAGCGCTGGAATTGGAAAGAGTCCAAGCTTGTTTCGCAAACGCTTGATAAGCAATCTGGCGAGGGGCTTATGGAAGCGCTTTGCATGCATCCTGCCCAAGACAGTTTTGTCATGGGGGGGCGATTGCGAGGTGGGGACTGGAACGGGGCTCTTTTCGATATAGCTAGCGGCGAGCGCATCGGGACGATCAAGTCGGGATATCGTATTACCGAATTTCTTTTTAATGAGCGAGGTGAATTGATTGTTGTTGGAGGCCAAGGCCAACCGGGCAAGAACGATCAGGGGAAATTTTCTGATTTCGGACGCATTGAAGTTTACGAGATCAAGAGTTGATTCGGGAATCAATAAGAGAGGTTGAATGATGTCGGAGTCGCAATCGGTAAGAGGTTGGGAATATAAAACGGTATTTTTTCCGTTGGCCCGGGGTTGGGGGGGGCTTGGGGAGGTGAAATTTGATTCAGACGCATTCGATACGACGTGGAATCGATTCGGTAGTGAGGGTTGGGAGTTGGTCTCTTCCTACGCTATCGATAACGCCGGAACGTCGTCCTCGATCGTGGCGATATTCAAGCGACCTAGGAGCTGAGTACTTTTCGGACTTGGATGTCCGGCTAGCTATCTATGTCCACACCAGCAGCACGGATTGTCGGTTTCGATTGGCTTCGAGTTCTAGCGCTTTTTCTCGTGACGGTCTTTCATGGACTGGTTCTTTTGGATCTTCAAAGCTGGACTCGGATTGGCGGCATGAGCATGGGTTCCTTGGGCGTTTCGCTTTTTCTTGCGCTCAGTGGGGCTTTGATTGGAATGGACGATCGCCCCGCGATAGCGTGGTTGGTCGCAAGGTTAAAAAAAATCTATCCAGCGTATTGGATCGCGACCGTATTTGCTTTTGTCGCGACGGGAGCATCGGGTTATAAACAGGTCACTATAGAGCAGTTTCTTTGGCAGATGAGCGGGATTGGACTCTACTACTCTGAGGACTTGATCAATGTCGCGACTTGGTTCATCGGTTTGTTGCTGACGTTGTACTTCAGCGTATTTTTGGCGAGATTGACACGATATTCCGATTCGATATTTCAAGGGATTGCGATCGGTTCGGCGGGTTTGGTTTTGCTCCATAGCAGCAGTGGTTTTTTTGGCTACTGCGTGGCTTTTTATGGTGGGCTTTTGGCGTTTCGGACTCGGGTACCGGTCAAGTCGCTCCTGGCATTAGCGATTCCCTCGGCAGTGCTGTCCGGTGCGGATAGGGAGTTTCTTTGTATTGCGACTGTCTGGAGTCTTTTGGCGGCCTCTTTGGCGATCCGGCAAGTACCCAAGGCGATTGGGTGGATATCAAAATACTCCTATGAGTATTATCTTTGCCACGGAATTTTCTTGGTGGGGTGTTTGAAGTTTTTGGGGACTGGGACCTTGAGTTTGCAGTCGGTCTTCGCATTGGTTGTGGGGGTTTTGGCCGCGACGTTCACCGCTGTGCTGCTTCAGAAGGCCGTTTCGGGTTCGTTGACGAGGTTCATCAAGGCGTGGGGACGGGGCTGATCCAGGATACTTCATCGGGCTGGCCGGACTTTGGGATGGTGGGCGTTTCCGGAAGAACAAATTCAGATACCCCTCGGGCGCTGTTGGGTAATTTTGCGAACACGGTGACTTCGCGGACATTCCGAGTCCCGACTGGAAACGGGACGCTTCCGTTTCTGGCGATGAAAGCCGAGAGTGGGATCGAAACGGTTTTGCCTGCGGGTATGCCAGCGGGTTCCGAGGCGTAGAACTGGCTGCTGCGTCGGAATTTATTGATGCCGATGGTAAGTTGGCTCCATGGCTCGGAGGTGGGATTCCAAATGGAGATCGCTGGAACCAGTTTTTGTTGGCCTGGGTTTTTGGGATCCTGAACCCACATCCCATCGAGGCGCACGCGTGCATCGAGGGGCGGTTCGGTCATTGGTTTGGACAAGAAGAACAGAACGATTGCCGAGCCGACGGGGATCAGGATTGCTCCTAGGATCAAAGCGGTCAACCCGAGTCGGTTCAAGCGGATCCCAGGATGCTTCGACAAACCATTGGCTCCTGTTGGTGGTGGGTTAAAAATAGGCCGAAAAGGCTTTTGGGGTTTGGGTTACTATCCTCGGTAGTCAACGGGTGTCAACGCTCAGAGGGCTTGCTGCGAGAGGATTGGGGCCATAAAGTCGGGAGCCTAAGAGGGAAGAAAGCCGGGAAACACAGAGTCACAGAGAACACAGAGGTTAAGAGGGCAGAAAGCCGGGAAACACAGAGTCACAGAGAACACAGAGGTTAAGAGGGCAGAAAGCCGGGAAACACAGAGTCACAGAGAACACAGAGAGAAAAACCGCGCCGTTGCGGTGGGGGGCATGCTCGGGAGTTGGCCAATCCGTCAAAGACTTGCAATGGCCGGTTTTGGATGCTACCGTATGAAGGAGGTTCCAAGCGAAGAAAACGGCAGGAATCCTTTGGAAGGGTTGGTTTTTCGACGATCAATCCGTGCGCTTGTCCATTCGTTCGCCATCTGTTCGCAATCCGTTGACTGCTATCGAACTCTGTGTCCAAAATCTCCTGCGAACCACTTGCCGATCCTTTAGCACAAATCGAATTGGATTTTCATGCCCAAGCCTTAGGGGGCCACGCTTTAGGGGAGGGGATGAGTTTAAAGTCCTTGCTGATCGAGCGGGAAAAAACGTTAGGTATTGGACCTGAGGGGTCTTTAGCTGGCCAGATCGAGTCGGCGATAGCCCATGCTAGGACGATGATCGAGTCGCCCGTGTGCCCTATTGTCGCGGTTTTGGGGATGCTCAACGCTGGCAAAAGTTCCTTGGTCGCAACGTTCTTATCTGCGTCCAAGGGTTCTGGTGCAGGAAGGGTCTTGATCGGTTCGGCCAACACCGAGGGAACGCACCGCTTTGTGCTGTGGCTTCCGGAATCCTGGAGGAGCAATTCGGTCATTTGGGGTTATTTATCGAAGCGTTTGACCGAGGTTTTTGGGTGTGAGCCAGAGGAACTTGCTGAGAGTCCTGAGCAGGCCGCCGAGCAGTACAACGATCTTTCGATGCGCCAGGTGCTCGATATTTCGGGTCGGCTTGTGACGAGAGGTGCTTTGGAGGTTCCTTTGGTGGCAAGCGACCCGCAACTGGACCGTTTGGGGATTGCGCTTATGGACTGTCCGGATGTGCAAACTGGATTGATGTCTGGTTGGCATTCC
>JAJTEK010000105.1 GCA_021299695.1 Pirellula sp. | reverse complement strand
AGAGGTGCTTTGGAGGTTCCTTTGGTGGCAAGCGACCCGCAACTGGACCGTTTGGGGATTGCGCTTATGGACTGTCCGGATGTGCAAACTGGATTGATGTCTGGTTGGCATTCCGAGTCGGATTCATCGCGCACGACGCGTTTGGATGAGCTTTCGATGGCTGCATCCCAAGCCCGTTTTGTGGTGCTTGAACGCTCTGCTTTGGTCTGTAGCGCGTACATAGTGGTGTTGCCTGCCAATGCGATGCATGATCAGACGGTCAGTCGTCTCTTGAAGATGCTCGAGGCCAAGATGCCGCATGTGCAACGGATCTTGGCCGTCAATCGTGTACCGCGAAAATACGACTCCATCGAGATTTCGAATGAGATGCGTACCTTGTATGGTTTTTCCAATCCTAGCCGTATTTATATGGCTTATCATTTCGAGGGCCCTCAGAGGCGGGAAAAACTCCAGTGCGTGCCTCGCGAAATATCCGATCGGAACGATACGTATCTACCGGCGTTTTACAGGATTGATCAAATCCCAGTTCCTCAGCCTCCCGCTCCGGTCGACGATGCGGCTTGGATGCTACGGCTCGGAGAGCAATTGCAGGGCAATGCGTTGCTTTCCGATGCGATCGATTCGTCCTTGACGAACCTCAAGATCGCCATGGTTCGGGGGTTGCAAACCGCCAGGGATTGGATCTCTGAGAGCAATGATCGTCTTGTGTCCGTCCACCGCATCATCGCACAGGCTTGCTTGGATTTTTCCCTTGATCCTGAATCCTCGGCAAGCCAACCGAAGATCCGATTGCAGGCTTCGCGGCAGGTCGTCGAGCAGATCGCCGAATCGCTCGAGCGGACGGCTCCGTGGTGGGCCAAACCCGGTCGTTGGATGCAGCGTTTGGCGCAAGCCAGCAAAGACTCCGTCGGGTATGCGACTTCGTGGATGAAGATGCCTACTTGGATGATCGATCGTGGAAATACCGTCGGGCAATGGGCGCGCACACGACTTCAGCGAGGCGAGGGCGGTAAGGTGGTCACCGCGGATGTTTTGGTCGATGCGCTGGCCAAAAGCGATCGCGCAGGGATCTTGGGCCTCGATCAGCGAGGGATTCAACGGGAACGCATTCGCGAGGCTTGCCAGCAGGCCATCGAGCGGTTCCAAGCCGAGAGTTCCACTCAGTTGGATCCCGAGCAGGTCGATCGGCTGACGGCCAAGCTCTGGGAGCGGATGCCGATGGGCAAGCGGATTCTCAGTGGCGTGGCTCCTGCGGGAATCCTTTTTGCACCTTTGCTCGCAGTGATCATGATTCCGTTGGATTTTGGCGGTTCGTCGGTTTTGGTTTTTGCATCGCTTAAGGAATTGCTGTTTGCAAGTGCCGCGGGTTTTGGTTTGATGCTGGCGACCGGAGACGGCATGCCTCAATTGGCCGAGTCGGAATCGGCTTGGCAGCAGCTTTCGGATTTGGTTGCTGTCGTGACTGATCAACTTGGGCTTGTGCGCAAGCCGGCCAGTGACCCGACCGAAGTGACGTTAGGTCCGACCGTACGGAAACTGGCACCCAGTACGATAGGGGCGAATCGTCAGGCGACGGTTTGCATTCAGGGGATTCCATCGAGCGAGCGTTCGTCGCAAGTTCCGGTTTGGGAGTCCTTATCGATCGGGTTGGATCGGTTGCAGCAGACTCATCAACAAACCAGCAGAGGCCCGGCCGCTCGAAGCGGCCAAGGAGAGGTTCATTAGCGATGGAAGATCCCATGCAGATGGTCGAGCGGATCGAGTTTGCGGCCCAGCAGTTGCTCGGCTCTCATCCGGTACGATTTCAGATCACCCGATGGTGCGACGAGTTTCGCCAAGCGGCCAATGACATCCTGCATGACCGGGGGGTATCCTTGCCGTGCATAGGAGTCATCGGCGCGAAGGGTCAGGGGAAGACTTGGGTTGTAAGGCAGTTGGTGCTTGACCCGGCGATCGCGCAGTTATTGCCAAGCGGGGTGCTAGCTAAAGAGGCGACGACAAAACTTCACTGGATCGGTCCGGTGGCCCCTGATGCACTGGATGCGAGTCGCGAATCTTATCTGGCTTGTCCCGTCCAAGGCATGCTGGATTTTCAGCGGCCCTACATGTTGCTCGACACACCGGGTTACACCGACGAGGATCCGATGGCAGGGGCCATTGCCAAGGAGGCCATGAGTTTGGCTCCGATCAAGATACTCGTGGCGAGGCGCGATCAGCTCCGCAGTGCCATCCATGTTCAATTGGCGGCTTTGACTGAGGGATCGGTCTGTTTGCCGATAATCACCTGCGTTCCTCAGAGCGAAACGAGCCACACCGAGGGCCGTGCCAACAGTCTTCAGCGCGACATCGAATGGTACACCGCAGCGTTGAGTTCGAGCGCCCCTGGGACCCGGTTCCTCGAGTCGGTGCTTGTCCCGGACTTTGAGGCCATGGGGGACGAAGCGAGCATTTCTAAGCAACTTCAAAACGATTTGATTGCAAGGCTTGCTCACGAGGATCTCAAGGTTGCATCGGCGACCAAATCGGTTCGTTTGAGGAGTGCCATCGATCGGCTTGGGCATCGGGTTTCGGAGGCAATAGAGACACAGGTGCCGCAGCTTTCCTCGGCGATTGCTCAGTTGGCATCCACGGCTGATTCTTTGCCGAGCCAAGCCATTGAGATGGTGCTCGGATCGAAGCATGTCTTGCGCAATGCGATCCGGGATCGCATTCGCGGAGAGTTGATTTCCTCGACGGGCTTGTTTTGGTTTCCCTACCGAACGCTCTTGGGTGTGCTGGGTTTCACGCATGGAGCATGGGACCGGTTGATTCTTTCGATGACGGGGAGTTTGCCGTCGATTTTCGGAACCTTTGTGACCTGGGCCAAAAACGTCAGCAGCACGCGTAGGGCGCATCAGGAGTTGCAGGATGGGATCAAGGAGTACTTGAACCAGCAGATCCAGGATCGATTGCTTCCTGCTCAGCAGGAGTTCTATCGTGCGATCGATCGGATCGGTGGGTCGAGCCGAGACCCGGTCCGCGATTCGCACCGGGTCGACTCTGGTCTTCGGATCCGAATCAGTGGCATCGATGCTTTGCAGGTCCAAGCCCGAGGGGTTTTTGACGAAACGCTCCAAAAGTACCGCATCCCGCGATGGCTTTTGCAGTTGCTTGGGTTTGGTGCGACTTTGGTGTTTTGGTTGCTCATGGCGGGTCCTATTATCGCCATCTACAGGCAGTATTTTTTGGCGACCATGAACGCTTGGAGTGACGGGACGAAGGACCTCTCGGAGTTCCCGAGTCCCAAGGCGACGATGATGCTCACGGCGTTTGGAATCTCGACCCTTCCTGTGTTGCTTATTGCGATGCTAGTGATGGGATGGTTTCAGCGTGCTAAGCGTCTCGATGCGATCGCCGAGGAGATTTATTCGGCTGAGTTGCAGAAAGTTGAGTCGCTCAAGCGTGACGGTACGATTCGGCTCTACTACGACGACCCATTGCTCCAAAACGCTGAGTACCTGACTTCGCTCTAGCGTATTGCTAGAGGTTAGATTCTAGACTGTGTCGGGTTCGGGTTCAGGTTTAGGGATGTGTCCGAACCGGGTTGCTGCCCAGCAGGCGGCTCCGATTGCACCGGCATCGTCCCCGAGTTCCGCGAGTTTGATTTTGTAGATGTCTTGGTAGCATTCGAGGACATTTTCAGCAACGACTTTTTTGACTTCTTCGAGGTAGAGTTGGCTCAGAGCCTCTACCAATCCGCCCCCTAGGAGGATTACATCGGGGGTCAGCATATGGATTAGGTTGACGGCTGCATAGCCGATGGTACGAGCGGCTCGACGTACGACGATTTCTACCTGTTCGTCTCCTCCTTTGATCGATGCGGCAAGGACTTTGCTGCGGATTTCCGCGACATCGGAACCGGCGAGTTTAGCAAGCACTGGAGCTTCGTTGCGAAAGGCGAGTTTGGCGCAGTGCGAGGCGATCGCCAGACGACTTGCTTCGCTCTCGAGGGTACCCCCCATGGGTGTCCCGCTGGTGTGTTCGCTTGAGGAGATTTTGGTATGGCCGATCTCCATTCCCGTATGGGACCTACCTCGCAGAATTTGGCCTTGGTAGACAAATCCACCACCGATGCCGGTGCCTGGGAAAATTCCTGCAACGCTGTGGGCGTTGCGTGCGGCTCCAGAGACATACTCTCCGTAGACCCCCGCATCGACGTCGTTGAGAACGGCGACGGGCCGTCCAAATGCTTCCTCGAGATGCTTGGCCAGGGGTACATTTTTCCACTTGAGGTTCACGGCCAGGTGGACGATTCCTTTTTCCATATCGACTGGACCAGGGCAACCGATCCCGATGCATTGGACTCGTTCGGGTTCGATGCTGGCTTTAACGAGTGTTTCTCGTATCAGTTCGATGATTCGGGTGATACCAGCCTGACCGCCGTCGGATCCCTTGGTTTTCTTGCGCTCGCGGAATAAGACCTTCTTTTTGTGGTCCATCAAGACGCAAAGCATCTTGGTCCCACCCAGATCAAAACCGCAGTAGACGTTCTCGCTCATGGCATTCACGCAGGGACTCGAGTAACTTCAAAACAAAAAATTTATCTCGCTAGCGATTATACCCTCAATCGTTTTTTGGGTTGGGTACAATAGAAGTCCGCTGGAAGCTTTCGCGGATTTGATCCCTCCTGTATCCCACAATTTGAAACGCATCCCATGACGATGATCTTACTGTTTCGTAAGCCAATGGCCAAGGCAACTCGAAGGATTGCTTTGTTCCTGCTGACCTGCTCAGCCCTCGACGTCACTGTACTGGCTCAGAGAGAACTCAAAGACATCCCGGTTCCGAATGCAGAGGTAGAAAAAGCCACCTTTGTGGTCGACGAAGGTTGGCAAGCGGAACTTTATGCGGGTGATCCTGCGATGGCCAAGCCCATCCACATGAACTTTGATAACCACGGCAGGCTTTGGATCGCCTCGAGCGAGACCTATCCACAGATCAAGCCTGGTGAGCCTTCGAATGACAAGATTATCATCCTTGAAGACTCCGACAAGGATGGTAAGGCCGATCGGACGATCGTCTTTGCCGACGGACTTTTGATCCCGACTGGGGTGCTGCCTGCCAACGACGGCGACAAGGCTAGTGCTTACGTGGTCAACAGCGACCAACTGCTCTATCTCAGGGACACCGACGGGGACCTTGTAGCCGACGAAAAGAAAGTCGTCCTGGCAGGATTCGGCACCGAGGATACGCACCACTTGCTCCACTCCTTGCGATGGGGCCATGACGGTTGGATCTATATGAACCAATCGATTTACATCCACTCGCACATCGAAACTCCTTGGGGCGTCGAACGCCTCAACGGCGGAGGCATTTGGCGATTTCATCCCGAGACGAAACGTTTGGAAATCGTCGTCCGCGGATTTGTCAATCCATGGGGCGTCCACTTTGATCGCTACGGTCAAATGTTCGCAACCGATGGGGCTTATGGGGAAGGAATCAACTACGCCTTTGAGGGGAGTGTCTTTGTTACGGCCGTGGGCGCAAAACGTCTCATGACCGGTCTGAATCCAGGCAGTCCCAAGCACTGCGGGTTGGAGATCCTCTCGGGAAGTCACTGGCCTGATGCGATCCGTGGCTCGATGGTCACCAACGATTTTCGAGCCCACCGAGTCTGTCGGTTCCAAGTCACCGAGGATCGATCGGGGTACGAATCGGTTCAGCAGGCTGAATTGATCAAGACCCCTCACGTCGCATTCCGTCCGATCGATGCCAAACAAGGACTCGACGGCGCGCTGTACATCGCTGACTGGTACAATCCGATCATCCAGCACGGCGAAGTGGACTTTCGGGACCCACGTCGCGATCGCACGCACGGGCGGATCTGGAGGTTGACACACAAGGACCAAAAGCCGGTTATCAATCAGCCCATCACGGCCAAGGACAGCGTCGAAAGGAATCTCGAACGCTTAGCCGATGACGCCGATTTGGTGCGTCTCTTTGCAGGCCAATCCTTACGTCAGCAGATTCTCAGCTCCGGACCTGCAAGAGCGAGTTTTGATACGTATGTCCAAAAGGTGGCCAAAGACCCAGCCCGAGGCCTCGAACAGCTCGAGCTCTCTTGGGTTCTTGAGGGCTTAGGTAACTTTGATCCCACGCTCCAAAAGTCACTCTTCGAGTCGACCGATGGACGGCTTCGCGCAGCATATACCCACCAGATCGCTAACCAAATCCGATGGGTCAAAACCAGCCAGTTCGATTCGCTCGACGCATCGCAGATCGGACAGTGGACCGCTCTGGCAAAACGCCTTGTCCAAGACGACCATCCCCGCGTGCGTCTCGAGGCCGTCCGGCTCTTGGCCCAGTTGCCGAGTGTTGATGCGGCCCAAGCCGCATGCTTGGCCCTACAAAGACCCATGGATCGATTCCTCGATTTTGCTTTGTGGCAAACCATGAGAGATCTCTCGAGCGTGTGGTTGCCGGAATTTCGTGCCGGCAAATTCCGCTTCAGCAATGATCCAGCGTCCATCGCTTTTGCCCTGAAGGCTGCAGAGGATCCCAGCACCATCGATGCGGTTCTGAAGATGCTCGACGAAAAGATCACCAGCGATGCTCCTGCCAACGCCCAAGCTGCCCGTTCGACGATGGCGATTCTCGTCGCCGAGCTGGGCAACGGAGCGCAGCAGGCCAAATTGATCGATCGGCTGATCGACCCGGCTGCCCCAACCTCCTTGCCCGAGGAAGCCCTTCGAGGGCAGCTCTTGCAAGCCATTCTGGATGCTTCGCTGCGACGCAAGGAAGCGTTGGCCATCGAGCCAGCGACCGCAGTAGCCTTGACCAAATTAGCCGAGCAAGCCATCGCTAAAGACAAAAAGAGCGAGTCGTTGGCTCCGACAGACTTGGGCCTCGTCGCACTCCGCACGCTCGGACCTTGGCGTATCGCAGGCACTCGAGCTCGCATCGAAGCGATCAGTCAGGATGCCTCGAGCACCTCGGCCGTCCGTGTCGCGGCCCTTCGGAGCGTGGCCAATTTCGGGGATGATTCGGCCAAGAACCTTTTGGCCCAACTGACGCAGGATGCCAGCATCGATGTTGCGATCGCGGCCATGGAAGGACAAGCCGACACGAACCTCGGCGCGGCTTCCAAGTCCTTGATCGGACGGTTGGTCTCGGACCCTTCGCGCGCTGAGTCCTTGAGCAACGCGGCGGCCGGATTCCTGGGTCGAAAAGATGGCGCTGCGAGCTTGCTGGCTGCCCTTCAAGGCGTCTCGGTCGATGCATCGGCTGCACGGCAATTGAAATCTGCACTGCGGAAAATGAATGCCGGTGCAGATCTGATTCAATCGATCGATGCGGCAGGAAAACTTCAAGAGAACCGATGGGTTCTGAGCGACGAACTCCGCAACCAATGGCTCGAATTGGCTCAAACCCAGGGGGATTCAGTCCAAGGGGAATGGATTTACCGACGCAGCGAACTCCAATGCATCCAATGTCATAAAATCGGTGGGGTCGGAGGTCTAGTCGGTCCGGATCTGACGAGCATCGGGGCCCAAGCTCCAGCGGATTACTTGCTCGAGTCCCTTTTGAATCCAGCCGCCAAGGTCAAGGAGGGTTACAACGCAAAACTGGTTCGCACCGAGAACGACGAAGTCCTCGCGGGAATCCCGGTTCGCGAATCGGATGGCGAAGTCGTGCTGCGTCTTGCTGACGGCAAAGAAGTCACCATCAAGAAAGACGAGATCCAAGACATCAAAGAGTCTCGCTCGCTCATGCCCGACGGGTTGCTCGATTCGCTCACTCAAGCCGAAGCGATCCATCTGTTGCGATTTATCACCGAGATCGGAAAGATCGATGGCAAGATGCTTGTTGCGAACGATGGAGCCGTACGCCAATGGGAGGCGCTCCAGTGGACAGAAAAAGCGCACGTGCTGTTCAATCGTACCAGCCTCGATTCGATTGTTGGCGACCAGTCGAACTTCACCTGGCAACTCCATCCGGCGATGGTTTCCGGTGGGGTTCCCATGCGTTCGTTGGCTACGTTCCGACCTCATCCGGGTGTGCCCAACCACACGTTCTTACGGACCAAGTTCGCCATCACGCGCGCTGGGGATGTGGTGCTGGATTTTGGAAGTGCACCTAAGGGGAGTATCTCACTGTGGGCCGATGGTAAGCCAGTGCCTGTTGAGGGTAAGACCGTCAAGCTGCCGATGAGTCAAGGTGATCATTGGGTCTTTGTTGGGGTCAATCGAGACATCATCGGCGAGGAATCGGTGCGCGTCTCGATCGATCCGAATTTGACGACCGCCAAGCAGTAGGGTGTGGTGTAGCGGTCGGCCCATCTCGAGCGCTTCGACCGCGCAACCCACCAGCGCGCGTCGTACGTTCCGCGGTCCTTTTATTTGGCGACGTTTGCGGCAGAGGGCCCAAATCGGTGCCAGGCACCCGGTGCGACGCCAGGTCGGATGCTAGCAAACAGGCTGCCCAAATCGGTGCCAGGCACCCGGTGCGACGTCAGGCCGGATGCTAGCAAACAGGGGCCAAATCGGTGCCAGGGGCCAAATCGGTGCCAGGCACCCGCTGCGGCGCTAGGTCGGATGCTAGCAAAAAGGCTGCCCAAATCGGTTCAAGGCACCCGGTAGGGAGCCATGTCCCCGACGAGCGGTTTCCCAGTGGGAGGCCTATGATCGACATCGCAACTGAGATTCTTCAGTCCCTACAGGCTCGAAATGGTAAGCGTATCGGAATGGAGGAAGTCTCTGTGATCCATCCGTTACCCTGGGATATTCGTACCAATGCCGCTGGATACTCGGTCATCGTCGATGCTACCGGAACCGAAGTCTTGCTCGCCTTTGGGGAGGATCCGCAGACAAGTAGGGCGGTGGCGGAGTTTGTGGTTCGCTCGTTGTTAAGTTACTCCCGCCCGTAATCTTCCGTCTGCGTCAGAAGAGTTCGAAAAATCGATTCAAATTGGTAGACATGCTCACCGTAGACTTCGATAATGGACGCTGATGAACGCTAGTTGGTTTCCAACTAGTTTGGCTAGTATCAGGTAGGTTTGGCTATAAGCGGTAGAGCTCTCTAGCAACCACTCTCTGAAATCTATTATCTAGCCGTGAAGCGGTTCGCCGAGTTCTCGAAGGCGTTTCTGCAGAATGTTTTGCAACGCCGCAGGAATACTCTAACTGGGACAAAGCGTTAACGATTTTTGACGCTATAGCTACAACTTTTTCCACCCATCATGTGCGATTTCGTATTCAAATTCAGCTTGAGCCATAGCCTCGTCTTCATTCATATGCCAGGTATCTGCGATGCACTCCCCAGTATCGTTCATACGCCAAAGATAGATTGCCCCTTCAACCGAAACTACCGAAAGTGTACAAGGGCAGTCTAAATCGTAGTCGACAACAGGTTCCCCAGACGAATCGAAGTGACCTATCTGGTGTTTCGTAGTCTCTTTGCATCGAATGATCGATGCGGTCATAAGTGTTTTTGCCATGTTAGGAATCGCCTTAAAAAATTGGGAGACGTAGATTTTCGATGACTTTTCCGAACTTATCCAACGCTTCAATGTGGACGTGCGGACCAACTTTTCCATGAGATCCGAGTAAGTCTGCAGCCGTCATGCGGAACTGCCGTAGACCATCGGCACTCCTGAACACACCCGGTGCGATCTCTTTATAACCAGTACCCAACCATTTGATTCCGTGGTTCAGAGCATCGCGCGAAGCCATTGGTAAGTGGCGACCTATATTGCCCAGTCCCTTAACTGGACAAGTATTATGCACCAGCACGCCCAGCTCGCCGACTTGGTAGACGTGCTCGCCGTGGACTTCGAAATTGTAGACCGGCTGGGAGACTCGCGAAAGGGAGACGCTCAGAACTAGGCCGGAGGCTTTAGGCGGAAGGCTAGAGGGAAAACCCAATCCGAAAGACTCAGTATCGCAACAAAGCCTCTCACCGTCGGCTAGCTCAGCTAGTGGCACCCATTCCTGGCGATCGACTGACCACACAGGGTGGATGGTCGTTCCGGTGATGGTTTCGACAGTGCCATCTGCACCTAGCACATCCACGCTGGCTACGACGTGGACTTCGCGGGTGACAAACCGTGCCGTGACGACCGAGCCTTCGCCGGATGCGATCGGTGGGCAGTCGTCGATGGCAGTGACTAAAGCTAGCCCGGAGACTTCGAGTTCGGGCAGTTTGAATGGTAGCATGCGGCCTGCGCAGATGCCGTTACGTAGAATCCACGAGCGTCGACGAATGATCTCGGCGTCTACAATGCCGCCATCGCTGCGCTCGACGGTGATCGACACCTTGGCCCAGGTGGCTTGGTCGGGCTCGGGCTGCGGGTCGACCAAAGCGAATCGGGTGGCCCTAGCTGGAAATACCGCTTGGATACGGAATGACGCGCAAATTTGGCACGCGACGGAATTCGGCAACATTGGTTGTCAGCAACTCGTAGTCAAACATCAAAGCGGTGGCTGCAATCCAATTATCGTGGGGGCCGATCGCAGTTCCGTCCCTCGTCAGTTCTGACACAATTCTGGCATGAATGTCTGCTATTCTTGAATCAATCGGCAATACGACGACGTTCGAGAGCACTGTCTGAACAAACAGACTGCGCCTTTCCCGCCGTTCTGGTGTATTGGCACGGTGAATACCAACTTTGAGCTCAGATTCAGAGATCACGCTGATGCAAGGGTCGCCTAGAGAGCTCCAACGGGAGAACTCAATGATGCCTCCGTCTCGTTCCCAGCGAATAAAAACACCGGTGTCGATTACGACTCCCATGGGTCATCAAGCTCACCCATCGATGCTCGAACTTCCTGAATATCCGCTTCGAAGCTCGTCGCGTCATCTGCCCCCAGACGCGGCAAAAGGCGTAGTGCAACGTCCAGCTGAGCCATCGTTTTTCGGCGTTCGATGGGAACTAACATGGCTATCGGTCGTTGACCTTCGGACAATTCCACGACTACCCTTTCGCAAGCTACATGCCGAACCAGCTCTGGCCAATCGATTTTTTCAGTTGAGATCTCGTGTCTTTCCATGGTCCCCTCCTATTGATGCCATTATAGTCATGTTCCAAGGAATTGTCTCGGAGCGACTGGCCACAACGTGGACTTCACGGGTGACAAACCGTGCGGCGGAAAAAACAGCCCCGCAACACGGCCTCTGTAGCTCAAGAGTCTTGGCCCCGCCGGCATAAAGCCGAATGGAGGCCAAGAAGAGCTCGATGAACGCTGGGTAAGCCTACCGTCGGGCTTGCCCGGCGGAGGCGTAACTTGCAGCTACAGAGTGGACTGAAAAAGCGCACGTGCTGTTCAATCGTACCAGCCTCGATTCGATTGTCGGCGACCAGTCGAACTTCACCTGGCAGCTCCATCCGGCGATGGTTTCCGGTGGGGTTCCCATGCGGTCGTTGGCTACGTTCCGACCTCACCCGGGTGTGCCCAACCACACGAGGAATCGGTGAGCATCTCGATCGATCCGAATTCGACGACCGCCAAGCAGTAGGGTGCGGTGGAGCGGTCGGCCCATCATTTACCAAGCCGCCCGCGCCCACGAATTTACGATCATCATTTCGCCCCATCGAGCGCTTCGACCGCGCAACCCACCAGCGCGCGTGGTACGTTCCGCGGTCCTTTTATTTGGCGACGTTTGCGGAATGATCGTTGGGGTCGATCGAGACATCATCGGCGAGGAATCGGTGAGCGTCTCGATCGATCCGAATTTGACGACAGCCAAGCCGTAGTAGGCCACAAAGACGCATCCGGCCGAGAGCATTTTTCATGCTCTCGGCCGGATGCGGGTTATTAACTTGCTAGAGAAGCAAGAGCGTTATGAGGTGAAGCTTTTGAGTTCCGAGACGACCTGGTCCAGTAGTCTTTCGAGCTGCAGATCAGATCGATCATTGCTTAAAGAGGAACTGGTTGTTGGCTCTGATGATTGATTTAGTGTTGAGCTCGGGGGTTGTACCGGCGAAGCCACAGATAAACGTTGTGACGAAACTGATGCTCCTGGACTCGACGAGCGAAGTAACAGCGATCCTTGGGCCGCACTCGGGGAGTTTATTGAACTCGTCGATTTCGATTCTAAAGCAGGCGCAGGGGTGGCGTTTCCTCCTACACTCTTGGTGCTGAGCGTTCGAAATGCCGTTGTAGAATCTCCGGCAAAGTCGACTGCACCAGTATCCATTTTCGTGATTCGGGTGTCGCCATTGAGGTCGCCCGATGGCAGGTAGTTCGATGACGCTCTACCGATGACCACTGAACCTGCGATTGGACGAGCATTCAGGGCAGTGCCATCGAGCTTGAGATTGGTGAAGGAGGTTGCGAGATTGGAAACATTGATGTTTCCGGTCGCCACAGCTCGCCCGGTTGTACTGCTCGAGTAGAACTGCCCAGTCGGAGAGTGGATCGCGTTGTTGGCAAATGCTAGGTCGGTCGTCAGCCAGTTGGTTAATCTGATCGTCGTAGCACCACCCAAAAAGGTATTGTTTGACACAACCAAATTGACTGGGTTCGTGGTAAAGGGCTTCGAGACGAAAGCAGTCGACTTGCCAATGACCAGATTATTCCGAACTACGGCATCTGCAGTGACTTGGATTCCTGCATCGATCGAGTTGATTACAACGTTTTCTTCGATGATGTTTCGGTCCGCCACTCCGCGACCGGTTCGGTAGACAGTGATGCCTGGATACTTTGTTCCCTCTACGAAGTTGTACTTGACGACATTGGCATAGGAACCATCTTTGATCTCGATACCGTCGCCTTGGGCGGCTGCATCGCTGGCTAGGTGATGTAGGTAGTTACCAACCACATAGCTATTGTTGGTCTTGAAGACACCATCGTGGGATCCCAGGTAAAAACCCTCGCCATGGCCACCGGTGTAAGAGATTTCATTATCTACGAAATAGAGTTCGGAGGTGTTCTTCGAGTTCGCAGCCACTCCGACACCCATCACATGGTGGATTTTGGAGTCGTAGAGCATAAAGTTCGAAACGGTTTGTAGTTTCAGCCCGGTGCCACCACCGGAGATATCCAAATTTCGCATCAAGAGGTATTGAGAATTGTCCACGTTGATCGCATTTTGGAGTGCATCTTTGCGGGTGATTGATACTTTTTGGCCAGGAGCTCCTTCGATCACAACCGGTTGGCTTGCAGTTCCTTGAGCCGTGATCACAAAGTAGGAGTCGACGGAGTAGGTTCCGGCGTGGATGACAACTCTGGATCCGGCAGGAAGGGTTGTCAGGACACTTCGGAGTGCCGCCCCGTTTTGGGCTGGGGTGAGGCTTGGATTGTAAAAAACCTCGCGAGTCACCGGGCCGATATTTTGGTACCATGCCGGAGCAGCAGAGGGAACTCCTTCGGTTTTCCTCCAGAAAGGAGCTGGAACCTTGGACGATGGAGGGGTTGAGTACAGACCGGGTTGGGATTCACCTGTGCCACCTGGGAGCGTTCCCAAGAGTCCGGAGTCGGCTGCAAACAGCTCTCGTTTTTCGAGCTGCTGGACGTGGAGGACTCGGGATTTAAAGCTTTTTTTCTTAAGGTTTCGCATAGTGCGGAGATTCCTCTTGGGGCTGGCTTCCGAAACGGTCGGTTTAGGCCGATTTTTCACGATAGAAATCGCCTAACGCTGGACTTAGAGGCCCTTTTTTAAGGGGAGTTCCATGTTGGCTGTTGGAAATTTCTTTCCATCGTACCTCGACAGCCGGCTTGCCCGCATCGAATGCACCCGGTCGATGAATCAGGCCTTGGAACTAAAGAGCGGTACAGATGGATCTAGAAGTTACCGCTTCCAAGACTGTGGTCGAACCACGTCGTAGACGAGGCCGAGTTTTTCGAAGGCCAGGATCGTAAGCCAACTGACATCGAACTCCCACCATTTGTGGCCGTGGGCGGCAGCTCGTTGGTCCGCATGGTGGTTGTTATGCCAGCCTTCGCCGTTGGCGATCAAACCGATCAACCAGTTGTTGCGGCTATTGTCCTTGGTCTCGTAGTTTCTATATCCCCAGATATGGGTCACGGAGTTAACGCTCCAGGTGATGTGCCAGTTGAGAACCGTTCGGACGAATACTCCCCAGACGAGCAAGCTCGATCCGAACTGGATACCGCCCCAGAGGTTCCCTGACATGAGCCAACCGATGACAAAGCCGACGATCGGATAGAGAGCAGCGACGGCAAGATAGACCTTGAGCCAATTCCACTGACGCTCGAGTTTCAGGTAGAAAGGGTCTTTCAGGAGGTCTCGGGTGAAGCGTTGGTAGTCTTTGACGTTGGTGAAATCTCGGTTCTCAAACATCAGCCAACCGAAGTGTCCCCAGAAGAAGGTGACCAAGGGGCTGTGCGGATCGGGTTGATGGTCTGAGTGCTGATGGTGGATCCGGTGCATGGCGACCCAACAAGCTGGAGTGTCTTGCATCGTGCAAACGCCGAGCAAGGCCAGGGTGTGTTCGAACCACTTCGGCGCGTTCATCCCGCGGTGGGTCAAGAGCCGATGGTAACCGATGTTGATCCCTAAGGTTCCGAAGACATAGAGCCCGAGGATGCTCAAAGCCACACCGGTCCAACTGAAGAACCAAGGGACAAACGCCAAGCAGGCCAGCAGGTGGATCAGCGGTATCGAAATCGCATATCTCCAACGGACTTGGACGGGCTCGACGGCCGTTTCGGGCCAAGGGAGCGTTTGGCTCGGATCGGCCGGCAGAACCTTCGGTGGGTTCGAGGGCGCTTGGGCAGTGCTTTGCGTTGGTTTTTCAGGGACAATGTCGATCGACATGGAGTAGGTGGGTTAAGGGAGTGAGCGGAGGGGCGTTTTCTTGAAGATCCCAGGCGACCAAGTATGGTCGAAGGGTTCCATAGCGTCGACCGTCAAAATGGGAATTATGCAACCGTTTCCTCGGTCGGCAGGCTAAGGAATACCCCATAAAGCGAAGGGAATCGGAGGCCTTTCGCGTGAGAGAAGAGCTGTCGAGTACGCGGGTTTTTCCACCTTTAGTGGGCTTTGGTCGGGCTTCGATGGGACTTCGATGCTTTAGCGTGGCCGATAGCCACGGGGGTTTAGGGGATTGTAGTCCCGCGCCGATGGGAGGGTCGAGGAGGAGTTCGGGGCCGGGGCTCCCAGGGGTGAATTGCCGGGTTGGTTGCTGCCGGGTTGTGGGCTGCCGGGTTGTGGGCTGCCAGGCTGCATGTTCATCGGCAAAGCACCTTCGATCTTGCGGATTTGGGCATTGATCTGTCCGGTGCGCAATCGCATCGAGGCGGAGCTTACCTGGATCGACTGGCCTGCATCGGACTGGCCAGTGAGCCTTCGAATCGTCGCTGGCCTTTGTACTGTTCCCTCGATCCTGACGGCATCGTCGGCAGCCGCATAGCCGATACGGCTTGCATCGACGACCACATCGCCCGATTCGGTGCGACTGGTCAACTGTGCTGCTCCCAGGGCGTCGAGTTCAAAGGCTCCTTTGGGGCGTAACGCTGCACCTTGGTTGTAGCTCAGGCTCGAAGCATCGAAGAGGTTGAGTTGGTCGCAGATAAGCCGGGATTGCTGGGGAGCCAATCGCTCGGAGTTTCTGACATCGAGTTGGTCCTCCCAACTGGCGATCGGTCCGAGCAGTGCGGCGACTTTGTCGTAGAGGGATACGATCCGCTGGGGGACTGAACCTTCCATGCGTCCGACGAATGTCAGGTGCAAGCATTGAAGCGTTTCTGGATTGGGGTTGGCGTTGGCGTTGGGGGTGGCCGGGGTACTGGGCTGCAGCATGCCGGTGGCCAGGGAGCTGGTGTTGGCGAATCGACGGCTCCATAATTGGCCTGGTCCAAATCCCACCCAAGTCTTCGATGGAACTTGGAATTCCAATCGGGGCAGGATAAAGTTTTCTGCAGAGCGTCGGACTCCGGCAAGATCGGTTTGTACTGCTTTGATATCGACATCGCCGTCGAGTCGTACGGTTTGGACCTCTGGCCGAATAGCGGTCTTTGGATTTTTTCCAGAGCTGGTCGGCAATTGGAACGGGACCCGCTGCGACATATCCAGAGTCAGAGTCCTGGCGTTGGCCAAAAGGTGCCACAGGGTGCTCGCATCGGTTTGCAGTCTGCAGTCCATGATGACTCCCCCACCGAACCTAGCATTTCGGCCATCGAAGGTCATTCGTTCGCCCCATTGGATTCGAGGTGCCGACCTCCAATTCCAACTTCCATCGTTGGGTTCCTGCGAGAGTGCTTCTTGGGGCAAGACCAGTTCGCCGGGCTGATTGATCCAGAACAACTGATCGTTTTGGGATAGCTGCAGTTCTTTGGCAACAACCCAACCGGATCCGACAGAGATTTTAGCTGGTTGGCCGACGAGGTACACGTTGGACCGGTCGCTCGACTCGCTCTGGAGCACGAGCTTATCTCCGGTGGCTGTCAGTGGCCAAGGAGATTCGGCGGATAGGAATTCTCGCATCAATTTAAAATCGCCTTCGAGAGTCAGGTTCTCGACGATGCTTTCGTCGCCGATGCGCACGATGTCGGCTTGGAGTGTTTTGCCCGTAATGCTTATCGGAGCGTTTGGCGGAGTGCTAGGCGGTGCTAGACGGGTGCCCGGAGGCATCGTTGGCGGTGCATTTGTCAGGGAATTCCCAGGAGGATTGAGCTGGGTGTTTGGGGGTGGATTTTGGAGTGCTGGGGTGGCTAGAGTTGGAGGCGAAAGGATGCTGTTAGGACCTGGCGAGGATCCTTTGGGGGTTTTGGATTTTGATCCCGAGTTGCTGATCGAATAGCCGGCGCCGAGCGCCTCTTGGGGGTCGAGATGTCGGAAGCGAACGGCCATCGATTCGACTTGGGCGTTGAGTTCCGGGGCGTTGACGATGACCTGTCCATCGGCGGTGATCGAATCTGGGACAAAGGCAGGTAGTTTGCCGTCTGGGTAGTAGGGTGCAAGTTTCGCGGCGAGGGATTCGTCGAGAGGCAGGACCCAGAAATGGAGTTTTTCAGCGACGAACCTACCTCGAAGCGAGCTGCTGATGTTGGCTCCTCCATCGATGGAAATCAGATCGCGGTTTTCGTGGGGGCGGATCGACAGGCGTTTGCTCCACCGGAGGTTCCATATCTCACCTTCCTCCGATTCGACTTGGGCTTGTCCAATCCCATCGGCGATGACCCAACCGAGCCGCGTGAATTTCGATTGCTGGGTATTGGAGATGGCTTCGGGGTTTTGGTACTGGATATTCGGGGAGGTGATCTGGATGTTGCCGCGTTTGAGAAACACTCTCGAAGAGTTTTTGGGTGCGGAACCTGGCAGGACGTTGCTCAAGCTGACCATGCCGTGGACAAGGTCCATGACCAAGTGCTGTCCATGGGCTTCGGCTTGCATGCCGGGAGCATTTAGTCGCACCCAACGGCTTTGGTCATTTGGGTCTCTACCTGGTAATCCGATCGCTTCTAGGCGATCGAGTTTCCAGGCTGTTTGGTCTTGGTTGGAATCCCAGCCGACATTGAAACGCAGTTCATTGCAGTCGAAGGTATCGATGGGTTTGCCTTCGACGACATGTTCAAGATGCACGCCGTCCATGAAGGTGGCTTGGGATTGATGGAATTGAAATTGGAATCGACCACGGCAATCGAGTTTGGCGTAAGCTTTCGCTGCTGGGTCTGGTCCCGACGGGTCGGTTGGCCAAAGGCCACCATTTTGGAGTTCGAGTTGCACTTGATCGACGTAGAAGAGTTGCAGGTAATCGAGTCCTGCAAAGGGGCTTTGGCTCTTGGAGGTCGCTCCGGCGGTCGATTCGGACAGGAGATCCTGGTCCATGAAGATCGATAGGTACCGGCCTTGGACGGTCGACCCACCGAGTTTCATGCTGATTTGTTTGTCGGTCCAAACCTGGCGTTTATCGATCCGTACGTCTTCGGCCAGGATCCGCAGTTCGCCTTGGTTGGTCTTCGGGTCGGGTGGGGAGTAGATTTCGATCTGTCCGCTGAGTTGGCCTTGAGCCACCGGCGGAGGGTGTCCGAGGGTCCAATCGAAAGCGGATTTGAATTGGATTTCGGCCCCTTTGGGGTTGTCGATGAAGATCGCGCGTTGGTTTTCTTTTTGCCCGCTGAGGCTTTGCCCGTTGGCATTTGGCCCGCTGTGATTTTTCGAATTGATCACGATCGTAAGAGGGCTAAATCGCCAACGGGTGTCGGTCAGTTGCTCGCGTTTTTGATAGAGCAAGATGAATTGATCTTGCTCGATGACCAGGGGGGATTGGCGTTGCCAGGAACCCTCGGGGAAATAAGCTTGCCACCACTGGGCGGTTTGTCCGGTGGGGTTGTGTCGGTTTACCCAGCGCGAAGGCTTGATCGATTTGGCAGGCTGGACATTCGGAGTTACGAGCAGTTCGTAGCCCAAGAGGCAGGCCAGCAGCGGCAGGAGGATTTGCAGGTAGTACTTCAGGAAGATCATCGGAGTCCAGTAGGGACGAGGTCTTCCCATCGCCCTTTGCCTTGCAAAATTCTTTCGATCAGTTCACGCACCGCGCCGCGTCCGCCTGGGTTTTGGGTCGTCCAGTGGGCGATCTGTTTGACCTCTGGAGCCGCATCGGCGACCGTGACGGCTAGGCCGACATGGGCCAGTACAGGCAGGTCGGGCAGATCATCCCCGATGAAGCAGACTTCATGCGGCTCGACTCCGATGGCCTGCATCATTTCACGGGCAGCCGGAAGCTTATCGGTGAAGCCTTGGCGCACCCACTGGATGCCGAGTTCTTGGGCTCGAAGTTTGACGACTTGGGAATTCCTGGCCGTTAAAAGCCCGAATTCAAAACCAGCTTTTTTCCAGAGTTTGATCCCATGTCCATCCTTGACGTTAAAGGATTTGCTCTCCACCCCAGCGTTATCGATGGTGATCATTCCATCGGTCAAGACGCCATCGACATCCGAGAGGATCAACCTGATGGGCTTGGCAATTTCATAGTCGCGGTGGTTCAAGGAATGGGGGCTTTCTGTGAAGTCAAGGGTTAGTCAAGGTTTAAAGGGACGAACCGAAAATCCTCAGCGACGCTGGAGGAGCGTACTTGTCGGACAAACCCCATGCATGCCCATCGGATTCTCCGGCACCGGGTTCTAATCCGATCAGGTCGGTGATATCGATCAGTCCGATCGCTTGGTCGGAGGCATTGACCACGGGGAGTTCACTGATTTTACGGACCGAGAGGATCTCGATCGCCTCACTCAATTTCGCACCCGAAGAGATCGCGGAAAATTCGCGAGTCATGACCGCATGCATCGGGAGGTCCAAGTCGCCTTGGGAGTGTTTGCCCAGAAAGCGTGTCAGATCGCTATCGGTGAAGATACCCACTAGGGTGCGGTCGTCGTTTTCGATCATCACCGCACCGGTACGACGTCCTGGCCGAGAGGTCTCGACGAGCATCTCTCGGATGCTAGAGTCCTGATGGCAGACTCTGCATTCTTCAAGACTGCGCATCAGTTCGTCGACCGATGCAAGACGGCGTCCCAGCGCACCGGCAGGATGCAATTCGGCGAAATCGTCTTGTCCAAACGCTTTGTTCTCGCTGACAATTAGAGCCAAAGCATCCCCGAGGGCGAGCATCGCTAGGGTGCTCGTCGTGGGTGCGAGATTCAAATGGCAGGCCTCGGCGCACGTCGGCGTGATCAGCGTAATATCGGCGGCGATGGCCAGCGGACTGTGGATTTTGCTCGTCAGAGCGATGATGCTCGAGGAGCGGCGAGTCAGGTGGGGTAAAAGATCGACGATCTCCTGCGATGAGCCGCTGTTGGACAAGACCAACACCACGTCGTTGGGCCCGATGCATCCGAGGTCCCCGTGAAGGGCCTCGGAAGGATGCAAGAAGTAGGCTCGGGTACCGGTCGAGGAAAAGGTCGCAGCGATCTTTCGCCCGATCAACCCTGCTTTGCCTATTCCGCATACGATCAGATTTCCTCGCATCGTGGCGATCTTGTCTGCTGCAAGGACGAATTCCTCGTCCATCATGTGTGCAAGTTGCATCAGAACGCTGACGCCATGCTCAACGACGGCAACCCCACGCGCCAGTTGCTCCTGGCGATCCTTGGCCTGCCTTAGCCCTCTGGGTCTGGGATATTCCATTGGCCGCGTACCATCCGTGTTCGCGCTAGTTAAATCATTGCTAAATAGGAAGTCCTTGGAGTGGTGCTTTGGGTCTTGCACCACTGTACTAGGGGATTCCGACGGGCCGTAGCGTATCAATTTCGCAGCGGCAAGCCAACCTCGATGCGCCAGGGGAGTTCAGCGACGCGGGGAGAGATAAAAGGCAAAAATTTTTGCTAGCTTTTCGAACGGCCACGGCCGCCGCCGCGTTTTGGCCCGCCGGATTTTGGCCCGCCGCGTTTTGGTCCACCGGATTTTGGCCCGCCCCGTTTTGGTCCACTGGATTTAGGGCTGCCGATTCTGGGGCCACCACGCTTCGGGGCACCTGATTTCGGCCCGTTTGGGGAGGTTCGGTCCTCGCCGGTGCGAGGTCGGCTAGGACGCCCGCGATTCGGAGCACCTTGGCGAGGCCCACCAGAGCGAGGCCCACCAGAGCGAGGCCCACCAGAGCGTGGCTCTGGGGTGTTTTGGGTTTCTGCAAGATTTGCTCGTTTGGAGCGGCGCGAGTCGGCGCGTGGTTTACTGGAGCTTGGTTTACCGGCGTGGGGTTTACCGGCTGGCCGTTTGCCTTTGGGGCCCCGGGCTGGCGGTTCGGAGTCGTCTGGATCGAACGACTCGTCCTCGTATAGATCGTCGTCGGGATCGTTGAGTTCGAATTCGAAGCCATTGGACTCGTTTGCTTCTTCTTGGCCGATGACGGTTCCGGCCGGGCGACGTGGCATGAAGAAAAACTCTTCATCGGAGTCCTTGCGCGAAGGGCGGCTCGGTCCGAGATCGCGCACGAGGATCAGAGGTTCGCTTGGGCCGAGGTCGGGGTTGCTTTGGTCTTCGGTTGGATCGTCATCATCGAAGTCCTCGTCGGTGGCGAAGGGGTTTTGGGCAAGGCTCGGGAGTTTCTCCCAGGACCGTTCTTTGGGTGCTTTTGTGGATTTGCGATCCGAGAGGTTGGCCCGGGGTACGTTCGCCTTGGTGGATCCGGAGCGAGAGGAATCCTGTTCGGCTGATTCAGGTTCTTGGTTCGCAGAGGCGAGTTTCTTGCGGGCTTTTCGAGCGGCTTTGCGTTCGCGTCGGATTTCCTCGACGGCTTGATACAGGCCTTGGACCTCATGGTTGGACAGGGGGCGGTAGGCTCCTTCGGGCAGATCGGAGAGTTTCAGTGGTCCGATGGCGATGCGTTTGAGGGAGACGACTTTGTGTCCGAGTCGAGCCAGCACGCGTCGGATTTCCCGGTTTTTCCCTTCGCTCAGGGTGATTTCGATTTCGGTACTCGATTTGCGAACTTTTTTAAGTTTGGCATGATCGACTTGGGCTTTGCCTTCTGCGAGGTAGATCCCTCGTTCGAGTCGCTTGAGCGCTTCGAGTTCGACTTGGCCTGCGACGATGACCGAATAGCGTTTGGGGATCTCGTGTTTGGGGTGGGTCAGTTGTTGGGCCAATTCGCCGTCGTTGGTCAGGATGATCAGTCCGGTGCTGAACGCATCGAGTCTGCCGACGGGGAACAGGCGAAATTGGTTGGGGACAAAGTCGATCACGCGCAAACGGCCTTGGGGGTCTCGATTGGTGCACAGGACACCTTCGGGTTTATGGACCGCGAAGTAGACGGGTCGGTATTGTTTGAGCAGTTCGCCATCGACGCTGATCGAAGCGGTGCTCATGTCGACTTTGATACCGACTTGAGTGACGACTTTCCCGTCGATTTCCACGCGGCCTTGTTCGATCAGTTCATCGACATGTCGGCGTGAGCCCAAGCCAGCGGCGGCTAGGACTTTATTGATCCTCTGCAAGTCGGCCACGGGTGTTTCGTTCTCAGGGGCTTTCTTGTTGTTCGGTGATTTTTTGCGGGGTGATGCTTGGGGCTCGGACTCGGGCTTGGCTTTGCGAGGTGACATGGCGAACGTTCCTTGGTGCGACTGCCAGACTCGTTGCGATTGGAGGTCCAAAGCGGTTAGCCATTTACCGCCGTAGCAGAACGTATCGATGCAGGTCAGGTGAGGGAGCTGTACGATTTGGCCTTCGGGATGATGGGTATGTCCCATGACCACGTGCTTTCCGGAGAAATGGGGTTTCGGGGTCTGATGGGAGATTTTGACCCATCTGAGGAGGTTGACCGATTGGTTTTCCATCTGCATTTGAGAGTCGTAGTTGGCATGGACGATGATATGCGATGGGGATTCGTAGTAGGGGAGGAGCGATTCGAGGAATTCGCGGTGGGAGGTTGGGATAACCGACAGGTCGCCGACGAAGCCGTAGCTTTCCATGGTTTTGTGTCCCCCGTGGTTGAGCCAGCCGAAGGGTTCGCGTCGTCGGTCGAGGACCGAGAGCATCATTTCTTCATGGTTTCCCATGAGCGGAAAAAGCTGAGTCTGGGATTGGAGTTCCATGAGCCGTTCGATGACCCCTTTGGAGTCTGGTCCTCGGTCGATGTAGTCTCCGACGGTCACGACAATATCTTCTTGGGTCGGGCCGATGGCGGCAAGAAGGGCGTCCAAGGCTCCGAGGCAGCCGTGGATATCACCGATTGCGATGGTACGTGTCATGGAAAAATCGAGGAGTACGAAAGGAATCAAGGCTAGGGGAGTTGCGTGCCAGGGATCGTCACGTTTGAACAAGATAGGTCCAAAGCGGCCTATCGCCTACGTCAATTCCTTGAGCATTGTCGCAAAGGACGCTTGGGTTTGGCCCGAAAGGGGCTAAAATCCAGCGGTTTGCCTTCAAGCTGCCCTGTCACTCATTCCTGTGTCTCTATGGTCAGGACATCGACGCATGCACCCGAGTCGTCTTCCTCTGGAAAAGCTAGAGCAGCAGTGCCGATGGAGTTTTTCCCGTGCCAGCGGTCCGGGAGGGCAGCATCGCAACAAGGTAGAAACGGCAGTGACGATCGAGCATTTGTCGAGTGGGATCCGGGCAAGTGCCAGCGAGGAGCGATCCCAGCAGAGGAATAGGCAGGTTGCTTTGCACCGGCTTCGGTGCGCTTTGGCGGTCGACTACCGCGGGTCTTGCGAGGAGGAGGGTCCGGGGAAAGCAGGCAAGCCTACCCCTTCTGCGGAGGAGTTTGCCGTATCGCCGGGAGGCTCGGAGTTATGGCAGAAGTATTGCCTTTCGGGTCGAATTCGGATTTCCGAAACCAACGAGCATTTCCCGGCGCTTTTGGCGGAGCTCTTCGGCGAGGTCTTGGCTGACGGTTTGGACCTATCGAAGACCGCCGAGCGGTTGGGAACGACGTCGACTCAGTTGGTGAAGTTTTTTTCGATCTACCCGCCGGCCTTGGTCCGGATCAACCAAGGCTTGATCGAGCGGGGGTATTCGCCTCGTGTCGCGGCATCGAAGCGTTAGCTTTCATCGTTCAGAGGGGCGTTTAGGAGCCGATCTCAACGCGGCGTCGCCCGAGTTGTTCTTGAAGACGTTGGACGATGCTTGTGTGCATTTGGCTCACTCGGCTCTCGCTCAAATCGAGGGTTGCGCCGATTTCCTTCATCGTCATCTCTTCGTAGTAGTAGAGGATAATGATCAAGCGTTCGTTGCGATTGAGACCTTTGGTGACCAGTCGCATCAGGTCGCTTTTGCCAGTCCGGCGCGTTGGGTCTTCACTGCGTTTGTCTTCGAGGACATCGATTTCCCGGACGTCTTTGTAGCTGTCGGTCTCGTACCACTTTTTGTTCAGCGAGACGAGTCCGACGGCTGAAGCGTCGACTTTCATTTTTTCGAGCTCGTCGATCGAGATTCCCATGTACTCGGAGAGTTCGTGGGTCGTCGGAGCGCGACCGTACTTGGCCTCAAGAAGTTTGGTTGCTTCGTTGAGTTTGCTGGCTTTGCTGCGGACGAGTCGGGGGACCCAGTCCATGGTGCGCAGTTCGTCGAGCATTGCGCCGCGGATCCGTGGGACGCAGTAGGTTTCGAATTTGACCCCGCGTTCCATGTCGAAAGCATCGATCGCATCCATCAGGCCGAAAATCCCGGCGCTGACTAGGTCGTCGAGTTCGACACCTTCGGGAAGCTTCGAGCGAAGTCGCTCGCCGTTGTAGCGAACCAGCGGTGTGTATCGTTCGATGAGTTGATTTCGAAGAGGGATGTTGGTTGGATCGGCTTTGAACTTTACCCAGACCTCGGTCATATCAGCATTTTGAAATGCGGTCGATGCCATCCGAACCTCCATGTAGTGTTTGCTTAAATGTCCATTACCCGCTGGGCGAGTCGACCCCGGGGACTCTAACGAGTTCATCGAGCCGATTCCACATCAGTTCAACAAAGATTCGTAGATCGGGTTTGTCTGCCTTACCCAGATTGCCGAACCGGCGTTAACGTGAGGTGGGAAACAAGCTCCCGGTGGTCCACCCGAGGACCGATGCGATGAGCATCGCTGCTAGGCCTGCGACAAGCGTCCGTTCGGCATCGATGCCTTGAGAGCATCCGAGCATTAGCTGGACGATCAAGGCGGTGTATCCGAAAGTAGCTGCTGTCCTATGGCCCATCGCTGTCCTTGCGAGTCTGATTTACAATTCCTAAAGATTTCCATGCTTGCGATCGCGAACCGAGCCGCTGATGTTTCGCGGAGTTTTGCTCCCAAAAATCAAACTACACTTTGTCCGCTAACTTTCTATCGGCGTAGAATGTGCTGACTCTGCAGGCAATCCAAGATTTTTTAACGACTCCTAACCGCTACAGCCGGAACAAATCCCCCAATGTCTAAGCAACACTCGCCTGGATTTCTCAAGATCGTTCAAGAGGCCCGAGCCAACATCGCCGAGTGCTCCGTCGCAGAGCTCAAGGCGAAACTCGCTTCGGATCCAAAAGCCGTACTGATCGATGTACGCGAGGAGAGCGAGTTTGCGGCCGGCCATGTGCCAAATGCAGTGCACTTGAGCAAAGGGATCCTCGAACGAGACATCGAGAGCCGGTATCCGGATTCCAACACCGAAATCTATTTGCTTTGCGGGGGTGGATATCGCTCGGCACTGGCTGCCGATAGTTTGCGCAAGATGGGTTATCTGAATGTCACGAGCGTCGATGAGGGCTGGAAAGCTTGGACCGATGCGGGCTATCCGACCGTTTGACGATTGGCGACCCTCTGATCCTTGGTCTTCTTAGAGCCAAGCTAGATCCTTATGAAAATCCAACGCGTGGCCTGGACCGGACCATCGAGCAACGCTCGGCACCTGAATTTTTTGGCTCCCAACACTCTGGGTTACCGATGCATCAGTCCTGCGAAAATCAATCTGTTCCTTGAAATCCTCGGCAAGCGATCCGATGGCTATCACAATTTGGATACGGTGATGCTGGCGATCGACCTTACCGATACCCTTGAAATCTACCCCAGGGATTCTGATGAGCTTACGATGGAGCTCGATTTATCGGAGGCTCAGCAGGTGGGCCAAAGGGAGCTTGCTCGGCTAGATCCGACTTGGGATATCCCCACGCAGGCTGCTGGTTCGAGTTCCAATGCTGGTTCTAACGCCGGTTCTAACGCTGGGGCGAATCTTGTCCTCAAAGCGCTCGATGGACTGCGGCGGGCTTTGGATTCGGACCCGGAGGGATCGCCGGACAGGGGCAGGCGTTGCGGGGCGCATGTGGTGTTGAGGAAGAGGATACCTAGCCAAGCAGGACTCGGGGGGGGCAGTTCCGATGCGGCAGCCGCCTTGGTCTTGGGCGCATTGCTATGGCAAGAGCGATTCGATATCGGATGGCTTGCTCGGATCGCTAGGCAGCTCGGAAGCGATATCAATTTCTTTCTCGAGGGTCACAACGGCGTGAACTGGACGGCACGTTGCACCCAGCGAGGAGAGATAGTCCACCCAATCGCCAACGCGATTCCGATCCATGGATTGATTGTTCATCCACCGGCGGGCTGTCCGACGGGCAAGGTCTTTGCGCATTTGCAAGAGAGTCTCGATGAACGAAGTGTCCGAGAGACTCCCGATCGCTTGATCGCGTTTCTTGAGTCTCCAAAGGGGAGCGATTCACAGGGCAGGGCTACCCCAAGAGCCATCGGCAGGAATGACCCGTATATGCCAGCACAGTTGGCTCGGCTGCTGTATAATCGTCTTGAGACGGCAGCATCGCAATCCACACCGTGGATCGAACGAACCTCTCGAAGGATCGATCGGTGCGATTTGCTCGGTCATTGCCTTTGCGGCAGCGGTTCGGCTCGGTTTGCTTTGTGCTCCGAGCGAGCCCAAGCCGAAGCTCTGGCGTTGGACTTGCAGAGGGAAGGAGAGTTTCGTGCTTATCCGTTTTCCGCGTGGACCAGCCCAGCGCTAGGCAAGCAAGTATCGATCATCACCCATTCGCGAACCTGAACGCCGATTCAACGGACTGAGTGAAGCATCACGATGGATATAACTGAGGTTCGAGTCAAACTCATGGATTCCTCGGAGGATCGCCTTCGGGCTTTCTGTTCGATCACCTTGGACCATGCTTTTGTGGTTCGGGATTTGAAGATTATCGAGGGCTCGAATGGGCCTTTTGTTGCGATGCCCAGTCGCAAGATGACCGCCAGGTGTGGTCGGTGCGGTTCGAAAAATCACATGCGGAGCAATTACTGCAACCAGTGCGGCAAGCGTTTGCGTGGGGCGCAGGACCTACAGGACATCGAAGGGGCATCCAACAAGCTCTATGCCGATATCGCTCACCCGGTCAACCAAGCTTGCCGCGATATGATCCAGCAAGCGGTGATCCGCGAGTACCGACTGGAGCTCGAGCGGGCCGAGCAGCCCGGGTATGTTTCCCGGTACGACGAGGAGTATGTCGAGATCATCCCTCATACGGTTCCGACGCCGAGCATCATCCCACGACCGCACATGCTCAAAGAGCCTATGCAAGAGCCAAGGCAAGAATCTATGGCGATCCATCCGGAGCCTGGATCGAGCCCGAGCGAGCTTGGGGAGGACTCAGCCCGGGAGAATGTGGCCCGGGAGAATGTGGCCCGGGAGAATGTGGCCCGGGAGGATCCAGCGGATCCGAGCACGGAGAGTCGCCAAGAGGATTTCGGAAGCGGGATCTTCTAGGTTGCCACCGGTTGCATCACCTGGTGGTTCGATGTCAATTGGTTTTCCTTGTCGGTCGGTCTGGGGTAAATTCGCCGGCCAACACGCGCTGTTCAA
>JAJTEK010000104.1 GCA_021299695.1 Pirellula sp. | reverse complement strand
TAATTGCGATCGCCGTATGGATGAGTTTCCGACTCTATTTTGCCTCCAGACCATGGAGCCCGGTCGGTTTGGGTGAGAGGATCGTGCCTGTGGCGATTCTCTGCGGTGCTTGGGCTCTATCCGTCGCAACGACCTGGTTCTATTCGGATCGTTGGACTTGGGTCTGGAGCCTGCTCCTGGCACAATTGGCAGGTTTGATGGCTTTCAGCCTGCCACGCCTATTTGGCGCCCAGATGCTCGATGCGATGTATTTGCAGATCGCAATCGCAGCCATTTCTTCTGGGGTCGGGACGCTGAGCGGACTCGGACGCAGGTCGCGTATTCCATTGATCCTGGCAACGGGCTGTCTCTTTGCAATCAGCGCACTTTGGTTCCTGTGGTCATTACGATCGCTCAACACCGGAAACATCCAACCGATGCTTCCGCATCTTGGCTCTTTTTCGTTGGCCATTGCCGCTTGTCTCTTCGGTGGCATCACCGGTTTTTGGAATCCCAAGTCCAGGGATGAGCATGCGGTGATCTACCTGGCGGGTCTATGCGGGACCGTATGGCTGCTGCAGTTGACGGGTGCATCGGGTTCGGTTCTTGTGTGGCTTGCAACCATCGTTTTAGCCGCCTACTGCTTGGCCACGAGCTTCCTCTGGCGATCCGGTGAACGGATCCAAGAAGAACTCAGCGGCTTGCTCGCAGGACTCAAGACCCCGGACAAACCCCGTTCGTTGTTTATCGTTCCGATGAATGCGTTACTGGCACTCGGCGTCGCTTCCCTGGCCTTGCTGTCACAATTCGTTCAAGAAGCACAGAATTTCCGATTCTTGTCGGCCAATGCGATCATGGCGGTGGCCTTTGCGATCGGATTGACGGCAAGGTACTCAAGCCTCCGAGCCTCGGCCACTCCGATGCGAGTCTTCGCCCTAGCTCTGGGACTCGTCTATGCGATCGCGTTGTTCTGGCATGCTCAACCCACCGAAACACCTTGGGTATCGCGGATCGCTGTGACTTCGCTTCCGCTGGTCCTTACGGTTTGCTTGTATGGACTCGGATTGATCAAATGGCTCGGTGGCAAATCGGAGTGGGAACAAGCGAGCTTGATCGTAAGCCCGTGGGTCGTCGCTTTATCGATCATCGTCAGTGCTTTTACAGTATTTTTCGAAGTCGAATCCGCCTATTCGGGACGCTCGCAACCGTTCGATATCTATTCGACGATTTGCGTCCTATTGGGTTTGTCGATCTCGATCGTATTGTGCCTTGGAGCCGCCGTTATCCCGGGCAGAGATCCGTTCGGTTTGTCCGAAAAATATCGCGAGTCCTATGTGTACGGTGCTCAAGCGATTTTGCTCATGCTGGTCATTCATCTCCGCGTTACGATGCCGTACCTGTTCGGTGGATGGATTCAAAGCATTTGGCCCATGTTCGCCGTGCTGCTTGGATTCGCGGGAGTGGGTGTAGGGGAATGGGCCGAACGACGCGGTTGGGCTGTACTAGCAAATCCGCTTCGCAACAGCGGCAGTCTGCTTCCCCTCTTGCCAATCCTCGCTCCCTGGATCGCCCCCTCGCAGGTTGATTATGGTGTGACCATGCTGGTTTCTGGCGTGGGATATGGGATGTTTGGTTTCATGCGATCCTCCGCGATCTACATCACTGCGGCAATCGTTTGTGCTAACCTCGCGTTTTGGCAGTTGCTTGACAAAAGCGATCTGTCGTTCGCTCGGCATCCCCAATTGTGGGTGATTCCGCCGGCTCTATGTGTCTTTGCGGCATGCCAATTCTTTAAAGATCGATTGACTACGCCACAACTCGCATCGATCCGCTACGCTTCGATTGGATCGATCTACGTTGCATCCACCAGCGAGATCTTTCTCCAAGGGATCGCCAAAGCTCCCTGGTTGCCGATCGTGCTGGCCGTGTTTTCCATTTTAGGCATTCTCTTTGGCATCGCCGCTCGCATCCGCTCGATGCTATGGCTTGGCTCGATGTTCCTGGCGGTTTCCATGTTTAGCATTCTATGGTATGCCGCTGTAGATCTCGAACAAACCTGGCTATGGTATGTCTGCGGGATTGTTCTCGGGGCGATGATGCTCTTCGTGTTTGGTTTGTTCGAAAAACGCCGGGAAGAACTCAAGAAAGTGATCACCGGAATACAGACCTGGGAGGAGTGATCGAACCCATCGTACTTTGAACCAACGAAGCGATTGCCTCAGGCGTTTTTCTCCTGCAGTAAAGCTCGAGAAAGATGTACCCGAAGCGACGAGCCTTTGCCACGTCGCTGACCATCTCGTCGGGACCGAGCGACTCCAGGAGTACCGGGAAATTCCAGTCGTTGGTAAAGCCCAATCCCGAATAGAAAGCATCGCCTAGGACCAGCAAGGGCTTGTCCCGGATCGCCGCCTCGAGCCCCGACTGCGAGTTGATCGTGGCAACGCAATGCGCTTGCTCGATCAATGCATACGTGTCGCACTCGTTGCTGTAATCGATGCTCACTCGGTTGTCCTGGAGAAACTCATGAAACAAAGCCGAACCCTGTATTTTTCTCCAAGTCATCCGGTCGTAGGGTTCAAGAGTTCCTGGGGCTAGCCCCAGATCCTCTTTCGGATGCAACTTGACGACCAAATCCAATCCGTTGCGGTGTGACCATCGGTAGGTCTTTAAAAGTGGTTCCAGTGGATTTCTCCAATTTCCAAGTCCGAAAACCAGCGAGCTATCGGTGTAAACCTGACCGAGAAAAAGGCAATAAGGCCTTCCGCTCATCGATTTCAAAATATCCTTAACGGAGTTCTGATTCATCGGATTTTCACAAAATGCATGCTCCAAGGGAGTGGCATGCTGCGAGGACTTGAGTGCCGTTGTGTTGGCCACCAAGCTATCGATAAAGGACTCCACATCGCTCTGTTGGACCGACTCGGAGTATCGCCAAAAGTAGTTTTTTGCCAAGTTGCGGTTGGGGGTTATCCCCGAGACGCTATCCCAGACCAACCGGTCTGAAAGCATGGTGTTCTCGAGTGCTAAAGTGCCGATCCCCTGCCGAATCGCCGCCGCCCGTATGAAGGCATTAGACGGTTCAAAACCTTGGACAATCACCGCTCCGTCGATCCGATCTTGGATCTGCAACGCGATGCGATCGATCTGTTCTTGAAATGCATTTCCATGCAGTTCGATGAATTCTCGCCTTTGAGCAGCGGGAATGTCTTGCCAATGCTCAGTGGTTACCAAGCTCATGTAGTAACGAAGATAGTCTGGGCAATGACGTTTGGAGTCGATCGGATACTTGGTTTTTGGGGGCTGTAAAGGGACTAGGTCCTTGAGGTCTACTTCCATCGTCTCGCATCGAATCCCATCCTTCTCCAGCAAGGTGCGAACTTGATCGAAATCGACGTTCAACCAAGTTCCTGTTGGTCCCGGTAAAAGTATGGTTCTGTCTCGCACGCTCGACTCCTAGGGTCTGTAATCTACTTGCCTGTCCAAGCAGACCGCAGTTCATGTACATCGAGCGAAAGTACCTTTGCCTGCCCTTGACGCACCTCGAGGAAAAGCTTCGTATTCTCAGGATTCGTCTCGAATGGCATTGGGACGTAACATAGCCCGTCGCTTGCGAAGACTTCGACCCCCGTTCGGTCGAGATAAACAGCTAGCCGCAACTTGCCGTCCCTCAACGGGGCTGATGCACGCTGCCCCGCGACGCTGAGTTCCTGCTTGAGAGGATCGTATTCGATCATCACATCGCGCAAGTTCATCACGATTTGCTTTGCATCGCCGGGCTCGATTTCCGTGCGGATCTCTAAGAGCTCGCTTCGAATGGACTCCAAAGGATTCCTGTCGCCTTGCTGGAGTGATAGTTCGCCGAGCGTGTGCTTTCGTACGCGTAGCTTTTCGAGCTCCTGGATCGGTGCGTACGTCATGCGAGGCCCATCGTCGGTTTGGATTAGTCCGAGTTCGAGGGGTAAGGACATGCTTTGGTTAAAAGGAAACACGCGAGTCTCGGTTTGCCACCAACCGATGAGGATCCGCCGTGAGTCGGGTACATCGCTGAAACTCTGCGCTGCGTAAAAACCTTTACCTCGATGCCCCTTGAGCCGCGTCGCGTCAGCGAAAAATCGCCCCGACGCAAAATCTCCAATCGCATACTCAGAGTTCGCCCCCAGAAGCACCCACTTCGTATGCTCTAGCCGACCATCGACAGGCAACGGGAAAAAATCAGGGCACTCGTAAAGAAATCCAGAGCCGGGCGCATCGCCATTGATGATGCTCGCCAGCGCCCAGTCCTTGAGGTTCGGTGAATTAAAAAAATGAACCGTGTGCTTGCCTTGCCATTCGACATACAAGACCATGACCCATCGCTGATTGGCTTCATCCCAAATCACCTTCGGATCCCGGTTCCCCCCGGTGACTTGCCCAAGCACCGGGTTTCCTGAATACTTGGTGAAATTCCGACCGTCGTTGCTGTAGGCGATCCCCTGGACCGTTGGGTTTCCCGCAGCGGTATAGATCAGGACCAAAGGGGCTTGGCCATCTTTCCCAAATCCGCTGGTGTTCTTCCAATCGACAACCGCACTGCCGCTGAACATCGGTCCCATCTCGTCGGGCAGCAACACATCGCCAATCTCCTCCCAGTGGACTAGATCCTTGCTGACGGCATGTCCCCAGTGCATGTTTCCCCAAGACCATCCGTAAGGATTGTGCTGGAAAAAAAGGTGGTACTCTCCGTTGTAATACACGCAGCCATTCGGATCGTTGTTCCATCCTCGTTTGGGCGAAAAGTGAAACTGTCCTCGCTTGGGCTCACGATAGAGATCTTCGATGTTTTTGATCGAGTCGCTCTGCTCGATCCGCTCGAGCGCCGTGGAGTCTTCACGCAATTTGTCGATCCGCAGGGTCAGTGACTTTCCTTTCCAAGCACTCACATCCATCGGTGCCCACCAATCTGGCTCTCCGTCGGCCAGTTCGATGTCGTTACGAACCGTGCGGCTTCCATCGACAAGCAGCGTGACGACCCGCTTGGGAGCGCCATTCTTGATCGGTAGATGCAAGTAACGCTCTGTGGCCTTAAAGGACCGTTGGGCATCGATTAAAAATTCTTTGGGTTTGGTGTCGGTCAGCAGAATGTGGTCGACATTGATGTGTCCCCAACTACCCTTGGCATCGTCAAGGATCCGAAGGATTCCCTTCTTTCCAACCCATTGCGATACATCCCAAAACTGCTGCGAGAGTTCCTCACTACCTCCAGGTTGGTCGTTGGCCCCTGTGGCGCTGCGTACCACTTGACCCTCGATCCATAGGTCAAGACGGAGTTGGCTGCTCTTTCCCCCGCCGATGAGAAACACAAGGAACTTGCGCTCGATCGTGAATTCCGGCGAAGTCAACGATCCGGTCGCGTCGTCGCCCTGAAAAAACGAGTTCACCAAACGTTCGCCTTGAAAGCCGCTGACGGGCATTTGTCCGGGAAGCTTCCCACGAGCGGGCCCTGGTCCAAAGGCCTCTCCGGTGACTTTCCAGGTTCCATAGGTGTCGTTTTCAAAGTCCGCCACGAGGACGTCTTGAGCGACAAGTTCTGCCCCTCCAAATTGCCAAAGGAGCAAGAAAAAGCCAAGTGCTAGTTGAGGTGCACGCATTTGAAAAATCGCTTGATAGGAAGGTTTTCGAAACGCTCGATGGGGGTAGCTTGCAGGGGATCGCATGGCTGTCGAGCCGAGGTTCCGGTGATAATTTGAATCGGTATCGATGTAGCTACAATCCAGTATAATCGCATCTTACAGGAACCTTGGATCTGGTGACCTTTGCCTCTCGGGAGTTGTTTCGATGAAATTGTTTTTTATTCGATTGGTGGTGCTTGGTCTCTGGGCGTTTGCACAAGGGTCCTTGGTCCAAACGTATGCCCAGGAAACGACTGCGGCGATTCCAAGGCATGATGAAAAACCGGCCGATATGACTAAGCCGGTTCAGGTGTTCATCCTGTTAGGCCAATCGAATATGGTCGGGCTCGGTAAAGTCAAGGGAGGGGAAATCTCGTTGGAGCATGCGGTCAAAGAGAGGAAAAAGTACACCTATCTTGTCGATGACTCAGGAGCTTGGGTAGCGCGCAACGATGTCCGTTATGTTCAGTACATGTCCGGAAAAGGTCCACTGCGCAATGAATGGATGAGCGTCGTTGGCGGAAACCTTGGACCAGAATATGGGATCGGTCATCGACTCGGCAATGCGATCGATGCACCCGTATTGATCCTCAAGTGCTGTATCGGCAACCGAGCCTTAGGATGGGATCTGTTGCCACCTGGAAGTCCGCGCTCGGAGTTTCTGAGCAAAGACAAATCGGGCAACGAGCAGCGACTCGTCTATGCCGGATATAAGGACAGACCTGAGAATTGGCCCATGGACCCTGCCCTGGGCTTGAATACCGAGCCTGCACCTTGGTTGGACAAGAATGGGAAGCCTATCGATTGGTACGCAGGCAAGCAGTGGGATACTGATATCGGGGATGCGAAACGGGCGCTTGCGGATCTTGGTAACCACTACCCGGATGCCAAAGTCTATGAAGTAGCAGGCTTCTTTTTTTGGCAAGGAGAGCGCGATGCGGGTAACGCCGGGCACGCTGCCCATTACGAAAAGAACTTGGTAGCATTCATCAACGCGCTGCGAAAGGAGTTCAATGCACCGAATGCAAAATTTGTCTGCGGCACGTTAGGTGAAGCGGCCATGGGTAGTACCGGACCGGGAGGTTTGGTTCTTGATGCTCATCTGGCCGTCGATGGAAGTGCAGGCAAGTATCCCGAGTTTAAGGGGAATGTTGCGACCGTCTACACCCACCCGATGGCACAAGGGGGAAGCGGAAATGGTCATTACGGAGGTAAAGCCGAAGTCTACATGGATGTTGGACAGGCCATGGGGCAAGCCATGGTCGGACTCTTGAGCCCAGATGCTCGAAATTAGCTCTAGGATCGAAAGTCCTAGCCGACTTGGCGACTCAGTCGTAGTCCTGCTCAGGTTCCGCCCAGACTTGGGCGTTCCCATGGTCATCGATTTGTACGTGAATCGTATTGGCTCGGCAGCAGACAGGACAGTCCTCAACATAAGTCTGACTCGAGCCTTCGGTCAGGTCTAGCGGGATGACGATCTCCTCTCCACAAGCATCGCAGACATAGCTGGCTTCTTCATGGGAACTGGCATCCCCGTCGCTTGGGTTTTGGCCTTCAATGCTTGGGATCTGTTGACCAGATGCCAACAAGTCGCAGACCCATAGCATCACGGACAACGAAGCAGCGTCGGCCAAGCGGTGATCGTTTCCAATCTCGATGAGGGTTTCGGATGGTAGCCCGCTGCAGGCGACCAACTCCTCGGAATCTGAGAACGCCACGACCTCATCGGACCGGCTGTGGAGGATCACGGAATTCGCCCTGAGCGCCTTGGAAACACCCCATTTCTTCCAAGCGGGACATAGCAAAACCAACTTCGCGTCCGAACTCTCGATGTTCATCGCCAGAGCCCCCCCGCGAGAGCTACCGACAATCACATCGGGCTTGTGGAGATCGAACATCGCTTGTGCGGTCGCTAGCGCTACCTCAAAGTCCTCGTCATCAAGGACTGGTGCGATCACCTCGTACCCGTGATCCTTGAGGTAGCTCGATTTGACCCCGCCCGGGACGCTGCGCCAACCGTGAAGGAATAGGATTTTCTTTGTCATGAGGTTCGTGATAGCCTGATCCGATCGATTCGCGATGGTAGGAAAGGTTTTGTTTGCGACAGATGGACCAAACTACCGTTTTTGATCGCTTAGGCCTAGGGTTCTTGGGGGATTTGCTTTTTGTCCGCCCGCAGCATCGCTGCAAGCTCGGTCAGCAGTCGCTCGGTGAGGCTCATCTGAGCGCGGCTTTCGATGACCCCTCGTGCAACCTCGGGGCGATTCGTCAGAATGCCGTCGACGCCCCGATTCATCAAGCTCGACATCGTTGCGGGTTCGTCGACCGTCCAAACAAAGACCTGTTTTCCAGCCGAGTGGATTCGCCGGACCAAGGAGCGAGAGGCGAATTTAGCGTTGATGGCCAAAAAATCGGCATCGACGGTCTTTAGATCTCCGACTGCTACCGACAGTAAAAGACCACACTTCCACGCCGGACGTAGGGCTCTGAGTTTCCTGATCCCCTCAGGTTTCAACGACATGATCATGACCTGTCGTGCCATACCCGTCCGTTCGACCAACTCGACGACCCGCTGTTCGAGTCGTTGGTCGTGCCCATAGTACTTCAATTCGATGATTACTCCGATCCGATCGCGGCAGAGATTGAGCACTTCCTCGAGTTTGGGGATTCGCTCTTTGGAAAACTTAGGATCGAATAAGCTGCCGATATCGATGGACCCGATTTCCTCGCTAGTCGTCTGCCAAATCTTGCGAGGGCTTTTGGCGAGTTTCATCAAGTCGCTGTCATGCACCACGACGACTTGGCCATCAAGGGTCTCTTGAACATCGATTTCCACCCAATCGGAGCGATCTTCGATCGACTGCTGGATCGCAGCGAGCGAGTTTTCAGGGGCCGCCTTCGACGAGCCTCGGTGCGCCATGACCTGGGTGTGGTCGACCAGCTCCAAGGACTCGACCGCCCAGAACCCAGTCAATGCTACGGTCAGAAGCCCGATGAATCCTCCGGAAATCATGCGCGATTTGGTTAGCAGATATCTAACCGTAGGCTTTGAATAGGAATCCAAGTTCGTCGCGACGAGCGATTGACTCCATTCCGGGCAGAATTCCCGGAAACATCCAAACAGTAAGATCGCAAAACTGATCGAAGCCAAAACATTCAATGCGATACTGGTGATTGCCAGGATAACCAACATCGAGCCGACGCGACCTGCCAGCACGGCAAGTGATCCAATGGAGTTTGGCACCAACCAGGCAGCGATCCGACCGATCCCCCACGTCACTAAAAAATGAGCGGTCAAGACCAGGAGCAACCAAAGCACTAGTCTCCCGAATACCCTGAATCGATGGCCAAGTGTTTTCAGAGAACTGACCCTGAGCGCCTCCTTGGCAGACATCCGTTCGAAAAGAATCAACGGCAGAGCCAAAAACCAAGACGAAAGAAATCGCAACAACAGACCGATCAAGCCTAGGGCTAATGCGATTCCGAATGCGACCGCGATCCGAAACTTCATAGGCCACATCTGCAAGTAAAAATTGATATCGTGATCCCCAAGAACCAGAAAGTAGACTGCTCCGGCCATCAGCAGAAAAGGGGCTGCAATCGCAGCCGTCTTGATGATCAATCGGCCCGTGAGCTGGAGGATCGTCGGGCTGTGCGCGATAGCAAACAGCAAAGCCGGGATCGGTCCGAGTTTTTTCCCCTGGCTCTCTGCGGCCAAGACTCCCAACAACGAGGCTTGCTCGATGGCCAATAGCCCAAGCCATATCGCACCCAAAAGAACCGAGATCAACAAACCCAATGGGCCTGCGATGAAATGTACGATGTCCAGATCGGTTAAGACTCGGTTTCCGCTCATAGCCAACGCATACCCCAACACAAGGCTAAAGACCGGCGAGAAGAGGCAAAAAGCAAGCAGTTTGTAAATCAGGTCCGTCCGTACCAAGCTGTGCAAGCATTTGGATAGATGATCAAGCGATCGATCGATGAGAACTCGGGTCGACATGGGGCAGCGAGTTAGGGTTCTGAAAGGAAATACAGGCGATCAGTTTAGCGTTGCCATGGAATCCAAAAAACGGGCCCTTGTTGAGTTTTCGCTAGATGGTTGTGCAGCGTGAAATTTCTTAGGATGCGATGATCGATTTCGGCATGGAGATGACCTGGGTTTCAAGGAACTCGCGGAGGCCTTCTTCGCCGCCTTCGGCGCCGATGCCACTGTGTTTGATGCCGCCGAAAGGGATCTCGGCTTTCAGCGGTCGCCATTCGTTCACGCCGACGATTCCGGCTTCGATGGCCGAAGCCACCGCGCGGCACTGCGCAAGGTCGCGGCCATACACATAGGACGCCAAGCCATAGGGCGTGTCATTGGCGCGTCGCACGGCCTCCGAGACGCTGGTGTAGCGCAGCAGCGGGATGACCGGGCCGAAGATTTCCTCTTGCGCTAATCGCATCTCATCCCGCACGCCGACGAGCAACGTGGGGGGGAAAAAGCTTCCTTCGCGCAGAGTTGTGTCACCTTCGTAGCTGCGATTTTCGGCGACGATTTCCGCGCCTGCGGCCACCGCTTGCTCGACGAGTTCGCCAATCTCCCTACAGGCCTGGCGATGGATGAGCGGCCCGGCTTCGATGCCCTCGGCGAGTCCATTGCCTAGACGTGCGGCTCTGATTTTCTCCGCGAGTTTCTCTGCCAGCGTTGCCTCGGCATCGGCGTGAACAAAGACGCGATTCGCGGTGACGCAGACCTGCCCGGAGACGAACAGTTTCAAACGCATAAGCTGCTCGGCGACGAAGTCCAGATCGGCATCCGGCAGCACGATGAAAGGCGCATTGCCCCCAAGTTCGAGCGAGAGCCGCTTGATGCCCGGCGCGGCGGCGACCATGAGCGCGCTGCCGGTGGCGGTCGAACCGGTGAGGCTCAACACCCGCACCGCCGGATGCTCCGCGAGCACCGTGCCGACCACGGATCCACGCCCGGGCACGATTTGCAGCACGCCATCGGGCAGCCCCGCTTGACGCATTAAAGGCCCGATGGCCAAGGCGATCAGCGGGGTGAGTTCCGCAGGCTTCCACACCGCACTGCATCCGGCCGCGAGTGCGGCGGCGACCTTCTTGGCGCCTTGCGCCAGGGGAAAGTTCCAGGGCGTGATGAGACCTGCTACGCCGGCTGGTTTGTGCTCGATGAAAAACTCGCGCCCCGCCTCGGGATGCGCGGCGATGCGGCCATAGACGCGCCGCGCCTCCTCGCCGAACCACTGGAAAAAACTGGCGGCATACTCCACCTCGCCGGCCGCCTGGGAATACGGCTTGCCCTGCTCGGCGGTGAGCAACCGTGCGAACTCATCCTTTCGCGCCAACAGCAGTGCGGCGGTGCGTTTCAACACCATACCGCGCTCTACGGCAGACACATCGCGCCACGCGCGCAGCGCCTTAACCGCGCCCTCGATGGCCAGCGTCACGACGGCGGCATCCGCACGCGACACGTCGGCGATTTTCTCCCCCGTGGCGGGGTTGCGAACGGTGACGGTTTCCCCGCCAGGATGCCATTGGCCGTCGATCCACGCTAGCGGCTCGAACCAAAAATCGGGAAGTGTTTTCATGTTCATGGATAACAACTATAGCCACCAAACCGCTCCGAATCTCGCCGCTTCGTCTGAAAAAAACTGCCCGGATCGTCTCGCTGCACTCGACAAGGCGTGTTTTCCGGCGATAACCTCCGGGTAATAGCTCTGGATATCTGCTAAACTAATCGAGGCCTACTCTCGGCCTATATGCAGCCTTCTGACTTTCGCGTCAAGGCTCCAAACACACCCATTTCTTTTTTCGAAGAATGCTAGCCCCCGACCCTCTGCTATCACGAGGTGAGAACTGTGCTTTTGACACTTGAGACCACCGGGCCTGAGGCAACCAAACTCAGCTACCTGCTTCACAAGCACCCCGACAAGGTGCAATCGTTCTCGATGAGTTTTGGTAAGGTGCATGTGTACTATCCGAAGTATGAATCCGACTGCGCGGTCGCATGCATGCTACTTGAGGTCGACCCGGTTGGAATGCTCCGGGGGGCTTACCGCGACTCGGATTTTATGCTCGGTCAGTACGTCAATGATCGACCCTTTGTAGCATCATCGTTTATGAGTGTGGCGATCGCCCAAGTCTACTCGTCAGCCATTGGGGGAAAATGCAAGGACTATCCGCAGTTGGCCTCGACACCTTTTCCGTGGACCGCCAGGATTGACTCGCTTGCGACCCGTGGCGATTCCCAGTGGGTAGAAAGGGTGTTTGAACCGCTCGGGTACACGGTCTCCACTCGCTGCGAGTTGCTCGATTCGCAGTTCCCGCAGTGGGGTGTCAGTCCCTACGTACCAACGGTGCTGTCCAAGACCTGTTTACTCTCCGAGTTGCTCACGCATCTGTATGTCCTAATCCCGGCCTTTGACAACAACAAACACTACTTCGTTGGCGAAGAGGAAATCGATAAGCTTCTGGAGAGGGGCCAAGGTTGGCTTGCATCACATCCCCACAAGGAATGGATCGCTCGACGCTATCTACGCGGTCGAGCGAACTTGGTCCGAAGTGCGCTGGAGCGATTGATCGAAGCCGATGCGTCGAATGAACCCGATGAGCCCCCTCTTGCTGAGGTGGCGAACAGCCCTGCGCAAGACCTCACCTATAGAGACGATAACAAAGAGACTCCTGGAGCTCCCGATCCTGAGCTGCCCGCAAGGCTCAACACGCAGCGCTACGCGGCCGTGCTCGAGGAACTCGTCGCCTGCGGCGCCAAGTCCGTTTTGGACCTTGGATGTGGCGAAGGTCGACTCTTGCGCGATCTGGTCAAGAATTCTCAATTCGAGCGGATCGTAGGTATGGATGTCTCTTACAAATCTTTGGAGATTGCCCGGAAGCGACTGCGGTTTGATGCTTTCGATGAACGGCAACGAGCTCGGGTCGATCTGCTCCATGGTTCGCTGATCTATAAAGACCGTCGTTTGCAGGGATTCGATGCGGCGGCGGTGGTCGAAGTCATCGAGCACTTGGAACCCAACAGACTCGAATCGCTCGCCAAAGTCCTGTTCACCCAGGCTTGCCCAAAGCATGTGGTGCTGACCACTCCCAACAAGGAATACAACAGCGTTTGGGAAAGTTTGCCCGCAGGTCAGTTCCGCCATGCGGACCATCGCTTCGAGTGGACCCGAGCCGAGTTTCAAGTTTGGGGGAATCGCATCGCCGCGCTTTACGGCTACCGAGTCGAGTACAAAGGGATCGGTTCAGAGGATCCTGATCGGGGCACTCCTACGCAACTGGGAGTCTTTCATCGTGATTGATACGTTGTATGTCGTCGGTTGCCAAGTCGTCGTGCTCAAAAGCGTCCGCGGGGGAGGGTCGAGAGATCTGTATCCCGAAGGTGTCGTCGGTACCATTGTCAGCACACCTAGCTCCGACAGAGCGACTTACGGGGTCCGCTTCATGGATGGCTCTGAAGAAGCCTTCCTGGGATCAGATTTGGCTTTGTTGGCCAAATACCGCCAGCCGACCGAAGGGGAGGCACAGACCCAACTCCAGCAGGCTCGATATTACGACCGGGTCATTTACCAATGCGTGATCGGTTCGCGTGCTTACGGGTTATCGAATGAAGACTCGGATGTAGATCGGCGAGGGATTTATCTCCCTAGGGCCGAGGATCACTGGTCCTTGTTCGGGGTCCCTGAGCAAATCGAGTGCGAGGCGACTCAGGAAGCGTATTGGGAGTACCAAAAGTTCCTTATCCTGGCGCTCAAGGCAAATCCAAATGCACTTGAATGCCTCTATTCCCCGATCGTCGAGCGGCAGGAACCCGAGGTTCAAGCCCTGCTCGATCATCGTTCGATCTTCCTGTCCCGATTGGTTTATCAGACTTACAGTGGATACGTCGCATCCCAGTTCAAGAAACTGCAAACCGATTTGCGAAACCAGGGGCAAATCAAATGGAAGCATGCCATGCACCTAATCCGCTTACTGATTTCCGGGATCGACATCCTGAGAAATCAGCAAGTCGCGGTCGATGTGGGAGAGCATCGCGATGAGTTGCTCGCAATTCGGAGGGGTGAAATGAGATGGGAGCAAGTCGACGAGTTGAGAAAACGTTTTCATAAAGAGTTCGATCGCGCAGTTGCCAGCACTTCCTTGCCTGAACGACCTGATTATTTGAAAGCCAA
>JAJTEK010000103.1 GCA_021299695.1 Pirellula sp. | reverse complement strand
CCTCTTGAATTGATTTTATCCTGGTGCTGGCCTTAGGGCTACCGTTCACGTCGATACAATCGCTTTTGTACGGTTGGTGCATTTGCCATAACAACCCGCAGAACCAAGGATAGTACCTTTCGAACTATCACAAAACATTGGGGAAACACCCAAAAGTTCGGTTCCTGTCCTCTCCGCTGCAAAACCCTGGTTTTTCCAGGGTTTTTCGCATTGATGGACGATGGCTCTACCATGATGGTCGATCGATTGTCCTCAATCGATCGGATCGCACAGAATGCACAGAATCAGGGAACCAAGCCCTTTCTTGGGCTGACGCGAGTGAGATATACTTTATATTGAAGACAGTTGTTTTCGCCCGTCGATTGCCTGCGTGATCCATCTTATAGCCTAAATTGCCATGAAAAAGCCCTTGTCGTACAAACCCGCATTCGAAAAACTCGAAGACCGACGAGTCTTGGCCACATCGATCGTCGAATTCAACGACGTTGGATATTTTTTCGACTCGAGCTCTCCGGTCGTCGCAAGATACGACATCGTTCAAGCGACGTGGCTCGCGCCGATCACTCTTCAGAATGCGACCACAGGACCGCAAACCGCTCATGTCGATGCCAATGGTATCTACGCCGCCTTTGGTCAAACGGCTTACCGCTACAACAACTCCGGGACCAGCCGCACGCATTTGATCAATCTCCCCTCGTCGATCTCGGCGATTCACTCCGACGGAAATTTGCTGTTTCTCAATTACAGTATCGATCTCTACGCGCGTTTCGTCAGCATCAACAAGAACAACAACACACTCATTGACTCGGTCGAAAACTATGTTTTCGCAGTCTCCGGATCGTCCATCGCTCCCAATCGAAATACGATTTATGGCCGCTCATTGGGGGTCTCCCCCTCGGACATTACCTATGTAACCTATGCCGATAATGGACGCTTTGGTGTTGCGCGAGGCGACGGTCCTTATCATGGTGATTATCCCGATGCCACACGCACTTGGGTGTTTCCAGACGAAACCAAAGTCGTCGATAACTCCGGTATCGTCTACGCCACGTCAGACCTTACCTAAGCCAACCGCTTGGGCCCTATCGAGGACATCGATTTTTTGGAATCGCAGCTCCCCTTTATCCTCAACGGAGACGAGGTCACTGCGTACTCGCGAGCGTTTCTACCGACCGGTAGTGTAATTCTCCCGGAGTCGGCAATCAAAATCTTCGTCACTGGCGATTCGGTAATCGCCTTTTTTCCAGATACAGCGGCAAGCAATGGGTATCGTACACAAAGCATCCCCATTTCCGATTTCAAACCAGCAGACCCAAACGACCCGATCGACCCGACCGGCTTGACCTACTGGCCCGACTGGACGACGGTCTCGACCCAAGGACAGGTATTGCTGTTGAGCAAATACTATCAGACCCTTTTTCGATGGAATCCGACAACTCTCGCTTATGACACCAGCATCCCGCTTCTGGGTAGCCCTAGCTATATCACTTACGCTCGGGAGACGGAGCTCCTGTATGTAGTCTACGCATCCGGTCTGATTTACAAAATCGATCTCAAGCAGGAAAGTCCGAGAGAAGTTCCCTTTTTTCAGCTTCCAGGGCTCCCAGCAGGTTTATCGATGGCCGGTGAGTTCCTGTTTGCCGTCGACGATGCTGGGGCATGGTATACGCACTATGTGATTTCAGCCGAGGGGAGTCTCAAGCATTCGCGGGATTGGAACTATTACTCCAAAGAGTATGTATGGAACCCTACGAACCGTCGGATGTATTTCTTTCGGGATGATACCAGTCCCAATGATTTGATTTACGAGACCATCAGCAGCTCAGGGGTGCTCCAAGCACCGGTGGATTCGCCGTATCACGACGAGTTCGGTTGGGAGCATCCAATCCGGATTTCCGGGGGATGGTCAATCGGTACTCCTCGGGTCCGGCACGGTCTTCGATGCGCAGAGGCTTGAACGTAGCCTTTATGGTTTAGCGAACAAGATTACCGACTCCCTATGGTTTGCGGGTCGATGGATCACGCTCCGGACCATCGTGGAGGTTCCCCAGTTGCAGGAGTGGAATGGACCGACCTATGAGCTCTCGCGCACGTTGCAATTTGAGTCAGGGTTTGCCCATTCGCTGCATCAGTTGGCATCCAAACGCATGCTGGTTGTCACGGTTCCTAGCGACGGCGTTCCGGCAATGAAGATTCTGGACGATCAGCTTGAAGCCTCGAGCATCAATATCCGTTGGCATAACGCTTCGAATCCTAGGGATGTGGATGATGATCAATCCGTCTCGCCGCTAGATGCTTTGCGGATTGTCGATCAGATCAACAAGTACGGGTCGCGACAGAGCGAAGGGGTCGGTGAGATTTTTTGTGACGTCGACAACGACGGTTCGATATCTCCCTTGGATGTTTTGTCCTTGATCAATTGGCTCAATTCGAAATCGGGGGGAGAAGCAGAGGGCCTTGGCATTCGAAGCGATTGGGCCTCGACGGTCGAAAATCTCTTTGCTAGCGAGATCGATTGGTTGCCCGGATCGGGTTCGGAGGATGGTAGTCCATTTGGTTCAGGACCATCGAAGCGACTTCGTCGCAGTTCGAATCGCTAGCCCTCTGTTGCGGACCTGGAAGCGAAGCACGAAAGACACGAAGACCGGGGAACGGCGGAACCACGGAACACACCGAATACACGGAAGTAGGGACTAGTCTCGGATGTCTCGCCCTCTGGATTGGAGAGTTAAGCGAGCTGCCAACCAGATTTGTCAGGGTTCGAAGGGATTTGGTTGGTTTGGCTGGTTTGGCGGTCAGAGGCTCTCTTGCGCAAGGCACTCGAGGGCTTGGTCGAAGGCTTCGCCTCGCCGGACCAAAAGAGAGATCGGTTCGTCGGTCTTGGGGTGTCGGAAATCGAGTCGCATGGCAGACAGCAGCATGCGGTAGATTCCGGTTCTTTGATAAAACATTTGGTTCCATCGGTGGTCCCCGTGGCGATGGTCCCCGAGGATCGGATGGCCGAGGTGGTTCAGGTGTCGGCGGATCTGGTGCCAACGACCCGTCTCAGGTCGGATTTCCAGGAGGGAAAAACGGGCCGTGGGGAACCCCGAAGCCGGCCAGGGAACTTCGAAGCGCTTAAGGCAACGAAAATGGGTCGTCGCCGGTTGTTCCGGATGGGCACACGTGAATCGTTCCTCGAAATGTTTGGGGTGGAGCAGTGGTCGATCGACCCGGCATTCTTGTGGCATCGAACCGCGTACGAGAGCTTGGTAGTGTTTCTGGATCTGTTGGGCCATGAACATCTCCCCGAGTTGGGCGGCGACCTGAGGGGTCTTGGCCAAGAGGATCAAACCTGCTGTGGGACGATCCAAGCGATGGACCGGGTAGAGGAACTGCTGCAATTGGTCGCGGAGCGTTTGCAAGAGGATCGGTTCGCTGTCTAAGGTCTTCGGCCCGCGATGGACCACTAGGCCAGCGGGCTTGAAGACCGCGACCAAATGCTCATCGCTGTAAATCACTTGGATTGGACAGCTCAGGCTCTCGACGACAAAGTCGGGGGAGTCTCTCATGCTCAGCGGCTTTTTTTTTCTCGGGGTTTGGCTAAAATTTCACACGGAAATGCGGTTAGTTAGGATTTCGGTTGGATTGTACAGACTTGTTCACGCCCGCAAGGGACTTCGGTGACGGAAAGCAGCTACGTGCTTCGAACATGCTTCAGAATTTTCGAAAACTCCAACTCTCGGAAGTTCAACGACAGCAGATGCGTGCGGCCGGCCGATTCAACGCCCAACTGATGGACTACCTTCGGGATTTCGTCAAGGCGGGGATCTCGACCGAACGGATCGATCAGCTTGTCCACGAATACACTCTTTCCAACAAGCATACCCCGGCGACCCTGGGGTACTTGGGCTATACCAAAAGCTGTTGCACAAGCGTCAACGATGTGATCTGCCATGGGATCCCTTGCGATTACATTCTCAAGGATGGCGATATCGTCAATGTCGATATCACATCGATCGTCGATGGTTGGCATGGCGATCAATCCGAGACTTTCTTGATCGGAAACGTGTCGGAGCAGGGGCGGTTGGTCACCCAGTGTGCCTTTGACGCCATGCACCGAGCGATCCAAGCCTTAACGCCGGGTTGCTCTGTGAGCGTTATAGGGGAATGCGTCGTAGCCGAAGCCGACAAGTACGGTTTTACCGTTGTTCGCGAGTATGTCGGACATGGTTTAGGGCGCCGCTTCCACCAGTACCCTAACGTCCCACACTTCCCCGATCGCAAAAGTCGCCAAGACTATCTGCTTCCGGGAATGTGTTTCACCATCGAGCCGATGATCAACGCCGGAGCAAGATTCACCAAGCTCGACACCAACGACAATTGGACGGTACGCACCCGGGACGCGAGTTTGTCGGCCCAATTCGAGCACACCATTTTGATGACCGAGCAGGGGCCGGAAATTCTGACGACATGTCCCAATGGCCCGAAGTTCGGCCATCGCTTCTAATCGTTCGTCTTTGGAGTGGCTAAGTCAGCACGCGAAGGGCCCTGGGGAGCGGAAAGAGCACCTCTTCCTTACGAACTTCTCTGAGTTCGAGGTCGGCTTGGAAGTGGCTCTGAAGCCAGTCGAGCGTTTGGGAAATTACCTCTTCTGGGGCGCTTGCGCCGGCCGTGACGAGCACCACATCGGAGGGCTCAAACCAATCGAGAGATAGGTCCTCAGGCCCATCGACAAGGTAAGCGACTCGGCCTTGCTCTTCGGCCAATTCACGAAGTCGCTGCGAGTTGCTGCTGTTTTGGGAGCCCAGCACGATGACCTTGGTCGCATCGGGTGCGATCAATCGGACCGCTTCTTGTCGGTTTTGGGTCGCATAGCAGATGTCTTCTTTTGGCGGACCGACGATCCAAGGGAACTTGGTCTTGAGTCGCTCGATGATTCGGTTTGCATCATCGACGCTCAGGGTCGTTTGGGTCAGATAGGCAAGTTTCGTACCTGGTTCAAACTCGAGTTGATCGACATCCTGGGTCGATTCGACCAGCACTATCGCTTCGGGAGCCTCACCCATCGTACCGATCACTTCGTCGTGCCCTTGGTGGCCGATCAAGACAATCGTGTAGTGATCTTTGGCGAATTTGATCGCCTCCAGGTGCACTTTGGTCACCAGAGGGCAAGTCGCATCGATCGCCAGAAGGTCGCGTTGTTGGGCCACTTTGCGAATTTCGGGTGATACACCGTGCGCAGAGAAAAGGACGGTGGATTTTGGGGGGATCTCTTCGAGATGGTTGACAAAAACCGCACCTTTGGACTCGAAAGATCGCACTACATACTGGTTGTGAACGATTTCGTGGAAAACGTAGACCGGGGCACCAAAATGCTTGAGTGCAAGGTCAAGGCTTTTGACCGCCATGTTGACTCCCGCACAAAATCCTCGGGGAGCCGCAAGTAAAATCTTCATAGGTTTGCTCTAAGGTTCATAAAACGGCACTGAACTGCTAAAATCATACTCCTTGGGCAAGCTACCGCGAAGGCGAAAGATACCGAAAACCACCAACCGAACAAAAACCGGCCATGCGTAAACCCCGTGCCTGATCGCCCGATCCTACGAACTGCGAATCCTTGATCAACCAGCCCCTTTCTAAACTACCGAAAGCAACCGTGCGAGCAGGATCTACGCAGGTGCTTACCGACCTTGCATGGTGCGGACCCGACAGCCAGTCCCCTCGATGGGGGCTAGACCAAGCGTTCGATTACTGCGAGAGATTAGCCAAAAGCCACTACGAAAATTTTTCGGTGACCCATGGTTGGCTTCCTCGGGAAATTCGCCCGCATTTTTGCTCCATCTATGCCTACTGCCGATGGTCTGACGACCTTGCCGATGAGCTCGACGATCCGGTCGGCTCCATAAGGTTGCTCGGTTGGTGGAGAGGCGAGTTGCAGAAAGCTTCAAGAGGCGAGTCGCTCCATCCTGTCTTTGTCGCGTTGCATCACACCATGGAGACTTATTCGTTGAGCATCGTACCGTTCGACGATTTGCTTTCGGCGTTTGTTCAAGACCAATCGGTTACGAGCTACGAAGATGATGCGCAACTTCTCGATTACTGCAGGCGTTCAGCCAACCCAGTCGGTCGGATCATCCTGGGGTTAGCCAGGACCAGCTCCCCCCAAGCACTCGAGTGGTCCGATTCCATTTGTACAGGTTTGCAAATTGCGAACTTTTGCCAAGACGTCTCGCTCGATGCGGCCCGGGGGCGGTTCTATCTGCCCAAGGAGCGACTGGAACGAGGCCTGATCACACAAAGCCAATGGGCGCAAGGATCCGATCGAGCGCCCAAGGTGCTCCAGGAGTGGACTGAGCAGGCCCGTATGCACCTGTCTGCTGGTGCCCCGCTTGCCGAACAGGGGCCGAGTTGGTTTCGTCGGAGCGTAAGACTCTTCGTCGGCGGCGGTCTGCAGATTCTTGACAATATCGCGGGGAACCGATTCGATGTATGGAGCCAACCTGTGGAGGTCACCAAGTTTCAGAAAATCCGGCTTGCCGTCCGGGCCATTTTTGCAACGCCGAAGTCCAGTGGGTCGAAAATCAGAGCATGATCCAACTCGATGCATCTTACGCCGCATGCCAGGGAATCGCCCAGGCGAGCGGATCGAACTTTTACCGGGCCTTTGATTTCCTAAGGTTGGATCGACGACGCGCGATGACGGCCCTGTACGCTTTTTCAAGGCTCGCCGATGACGCGACCGATGGCCAGTCGGATTCGAAGTCTTCAGACCAGAATTGGCAAGCCGAGGATTGGCTTGAGTGGATTGAAGGACTGGATCAAAACCCATCGCCCAGTCGGCTCGAACCCCTCGAAGCGATCCGTTTGGCACTCGCAGATTCCGTCGAGCGTTTTGCGATCCCCAAGGAGCTCTTGAAGCAGATCGTCATGGGTGTCGATCAAGACTCCCGGCCCCAGTCGATCGAGCATTACGGCCAACTCCAGTCCTATATGTACCGCGTGGCAAGTGCAGTAGGGTTAAGCTGCACGGCGATTTGGTCGACCAAGGGGGTTCCACTGGCCGGTACGAGCGAGCATCACATGGCGGTCGATTGCGGACATGCTTTTCAGTTGACCAACATCCTTCGTGATCTTGTCGAAGACGCCCAACGCGGCCGAATGTATCTGGCCCACGAGGACCTCATGCGATTCGGATTCGACCGAGTCGCCTTGATCGAAGCGTTGAGAGTCTCTGACCCGGCCTCGGGGGGCCAGGGGGTCGAAAAACTCGGAGACTGGAAAGGGCTCATGCGGCTCTATTGCCAGCGAGCCGAGGGTTGCTACGACCAAGCTTGGGGGCTTGGCCAACATCTCGATGCCGACGGCCAGCGCATGTTCGCGATGATCTGGCAGACGTACCATCAGATTTTTAAGCAGATTCAGAACGATCCTAGGTCGCCGCTGGTCGGTCGGCCCTCGTTGGGTTTACCTCAGAAAATCAAACTCTATGTTTCGCACGCCTTTACTCCCTGGTTCCGGTCCTTGAGAGCTCCTGCACCCAGAACGATTTTCCGTTCGGATGCGATGGGGCAGGGCGCTCCAAGGGTCGCTGTCGTCGGTGGAGGGCTCGCTGGAATTCAGACCGCGATGCACCTTGCCAAACACGGCTGTGAGACATGGCTGATCGAATCCCGCAGTAGGCTCGGGGGCCGGGTCGGTTCCTTTACCGACCCTCAGAGCGGCCAACCGATCGACTACTGCCAGCATGTCGGAATGCGGTGTTGCGGCGAACTGATTCGATTCATCGAGGACACCGGCCAGAGAGAGCAGTGGCATGAGCAATCGACACTTTGGTTTCGGTCTCGAGCGGGCAAGCCATTCCAAGCGGCCGCATGGCCGCTCCCGGCCCCATTTCATCTTTCGGGACTGTTGCTCAAGTGGCCGGATTTGAGTCCTTTGGATCGCATCGCGATCGCCTCGGCGCTCGGTAAGCTCATTCGGACACGACCGACTCGAGACTTCGAGCGTCAGATGGCCCTAGATTGGCTCAAGGCGCAACGTCAACCTCGCAACGCGATCGATAGCTTTTGGAGTACGATCTTGGTCAGTGCCTTGGGAGAGCAGCTTCCTAGGATCACGATGGGATCGGTCCATAAAGTGATGATCGATGGATTTGCGGCGACGAAGGACGCTTACCATTTGTTGGTTCCTCAGCGTAGTCTCTCGGAGCTGATCGATCAGACCGCAAAAGCGTCCCTTGCCCGAATCGGGGTTCGGCTCGTTGCTGGGCAAGGAGTCGAAGGGCTCAGGCGCAGCGGTTCGGGCACTTGGAGCCTTGGGATCAAGACCAAAAGCGATTCGGTAGCGAAGCTGTCTGAGTTTCCTCAGGTGCCTGAGTTCCAAGCGGTCGTCCTTGCTGTTCCTTGGCATCGCTTAGGGATGATCTTGAGCGATGCGACCATCGACAGCTTACCCGACGGGGGCAAAATCCTTCGCGATGTCCAGAGCCTTGAGTCCGCACCGATCACCGGGGTGCATACTTGGTGGTCTAAGAAGTGGTTCAACGACCCGCATGCGATCTTGATCGATCGGCTTTGCCAATGGGTATTTCCCGGACCTAGCGAGTCGGATCCCAATGCCTCCGAGCACTATTATCAGATTGTCATAAGCGGTTCACGCGATTTGCCCAAGGGAGACTCTGAGGCGGTTTTGCGATCGGTGGAAGCTGATCTTCGGGAGGTTTTTCCAGAGCTTGTCCGTTCTGGGGCAGAGTTATTACGGGGCAAGGTGGTGACCGATCCGCAGTCGGTTTTTTCGGTATCTAGGGGGCATGATCAGAGTCGGCTCGAGACGGCCACCTTTGGAGCACAAGGATTGTTTCTCGCCGGGGATTGGACTGCGACGGGATGGCCGGCGACGATGGAAGGGGCCTTGCGTTCCGGGTCGCTTGCGGCCAATCAAGTGTTGCACTACGTCGGTCGCGCCGCGGAGGTATCGGTCGATCGCTGATAGAGTCGGTGTTCTTGAATATAAACCTCGACCGGTGCGGGAACGAGGTAGCGGATGCTGCGGTTTTGTTCGATTTTTTGGCGGATTGACGTCGAGGAGATCTCCACGACAGGGATATCCAATCGGAGTTTTTCAATGTCCAGGAGTCGATCCGGGGGAGCAAGTCCGGCTAGTTCCGACCAGTCAGGTTCGGGGCACCCGCCTCGCCGTGCGACGACCAATTGCACGGCATTGAGAAGTTCGTTTGGGGATTTCCATTTCTTGAAATCCTTGAGCGAGTCTGCACCGATGAGCAGATACCAAGTCGCATCGGGTTCGTTGCGTTGCAGTTCCACTACGGTATCGATCGTGTAGCTAACCCCGCCGCGTTGGAGTTCGATCTCATCGACTTGGAGTTTTGGGTGAGCGCCGATGGCGAGTTTGAGCATTTCGACGCGGTGCTTATCTGCCGTCGGTGTATAGCCTTGTTTGAAGGGAGAGATCTTTGCCGGGATGAGCTTGACAAGGTCGAGCGAAAGTTCGCTGCAAAATTGATCGGCAATCAGGAGATGTCCTAGGTGGATAGGATCGAACGAGCCGCCGAAGATGCCGATTTTTCGACCTGTCATGTTGTTGGTTTCCTTGGGGGCTAATCAGACCGGTGATGGTTATCTTGAAGGACCAGGACTTCTCCTTGCCCCTGGCATTCCAGATCCCCGATGGAGCGAAGCACTTGGCGGGTGGTTGGGATTTGCGAAGCGAATTGAGTGCAGCGAGCTTGGAACGCTTGGTCTAGCCAAGGGCAGCTCGCGGCATCAAGGATCAAATGATGGAGATATCGCCAGAGGATCGGCAGGAAGCTCAGCTCCAATTGCCGGTAGGCAGAGAGCGAGGCTCCGGGCGAATCAGGTCGATTCGATGGGACGATCAGAGAACCGCGACGCATTTGGATACCGAAATGAGGTCCAAGCGTTCCTAGGGCCAAGATGGTTCCGGCGATCCACTGAGGAGCAAGATGGTTCCCGACGTCTCCTGCGACGCAAAGAGTGCCGCGGCGCATTCGTTGGCAGGCGCGATGCCCGAGATTTCCAAGTACGATCGAGTCTCCACCTTGGATGCCTTGGAGTTTTCCAGGCAACGGGCAGCCAAAGTTGTCGCCGGCGTCGGCTCGAATCAAGGCCAATCCGTCGCGTTTGTCGGCTAAAGCTCTTTGACCCACGGAGCCATCGACGAAAAGCTTGCCACCGCGTTGGCTCTTGGCAAAATCGTCCCCTACATCGCCGAGAATGACGGTTGTGCCGGAGGTTGTCGAGGCGCAAAGCCCATGGAAATGTTGCAACGCTCCACAAAGGATCAGCGCATCGTCGCCTCGATCTAGTTCGATTTCGAATAGCTCGCCTAGACGGATCGCTCCGAGATTCGAATCGAGCGCGAGGTCGGCGATTTGAGATTTCGAGAGATTGCGCAAGCGATCCAAGGACAGCGCAGTGGCATCGACATGCAAGCCTGCGGAGGGTTCGGTTTTGAGCAATCTCAAGCAGATGGAAGTCAGGAGCGAGGTTCTTTGTTTGGAGAGTGATCGATCAATCGGCAGTGGGTATAGAGACTTGGGATATCTCTATCGGAAATTTTTTGATGGTGGACCATGCCCGATTCCTGGTGGGGTTTCCTACTTGCAGTCGGATCGTCGAAGTGTGAAATCGTGGAGCGGAAGTAGAGTCCAATGTCGGGGAATTCGTCTGGCCGAAACTCATGCATCGCTTGAGGACTGATGCGAACCCACGAAGTCAGTCCGGAATCCCAAGCGCGAGCCCAACCGACGATCGCCGCTTGATTCGGGTCCTCGGTTTGGTCTCGGTGGGGACGGGGGCTTTTGACATGGGCCAACATGCGTTGGGCACCGCTTTTGGGGTCGGCATAACGCGTGCGGCGGTAGAATGGCGTTCGGAAAAACGAAAAGGACGCACAAAACGCGTTTTCTCTAAGGATTTTGCGGTTGTATCGTGTGTTGACCATCAGTTCTACCGAATGGCTTCTTTGAGACAGGTCGACGGGATAACCATCGGAGACCTCCATATCGATTTGCAGAAATAGTCCCTGATGGTTCCAAGCAATCTTCGCCTCGATCGGAGGCTGCTGGGTACCGAGTTGTGCGATCGGTGGCATGCGATGGGTGCTGTTTAAACCCCAATGATCGATGTCGGAAAAGTCGAGGACTTCATTTTGCAATCGCTGGACATCGATCTTGAACCGAAACATCAACGTCGGATCGGGGAAGATCTCGCTAAACATCGGTTTGATTCTTTTTGGCGAGTTGGGATTGAGTCCATTTCCAGTAAACGCAAATGATCGCATCGTAGATCGCATGCGCCAAGACACAGGCGAGCAAATCGCGGGTTGCCCAGTACAGGACGGCGAACAAAAAGCCAGCGAAGGTGGCAAGGGCGATGTAGGCTTTACTGAGCGGATGTGCCAAGCCAAAGCAAATGGCCGAAAGGGCCATTGCCGGCAGTGACTCGAGGAACATCTGGGATTCGGCAAGCGACATCCACCAACCTTGGATCAACCCTCGGAAGAGTAGTTCCTCTCCGATCCCGGCGCTGAGGGATAGAAGAAGCAGGTCCGGAACGCTCATGGGTCCAAGGAGCAAATGGAGTTGCGATTGCATCGAGCGTTCGAGTTTTTGGATCGAGCGGATCGGGAGCCGAGAGACAAGCTCCATGCCTAGTGCCAGTGCCGAGCCGACGAGGAGCCCGATCCCGAGGCTTTTGAGGATCGCGGGCCCGTCCCACCAGGCCGGGAGGTCTTGGCGGGGATTGAAGCCCAGGAATAGACCGATGAGGATCGCACTTAGGCCGAGCGAGAGTTCCACTAGGACTGCATAGGTCAACGCGGAGTTGTCAGGTCCTAGGGTTGGGGATGGTTTGGGGGGTGCCATCGGCTCGGTGGTCAGCTCGTTGATCGGTAAAAAAGTCGGGAGGCTTATAAGCCGGGTTCTGTCATGGCGATTGGATCGCCAAGGGCAATCATTCATCTAGGCCACCGATTGCTCGGCGGCTCGAGCGATCTACCCGAGTGTTGGCATCACGAGCCGGATGCGGCGCTCAAAATTGAGCGCCTCACTCTGTTGGATCTTGCTCCAGATGGGGTTTGCCGAGGGGAGCAGTCACCCGTCCCCTGGTGGGCTCTTACCCCACCATTTCACCCTTACCGAAACCTTGCGGCTCTGGCGGTATCTTTCTGTTGCACTTTCCCTGGCCTTACGACCGGTCGACGTTATCGACCATCTTGCTCGTTGGAGCCCGGACTTTCCTCCCCTCGGGGACCATTTCGCGAGGAAACGGTCCGAGGAGCGATTGCCCAGCCTCCCGACATCGGAATTATACCACAGTGTGTCCGCGGCGCAGAAGAGCTAGTTCTAGCTGACACCCGGTCGGCTCTCATCGTGCTCGTGCTCAGCGCAGCGGTGCTCGTAATCGTAATCGAACACTTCGCGTGCATGGCATCAACCCGACTTGCGTTACGGCCCATAAACCGCCGTTCCCCGACTCGCGGATCATGCCCTTTATCTCCATCAGCCTATCCATTACCAAATTCCCGCCCGAGCAGCGCGTTGACCAGGATGGAATGATACGATCGCAATGGATCGATCGAGCACGAGCACGAAAAACAGTCAGAACCAAACCCTGCACCGACGTGGCCGGTCGGCCACGCTCAATTTTAGAGGCCACTTTGGCGGCCAGTCGGTGATGGTTGCCGTTCGCCACTGGCTCGGGGTTCAGAGGATTGAGCTGACCGTTTCGCAAGTCAGGGGTGCTAAGGCAACCGAAGAGGCTTCCATCGCGTTTGCCGTAGTTTTGTGGTACTCGGCGCCGGGGCGTCGTCCTCGTCTTTTCTTGGCGGAAACCGGAAGCATGGAGGTGTCGACTTTTTGAAGCATACGGGTGATGCACAGCTTGTTGACGCTCACATCGAGCTCATTGGCTTCCTTGCAGATCCGATCGTGAAGGCTTTTTGGGATCCGTACGGTGATCATTCGAAGCGTCTCGGTCGGATCGCAGTCGGGCAGATCACGGGATCGCAAGACGGTCAGCATTTCTAAGACCTTCGAGTGCGACTCGGTCGCTTCGTAGTGGCGGAATTCTTCCGGGGAGGCAAAGATGCAGTGGGCAATGCCGTCGACGCCTAAGGTTTCGCGATAGAAGGCAGTCCAGGTGGGGGCCACGCCGAAGAGTTCGGCGGCAACTTGCTGCACCCAATGGCATCGATCTTCGAATTTTGCCGATCCGCATACCTTAGCGCGAAGTTCCTCGGCAACGGACTTGAAAACAACCATATCGGCAGCGAGTTTCTCCCCGCTTGCGAGTGATCCTGCATCCGACATTCCGTTGCTTGCTGCTTGGCTCATAACAATTTACCTTCCTGGCACCTCTCGGTGCGATGGTTGCGAATGGCAAGGTCAGTTCTTTTCGAGAGCGACCGGGCCCCCGCCGACCGTACGCGGGGACCGATCCTCCACTTGACGGTCCCTCTGTTTCGCATCCATAGCGAATCCCAAGGCTCCCTCCGGCGGACTCGCGTCAATACTGACACCACCGTCAAGCCCCTTGGCGTAAACCCAATGCTGGCAATACTTTAGGGGCTATTGATAGCACTGCACAGAAATCGCGCAGGCACCCAAAAGAGGGGTGTTTTAAAGATGCTGGTTTTTTGGGCAGTCGTTGCACTCTCAAAAACCAAGTGTCCAACTTGGGTCTTGGTGGAAAATAGCGGGAAAAGTTCAAGTCTTGGAAGGGTTTTGCCGGCGGGGTGTCCACGTTTGGCCTCCGTCGGCTTTATGCCGGCGGGGCCAAGACTAGCAGCTACAGGCGGCAAAGCGATCCTTGGTAGCTGCTTAGTTCCGCCCCCGCCGGGACGAGCCCGACGGGAGGCTTCTAGCTGCGAACTTCTGCCTCCGCCGGGACGAGCCCGACGGGAGGCTTCTAGCTGCGAACTTCTGCCTCCGCCGGGACGAGCCC
>JAJTEK010000013.1:46588-100128 GCA_021299695.1 Pirellula sp. | reverse complement strand
GGCCAAGCGATTGCAATTGCAGAGAGTGTTCCCCCGCTCGAACAACGCTGGATCGGGTCCCATGGTGCCGACCTGGACCCTTGAGCAACATCGTTCATGGACGCGCGAAAAATGGAATTCGGCTGCGGCCTCGGGTAACTGGGAACAAGCCGCTTTGGCTTACCTTTCCACCCTTGCGAGTTCTCCACCCGAGCAGGCCGATGCTCCCCTGCAACGTTTACGAAATCGGCTTGTTTTCCCGAAATCAACTCAGTCTCCGGTTTTCCCGCAGATGAAGGCAGGCGAGTTTAGCCCCGACGGATTACAATCGAATTCCAGGACATCGGATTTGTGGGCTTCTGACCCCTGGGTATCGGACCTGGTTCTTTTACTCAAAGTCTTAGGCCCCTGAGCGGCCAGGTCCTTGCAATACTCTTTTGCCACGCGAAGATCATGATCCAAACCTCTTGGCCCAGAATTTGCAATCCTAGGATCATCTTTGCGTTCGGTGCGATTTGTGTCGTTGCTCTCGCAATCTCGATGCTTGCAGCACCAGCGGTTGGCTTGGAGGATCCCCACTCGTTTAAGGACAAGAGCAATTTGGATGGAGGCTCTGGGCAAGCCTTTGATAAAGCTTGCGTCACATGCCATAGCAACCTGAATCCTCAAGAGCAGCATCGTTGGATCGGTCTAAACCAAGCAAGTACTTTTTTGGGGCTCGGTCCAGATAACAAAGCGATGATTCCGGCCCAACCGGATGTCCATGCAATGGCGTTGACCAAGGTGTACAAAAACGGGGATAGGAACGGACCGCTGACCGAGGCGTTTGAGTCGATCCTCAATCATCTCGATATCGATAAGGGATCGGTGGGTTTTCGTTCCCAATGTTTAACCTGCCATGCAGGATTGCGGCCAGATCAAAGCGGCCCGACAACTCCAGGTCGAACCTATGCCCAGTTCCAATCGGAGGGGGAGCCTATCGCTAGAGAATCGATCGGATGCGAAGCATGCCACGGCCAGGGTAAGGACTACCTCGTCGATCATATGGACCTAAGCTGGATCAGCAACTCACCGAGCGCAAAACTCGGCAAAGGTTTCTACGATCTTGAAAACAGCGCCCTTGCGGCACGGGTTTGCTTGAGTTGCCACTTTGGAAACCCAGAGGAGTCCAAATGGATCACTCACGAAATGTACGCTGCCGGGCACCCGCCCTTGCCACCGTTGGATCTTGGTAAATTCCTCGATGGGACCTTCAACAAACACTGGATGACGCTCGAGGAGAAATCAAACAGACTTGCTACACTCGAGAGCGAGATCGATAAGCGGCTTGCAGACGATCGTATAAAGTACCTGAGGATTCACCTTGCATCCAACACCTCGGATCATTCGCAGTTGAAACAGACGATCCAAACCCATTTTAGAAAAACCCAGCAAAGCCGTATCGGCCAGTGGACGGCGAACCTGAACTACCATGATCTGTTGGAACAACAAGCTCATGCCGCTACGAATTGGGGCGACTACGCTTTATACGATTGCGCTGGCTGCCATCAAACCCTGTACAAGAAGATGCGAGGAACCGTGGGATCTCCAAGGAGAGTGCCGGGGAGACCTCAAGGGCCGCTTTGGACCAAGCCGTTGCCAAGCTCTCCTGGAGATTCTCCATTCATGCGACTCGTGACCCTACAAGATTTGATCGATGAGGCGTTCAATGCCAAGCCTTTCGGTGATCGAGGCAAGATCCAATCTGCGATCGAGGGATCCGCATCCGACAGAGCCAAAGCGAAATCCCAATTGATCGAATTGGCCGGGCAGCCTCTGGATCCTAGCGGCGCTGACGAGTGGCTCCGTGGATTCCTTGAGCAACGCCAGGGCATGCTCGGCAACCGCTGGGCTGCGAACCAAACTTACTGGACTTTGGAAATGTATTTTGACGATCTTGCGAATGTTTCCAAAGCGATCCACCCACAAGAGGTCAAGAATCAGAAATTCCAAGCAAGGTTCCAGGAACTCAAATCCCAGGCGCCCGATTTCTTCCAGATCGGGGCCTTCGGGGATACGGCAGAGAATTCCCATTTTAAGCCGATAGATTCGGCGTTTTACGAACGTCTCGAAGCATTCATCGATACGTTTTTGGCGGCGGACGCAACAGATTCCTACTAATCCATCGCTCGTCGTTCCTCGCTTTTTACCGAGCGAGGTTGCCCTCTATTTCGTCAGCAAGAGTTTCCCTTGTTTGGTGCATCTGAGGCGGTAGAGCTGCCCTGCATGTTCGATCCAAACCTCGTCGCCGCAGCGGCACAGATCTCGGAACGGAACGATCTTGGGGAGTCGTGGCCCTGAGGATTTCTCGAGCGAATCGTCTTGGGTTGGTTGGTCATCAGACCTTGTGTCATGTGGGTCGGCGTCTTTTTCCATAGTCTTCGTTTCTCCGTCCCGTGCATCGGTGCGGCTGTGAGCCAAATAATTTTCACAAGAAATTATGCGAAAAGGCACTTCGGGTGGATTGTACTGAGACTGAGTCTCAGTAACAATAGGTGGTAGGAGCAAGCCATCGGGACTCGTTTGATAAGAACAGGGACCTAGCCAGCCAAATTGACGATTCGCTTACCATCGTTTCTCGCTGTGAGGAGTTTTCTCCATGTCTATGTTTCAACGCGTTGGTTTACCAAAGAGGTTTCGCAAAGCGAAGTCTGGCCAAGGCCGCCAAAGCGGTTTTACCCTTGTGGAACTCTTGGTGGTCATTGCCATCATCGGAATTCTTGTTGGGCTCTTGCTTCCGGCCGTCCAAGCTGCCCGGGAGGCGGCTCGACGCATGCAATGTGCTAACAATCTCAAGCAGATCGGTTTGGCGCTGCACAACTACGAAGGGGCCCACAAGAGGTTTGCTCCAGGATTCATTTCGCGGGTCACGGGGGTATGGTCTGGGGTGGGTAATGACCCGGTGCCAGAAACGGGGCCAGGTTGGAGTGTCTTTGCAATGATTTTGCCGAACATGGAGTTGGCGAGCCTCCATCAATCGATTCAGTTTGGGCTTCCTATTACCGCTCCTGAGAATCAAGTTGCCCGCAGCGCGCGCGTTCCTTCCTACCAGTGCCCCTCGGATGCTTGGAACGAACCGGTTACGGTTTGGCCCACGTCGATCGGCATCCGGGATCTTGCGCATTGCAGTTATATCGGTTCGCTGGGGGGTGGGGATCCTGCCAACACTCCGCGATACACCGCAATGTATGAGGAGTCCCCTTTCAATGGGATGTTTCATCGCAATCAAGCGATCCGTCATGCGGACATCACCGATGGGACATCCAACACCATTGGGATTGGTGAGCGGGCCAGCATGTTTGCCCCCAATGGTTGGGCCGGAGTGATCCCGACAGCTCAGACGGTTTTTTCGCCTACAATCGCCCAGTTGCGCCGACAGACCGTAGGTCAAACTGTCCGTCCGGCGATCACGATGGCTACCGTTCACGTGCGGTCTGGTGGGCCCAATGCTCCAACGGGTAGTCCAGGGGGATTTTGGAGTCCGCACACCGGTGGTTGTTTGTTCCTATTGATGGATGGATCGATCCATACGATTTCCAGCACGGTCGATATGCAGGTCTACAGGGCGATGGCTGGCCGAAACGACGGCATCGTAGTAACGCTGCCTTGATCGGCAGAGGAATCTCAAAGCACTGACCTGGACCGCTCGAGCGACACTAAGCTTTGGAGCGATCGGCTAACGATCGCTCCAAGAGCGCAAGGGCTTCGAGCTCGCGGTCCCCGGCGGTCTTGTGGATCACCACTTTGTGTCTTTCGAATTCTTCAGTGAGAAAGGCATGTTCGACCATCTCGCGTCTGCTCCAAAGGATCGAGAGTTCGAGCAAGCTGTTTGCTGCACGATTCCAGCCCCAGAACGGGCGGATGTCGATGCTCTCTGCGGCGTGGCAATCTGCGATCGCTCGATCTTTGGATAGATCCCATCGATGAATTTGGAGAGGAATGGCGCGGCATGCGTTTTGAAGCACCCAGCCCACCGCGGGTTGGTAATCGGCCCGAGGAGTTCCCTCTTGGGTATTGCAGATTCCCAAGACGGCCTGGACCATAAGCAACGCGTCATCGACGATATGGAAAACAGCCCGATGGGTCTGTTGTAGATTCGAGAAGGTCGTCGATGTTTTGAAAGGTTTAAGAACCCAGGTTTCCAAGCGCCGATCGACATGCGGTCCGATGGGCGATACGTGCATCCGTTCGTCGGCCGATTGGGTCGTGAGGATACCTTCGAGGATCATTTGTCGGTCCCTCTGCTCCGTGGATTGGTATCAATTTCCTCGGAAAAGGCGTTCTCCGAGGAAGCGATCGAGTTCAGGAATTTGGAAGATTTTCTCGGCGGTTGCATCCACGTCGTATTCGATTCGGCGATATTCCAAGAAGGGTGGATCGAAGATCGCATAGCAACTTCTCCAGTCTTCGTCCCGTGGTTGCCCAACGCTTCCGACATTGATCATCGCTTTGGGCTCGGTAAGCCGGTATCTGTAGTTGAAGGAGTCGGGGGAGAGGAATTGGTAATCGGGGGTGAAAATCCCAGGGGTGTGGGTATGCCCTTGGAAGCAAAATGTCTGGATCATCCCGAAGAGTTTCTCCATCTTGCGGCGGTTGAAGACGTCGTCGGGAAACACGTATTCATTGATCGGATCGCGGATCGAACCGTGGACGAACAGGAGTCCGTCTTGGCTATGAATCCTTGGTAATTTCAGAAGGAAGAGGATTCGGCGTCGGGCGTCATCGGGATTCTCGCTTTGCTCGATTTGTTGACGGGTCCAAAAAATAGCGCGTTCGGCCGATGCGCTGAATCCCTCTGGATCGTTGACCGCTCCATAATCGTGGTTCCCAATGACGCACACGGACATCTGCATGACGAGGTCTAAACATTCCCTTGGGTTCGGACCGTAGCCGATGACATCGCCTAAGCAAATGATTCGGTCGACATTTTGAGACTCAATGTCCTTGAGCACCGCCTCGAGGGCTTCGAGATTGCCATGGATATCGCTGAGGATTGCGGTTCTCAAGATGGATGCTTTCGGTTTTTCATCAGAGGGCTGGACTTATTTTCCTGACCGCAAGCGGTCCCCCAGTTGGTTATCCAGTTCGGGAATTTTGTAGATTTTGGCGATGGTCGTATCGAGATCGTATTGAACTCTGCGAAAGAATACCTTTTTGGCTTCTTGGTCGACGATGGTGTAGCAAGCTCGTGGGTCTTCATCGCGAGGTTGGCCGACACTTCCGATATTGATCATCAGTTTTTCGCGTCCCAGAGTGAAGTTGTGGTCGCATTCCTCGGCGTAGATGAAACCTGGATCGGGAGTAAAGACCCCTGCGATATGCGTATGGCCTTGGAAGCAGAACAATGGGACTTTTGAGAAGAGGCGGTCCATTTTGTTTTTGTCATAGGCCGTTTCGGGGAAGACATATTCGTTGGTCGCATCGCAGGGCGATCCGTGGACGAAAAGTGTCTTTTCTATCTGATGCGACCTGGGCATGTCATTGATGAAATCCCATCGCTTATTGACCGCTTTGGAGTTTCCTTTGCCTAATTCCTCGCGGGTCCAGAGGATCGCCCGCATGGCGATGGGATTAAAGCCGTTGGGGTCGAACACGGTCGCTTGATCGTGATTCCCCAAAATCGTCAGCTTGGCTTTCTTCATCACGAGTTCTAAGCATTCGATTGGGTTGGGGCCATAGCCCACCACATCGCCCAAACAGATGATCTCTTCAATCGACTGTGAAGAGATGTCGGCAAGAACTGCGTTTAACGCTTCAAGATTGCCATGAATGTCGCTGATCAACGCCTGTCTCATCGGACCTCCAGGAACAGCCTGCCCATCGATAAATTACCCAAAAGAGAACAGCGAAGCGACCCGCCGGGGCGTTCCGGAGGGGGGCAAGGCGAACGGGTTGGTCGGATCGAATAGGAGAGTCGCATAGAGGCATTCGGGGCAGTCTTCGGTCGATCGAGCAGTTTCCGCAGGAAGTGTATCCGCTTGAGCGGATTTTGTGCAGGTCTAACCGCTGCAGCTAGGGCTATCGATCAGGTTTATCCGGGGAGCGGTTTTCTTTTCGATAGTCCCAGGGGGCGACTGGGTTTTCGGCTTTCCAAAGTCCGCGTTTCTCTTTTTTCGCCTCAATCTCCAGGTCTGCCAAGGCCTTAGACTGGTTGTAGCGTTTGAAATGCCAAGCGTTTCCGGATCGGATCATCTCGGCGTTGACGTGGGTTTCGCCTCGGTAGACTTGTGCCAATGGCCTATCGAAATTGTCTTTCTTTTTCCAAGTGACCCGTACGTCGGAGTCAAAAAGCAGCTTTTTCAGCGCGTCGCTGGACTCCTTGCCGTGCTCTTGTTTGGTCTCTGGAGCATCGGTCCCCTCGAGTTGGACCTCATACTCTTTGCCATCGGCCGAGCGGACTTTGATCGAATCGCCATCGATCACTTTGGAGACCTTGGCGGTGATCTCCTCATCCTTTTCCTTGATATCCTGCTTCGCTGGGGTTTCTTGGATTGAATCAGCGGACTGACCCAAGAGCGTATTTGCCCAGAGGAGCGATGCGACAAGCCAGCAACCAATGACCAAGCGCTTCATGAGGGAACCTCGTTGTAACTAGAAAAATGGGTTTTTGCCCGAAGGCTTCCAAGCCTGTAAACAAGCTTCCTATACTATATCATTCTATGGGACCCCGATCGCTGGATCCCCAATTTTCCTTCGAAATGCCAACCCGCTGAGCCATGCCAGATCCCCCCTTGTTGGAATCCTCAAGTCCTATGCCCCCTAGCGAGCCACCTGTGCCTGCGGTGGGAGCTGGGAAATTGATGGTCCGTCGCAATAGTGAGGGCTTTGCCTACAGGCCCAGCCCCTGGAGGGGAGCCAGAGCCTGGTTGATCAGCTCGGCAGCTCATACGATCCTGTTGATAGCACTAGCTTTGCTCTGGCAGCCGACCCGACGCGGGACGGGTGACCTGATCGATCGCCCTGTCGGAATCGCCGTTTTCCACGAATCGAAACGCGCAGACCTCTACTCCTTGACCGATAGCAACTCTGCAAGTAGCCCGGCAAGCTCGGCGATGCAAACGGCTCGAGCCGAGACGGCCGCTCCAGTGGACCTGAGCGAACTGACGAAGGATCTGATCGGCTATTCGGCCGACACCGGAGCGACCTCCAACGCGGTGGGGAATCTAGGCAAGGGTATTTGGGGCTTCGGGGCGCTGGATCCAATTTCGTCTACGTTCTTGATCGCTCAGCATCGATGGAAGAATTCGGTGGGGCGCCGATGCGATTTGCTCGTAGTGAGTTGCTCAAAAGCATCGCATCGTTAGCCGAAAAGAACCAATTTCAAATCGTCTTCTACAATGAGTCTCCCGGATCGCTCAGCAACGGGGGTTCCGGTGGAAGACTCCTTGCAGCCAACGACATCAACAAAGAAAAAGCTTCGCGTTTCGTCAAGGCGATCAAACCTTCCGGAGGTACCGAGCACATCCCCGGACTAAAAATGGGGTTGTCCTATGCTCCGGACGTGCTGTTTTTTCTTACCGATGCGGCCGAGCCCTCGCTCTCCGAATCGCAATTGGTCGAAATCCAAAATCGCGCCGATCGATCCTCGACAACCATCCATACCATCCAATTCAATCGAGGGCCTGCCCCCAACGATGGGACTTGGATCCGCGAACTTGCCGAACGCAACCGCGGTACCTACCGCTACATCGATATTTCAGGACTCGAATAGAAAGTTCAAAAAGAATGTCCAAGATCGTCGAATTGCATCACCCATTGGCAAAACACCATTTGGCTATCCTCAGAGACCGATCGACTCCATCGGTACTCTTCCGCAACCAAATCCGATTGTTATCGATGCTACTAGCCGTCCGGGCCACCGAAGACTTGAGCTTAACCGAGTTCGAAATCGAAACGCCGTTGACTCGGATGCGGGTCTCGAGAATCGCTCAGCGCATCGCGATTATTCCAATCCTAAGAGCCGGACTCGGACTCGTCGAACCGATCCTTGAACTGATCCCCAACGCCGAAGTCTGGCACTTGGGCATGTACCGTGACGAACAGACTGCCAAGCCGATCGAATACTACTGCAAGCTTCCCAAGGACGATCCGGCCCAGGTGGGCTTTGTACTCGACCCGATGCTCGCCACGGGTGGTTCGATCCGCGTGGCAGTCGCCGCCTTGAAACGCTGGGGTGTTACCGACGTAAGGGTCCTGAGCGTCATCGCTGCCCCTGAGGGGATCCGCGCTTTGCACGAAGAGCATCCCGATGTATCCATCTACGTTGGGGCGGTTGATCAGGAGCTCAACGAACAGAAATTTATCGTACCGGGGTTAGGCGATGCCGGCGATCGTATTTTTAATACCCGACAATAAAACTAAGAATCCAACGCAGCGACCCATATCCAAATATGAACTCACCGAATGACCCAAGTAGACTCCGTTCTCATCGCTGGTTTGGACCCGATGATCTGCGAAGCTTCGGACACCGATCGCGATTCAAAGGCATGGGGCTCGACGATCAAGACTACGAGAACAAACCGATTGTCGGTGTGCTCAATACCTGGAGCGAGATGAACACCTGCCATTCGCATTTCCGCGAACGGGTTCAAGAGGTCAAACGCGGGGTCCTCCAAGCTGGAGGATTTCCAGTGGAAATCCCTGTCATGAGCCTAGGCGAAATGCTCATGAAACCCACCACCATGCTCTATCGCAATCTCTTGGCGATGGAGACCGAAGAGGTCCTGCGATGCCACCCCATCGATGCTGCCGTGCTGATGGGGGGGTGCGATAAGACGGTTCCGGCGATGCTCATGGGCGCTATCAGCGCCGATATCCCGAGCGTTTTTCTTCCCGCCGGTCCGATGCTCAATGCCCATTGGCGCGATACCACCTTGGGTAGCGGTACCGACGCGTGGAAGTACTGGGCAGAGCGATGCGCAGGGAACCTGTGCGACGGTGAATGGAAAGAAATCGAGAACTGCATCGCCCGCTCGGCGGGAACTTGCATGACCATGGGCACCGCCTCGACCATGGCTTGTATCGCCGAAGCCCTCGGGTTGACACTGCCGGGAGCGAGCTCCATCCCGGCCGTCGTTGCCGAACATTCACGAATGGCCGTCGCTACCGGTCGACTCGCCGTCGAACTAGCCTGGTCCGACCGGAAGCCCTCGCGGTTGCTATCGGCCGGCTCATTTGTCAATGCCATGATCACCCAACTGGCTATCGGCGGGTCGACCAACGCCATCGTTCATCTGATTGCTATGGCCGGCCGAGCTGGCCTCAAAGTCTCCTTGGATGATTTCGATGCTTGGTCCAGGCAGGTTCCAGTCCTTGCGAATATTCGCCCGAGCGGCAAGCACTTGATGGAGGATTTTCATAGGGCCGGTGGTTTGCGAGCGCTCTGGAGCGGATTGCAAGAGCTGCTCGATACGTCGGCAAAGTTCGTCGATGGTCGGACTCTGGCCGACTCGATTGCCCAAGCGCAAGTGATTGACCCCGACGTGATTCGCACGCCGAGCAACCCGATCGTCGAACAAGGAGGGACCTGCGTATTGCGGGGAAATTTGGCGCCTAATGGTTGTGTGATCAAAGCTTCGGCCTCAACGGCGCGGCTGCTTCAACACCGAGGTCCAGCAGTTGTTTTCGAAAACTATCCGGATCTGAAAAAACGGATTCACGACCCTGATTTGCCCGTCACTGCCGATTCGGTCCTGGTCCTCAAAGATGCCGGTCCACTTGGCGCTCCGGGATTCCCCGAATGGGGGATGCTTCCGATTCCAGAGAAACTGCTCAAAACTGGGGTGCGCGATATGGTTCGAATCTCCGATGCTCGGATGAGCGGAACGAGCTACGGAACCTGCGTCCTCCACGTCTCTCCAGAGTCCCGTTTGGGCGGCCCCCTGGCCTGGGTGCAATCCGGCGACATCATCGAACTGGACGTTCCAGCACGACGTATTTCGCTTCTGGTATCCGACGAAATTCTCGCCGAACGCAGATCGCAATGGAGCCCGGCCCCTGAGCATGCCTCCCGAGGCTATACCTGGCTCTATACCAAGCATGTGACGCAAGCCGACCGGGGCTGCGATTTCGATTTTCTCGAAGGTGGCGATTATGGAAAAGAGCCGGATATCTTCTAACTTTCAAGGATTACCGCTAGCGGCTTGGTTCTGCCTCCGCCGGGCATGCTCGGCAGGAGACTCGTCAAATGAAAGAGCCATGGGACTCACTTGCCCGGTCCTTGCCACGGCATCTGCCCAAAATGCGTTCGATCATCGGGATGAGTCTTTTCGAACTCTCGAAATCTAAGTATTTTGTAATTTTCCAGTTGACACTGTGCTAACATATGAGCGATTGTGACCTTGCACGGAGTTTATGGAGTCATTTATGCCCAGCACATCGAAGAAAAATTCAGGTAAGCACACTCTCCGACGGCGTTTGGTTTTAGAGCGACTTGAGTCGAGGGCCTTGATGGCCGTCGATGGGTTCATCGAGGCCCGTCACAATTGGTTGAATCCGTCGGATGTCAACATGGACGGTTTTGCTTCGCCCATCGATGCACTGGCGGTTATCGATGAATTGAATCGTTCGGACCGGGGCATGGATTTTAGCGTGTCGATGATGGCCGATACCAACAACGACGGTTCCGTCAGCCCGATCGACGCGTTGGTGGTCATCGACACGATCAACGAGGGATTTATTGCTTACATGCCATCGCTTTTTCCCCGAGGTGGATCAGGCGAAGACACTCAAAGTGAGGTGACGGCGGTCGACGATACAGAACTCGTCTATGTGGCAGCCGATGCTCCACAGAAGCCGCAGATCGAGATCGATGTCCTCATGAATGATATCGGGGAAGGTCTTAGGATCGTCGACCTAGGAATGCCTGGAACAGGAACTGTCGCTGTTCGAGCATCGACGAGCGACCCTGACAAGATGGTAGTGGTATACACCCCGAACGAATCGAGTGCCAACTACGACCGTTTCCTGTACATGATCGAATCGAGCGATGGGCGTCGGTCGACGGCTTTTGCTGCGATCAAGTACGAAGTTACGGTGGATGAAACTGTCCGTTTCGAGTTGCTTATGCCAGAGAGCGTTGAAGGCTCCGCAGGGCAAGAACTCAATTTCCGGGGTGCGAATTTCTCCCCATTGATCCAGATCGACTATTCTGGTTTTGCCGGTGCCAAGGCAGGAGTTTACCTCTGGTGGGAGTTTACAGAGGGCTTCTCGGTGGGCCAGCGATTCGTAGGAGAGCTTCTTTCGCGTAACTCGAGCGAACTGGGAGTTTATCCCGCAGCCAACGGCTTATGGATGTTCGGCGATATGGCCGACGTCAACCGAATCCTCGCGAACCTCTACTTTAAGCCCGCCGACGGGTACTCCTCGCAAACCGGCATTCGACTCAACGGCTCTGCGTTCCTCTACAGCAGTATCGGAGTCAACTATGGCTCGGTGCATGCCTCGACGCTTGTGAAGACCACCAAGCAGTCCAACGCCGTGGATCCTGTTGCTGTCGACGATTACTTCGCTTCGGTCAGCCGGACAACCCCAGCGTTGCTGGATATTTTGGCTAACGACGATTTGAAAGCGTTCGCCACCAAACCCCGAGACATCACCGTTGAGATCACTCCTTGGGCTCATTCCGATGCGACCGTCGAGTGGGACCCTGTGACCCGCAAAATTGTCTACACACCGGGTTTCTTAGGGGCCTACAACGTCAGGTCAGGTGATCAATTCGCTTATACCCTGCGAACACCCGACGGAAAAGTAAGCCAAGCCGTAGTCACGGTCGTCCATCAAGACGCAGTTTGATCGCCGATTCGATGGCAGTTAGGTGCTCATGGCGACGGAGCGAGCAGGTCTTTCAAAACCCGCTCGATTCGCTCTTGAGCCCCCGGGGCTACCCATAACCAAGACTCCTCAAAGCCGTCTTTGAATGCCGCATCGGTCGGAACATAACCTGTCCAGCATTCTCCATATCCAACCGGTAGCACCGGCACAGATCCGCTGAAGCTTTGAGCGATTGGCTGGTATCCCACAAAGCTTTCCCCTGGAAAAAGTACCATTCGAGCGATGCCAAAATCGATGCTTGGCATACCGATGCTCTGTTTTCGAATTTGGACTCTGTCCCAGGAAGACAGGCCCATGGCCGCTAAAATCCTCTTTTCGACCGTCATTGAACGGTCCTGGAGGACTCGCTCCATGGCTTCCTTTTGCAACGGCGCGGCGTGCGAATAGGAAAGTTCCAGCGGGAGGTTTCGAAAGCCCCACGTCTTGGGTACAGGTTCCTTTTTGACCCCTTTGCGATTCGCAAGCATCGCATCGTAGATCTTTCGGGTCAGATCCTCGCGAGCTTCTACCGAGCCGTCATTAAATTTGCCTGCCGTCACATCCCCGCTGCATCCAGAGGCATAGATCGGATGGATCGATCGGTCGAGTCGAGCAAGTCGCTTGCGAGCCAGTCCGACGAAATCCGAGGTAACTTCGCCCCGTCCGTAGTAACTCATCGGATGGGTCGCGTACGCGTGGTACTCGACCAAACACCGATTCTGACTCCAAAAGGAAATGGTGCGCATCATCGGATCGATCAGGCCTACGGGGGCCTGTCGGAAAATCGGATCCCGACCGCTGCTACTTCCTCGGGAAAAGTTGACATTTCCCGAGCCATCGACGATTCGTCGATTCGAAGCGACGTCGCTCACGACGGACTCGGCGTATCCGATGTGGGTGACCGGTCGAGCATCTTCGATTGCCTCAGACAAGGCCTGCTCGGCTCGCGAGAGGACTTCCTCGTGAAAAGAGCGGTCGTAGAGTTCGTTTTGCAACCCGACCTGATCGAGCAAGTCCTGGGCACCCGAGTCGATCACTGGAGCATCGTGCTGGTGGAGAGAACTCACGAGCACGCGTTCGGGTAGAGTTTTAGCAACCTTGGCCAATCTCAGTTGCCATTCGTCGTACGATTGATTTCGGATCTCGCACCAATCGATCGCCACGACGACGATGGGTGGTTCCTGTCCCAAGAGGACAAATCCGTGCAATTCCAATCCATCGCTGATCGATTGCGATTTTGTCGGGAGGATTCCCATGCAACGATGTCCAAGCGGGATCGTCGCGTCGATCATAAAGTGTCCGAGTTTGGGTTCAACTTCCTGGGCGACGACTTGGCCGCCTGCTATCGAGTAGAGGATCAGCGTCCATACAGCGAATCTACATACGATGTGTTCGAAAAGTTGCATCGGAGTGCCTAACGTGATTTTTGCAAAGCTGGAGACTCGCCCCCGACATAGCGCCAGTTTTTGACGTATCCGATCAAATCCGCGAGGGCTTGTTGGTCCAACTGGGCCTCGATGCCTTCGGGCATCAGCGACACTCCGCTGGATTTTATTGCCTCGATTTGGGTTTTGTTGAGCACAAGGCGGTCGGAATGTTGATTCTTCAGGATCAAGTGTTCCGAAGATTCCTCGACGACGATTCCGTCGTGGATCGTTCCTTCGTTCAATTGGACTCTCACGCGATAGTAGTTGTTGTCGATCGCACGATTTGGATCCAAGATTGAAACAAGCAACTGCGCCGAAGTTTGGGTGCGAGAGTCGGATATATCTGGACCGATTCCTACGCCCAGTCCGTCTATTCGGTGGCAGGCCGAGCAATGCTGGATGAAATGTTGCTTGCCTCGCTCTAGGTTCACCTCAAGGCTCAGGCAATCTGTGTAGCGATCAATGACCTTCTGCCGGTCGGGTTGGACTCGGCCTGAGAGCCACTTAGCAACTCTCGGTTGCAGCTCTCCAGTGATTTGCGTCAGCGATTGGATTTGACTCGCATCGAGTCCTGTGCTGGAGATCTCTTGGCGATCGATCGCATCGAGCCATTTGGCAAGCCGATCGGGTCTACTTCGGATCGCTTGGAACATCACCGAGCGCATCGCTGGAGTTTCGCCGTCAAAGTTTTCTAAGATCCAGTCGATACTCGTTTTCACGTCGAGCTCCGGCTCATCGGTGTGTTTAGACCAGGCTGCAAGGTACTTTCGACGAAGGTCTGGATCCTCGCAACGCTCGAGCGCCATGCGCAGTGCCGTCTTGCACGTGCGGGATTGCTCGGGTGCGATTGGCATGGCTAGAAGTTCTGCGATAGCTGAATGGATATTTGGAGAGAACTGCGGATTTGAAAGGGAGTTGGCCCAAGCGGTCCAAAGAGAACTCTGAGTGGCCAACCAGGGGGAATCAGTGGATTTCGCGATCCCTCGTGCAACGGCTAATTGAAGGATGATCTGTGGTTCGAAGATCACTCGGCGTTGCGTTTCGTCTTGGGGTGGCCCAGACTCGAGCCTTTGGAGTGCAAGTGCAGTCCAGGTATCGCGAGCCGTGATCCAACGAGGGTTTTCCGGTGCCGCGACCTTCGCGACCAAGGTTTCAAAAGCGGTGGTTGAAAACGTTCGGATCATCTTTTTTTCGTCCAGTGCTCGTGCAGCTTGTTCGATCCAAGGCAACGCAAAAAGCTCTGGTTCGGAGCGGTATACGGAGCTGATGGCCATGAGCCAGTAAGGATCATCTGCAAGGTCGATCGATTTTGCGATCGCCGCATCGAGCAGTTCCTTTTGGTAAGAAGGATCCCAGGTAGGGATCGTCGGATGTTTGGCAAACAGGTCCGCGAGATACCAAGCACATTGGGTTGCTTCTTCTTGGTGGGCGTCTCGAAGAACCATGGGTGTCTTACGGAGGATCGCTTCGGATAGCGTATTGGTTTGGCTTGCCAGGCGCCAAAACGCAGCGCGGAGGGCAGGCTCGCGATGCGAGAAGTCTTTCGAGTCTATCAAACGGGTCTCTAGCAAAGCGCGCCAACCTTTGCAATCAGGGTCGGGAGAGGTTGAAGATTGCGGCGCAGTGACTTCAGAAGCATGTAGCAGATAGAAGGCTCTGAGTATCCCTGTGGGGTTGCTCGGTTGAAATGCTAACCTATGCACATGCTCGAGAAGGGCATGGTGAATCGTTGCCCTTTCCGTTGTGTTTCCTTGTGCGACGCGTTCGAAAAGGAGTCTAGCTGCCGTCTGCTGCATCCATGCTCTGGGGTGATCCAACAGGGAGCAAAGTTCGCTCGTATCCCTTGTCGATAGAGGGCGTTGATGCAAATCCAGGAAGATCGGATCGACAGTCGGAGCGTTGCGACTGACGACACGGTAGATCCGTCCGCAATCGTCACCCCAGCGCTCATCGGTACGTTTCTTGAGTTCCTCGGGAACCCAATCTGGATGCTCGATCACCGCACGATGCATATCGACGATATAGATTCCTGCGTCGGGGCCTTCCTCGAGGTTCACGGGACGGAACCAAGGATCGCGACTGGCGAGCCACTCCGAATCGCGCTGGGGTTCCTCGGGAACCGATCGGCCGGAGACTCTTCCGATCCCGACACGGTGAACAAGGCTTCCGGTCGGTTCGCACGTAAGTGCGTTGCCTAGAGAAGCGCCCGGTAGGTGCGTGCTGTGGCTGATCAAGACGCCGCAAGCGGCCGTAAACTGACCCGCATGAAGGTTGGAGGTGGTCCAAGCCGAGACCAAGGGTCGCACGGTGGATTTCTCTCCGGGTGGGAGAACGGGAGTTGTCATGGGAGCCAGACCGGCCAGTGGACTCAGGGCCGCTTGGCTGGGTTCGATGACGACAGAATCACAGGGATTTCGGTTGCTGCAGAAGTACCTGTTTCCAAAACGATCCCAGCTCATTCCGAATTGAGATGGCCCGCCTATAGCGCGCCCTGACTGGCCAATCCAATCCCAGCGTAGGTCGCTATTGGAGATCGAAAGAGTTCCTTTGTTCCCGGTCGCATCAGGCGACGTTGAACCTCGGTGCGAGATCTTCGAGCTTCGTAGCCCGTTGGCCAAATAGAGTGCACCGTCGATTCCGAAATCCGGATCGTTGAATCGCAACTGCGGATTCTCGACGGCGAAACCTTCGATCCATTCTTCGGTCCGATCCGCTGTGCCATCGCGGTCAGTGTCTCGTAGAAAAAGCAATTGACCGCCAACGCTTACCAATGCCCCGTCACGGTGCAATTGCAAGCCGGTTGGAAACAAAAGGCCTCGGGCAAAAACCGTGGCCCTATCGTAGCGTCCGTCGAGATTTTCATCCGTAAGGACCCGGATCCGCCCAAGGCCTTCGGTCGTTTGGTTCGTCGGGTAATCGCTCATTTCGACTACCCATAGTTTGCCAGCGTCATCGAATCGGATGGCAACCGGGTCGATCACATTCGGTTCGAAGGCGGCCAATTCGATCCGCTGGTGCGCGAGAAGTTCAAAGTGATTCAGAGAATTCTCTGGGCTAACGGCTGAATCAGGTCCATGATGCAAAACGACCGGCTTGGGCCCTGGCGGTTCAGGTTGCACAGATTTTTCGATGCCGAGGGGTTGTTCGCCCGGGCTATTTTGTTTCGGTTCGCTTAACTGACGGACCAAAGAGGAAAGGGTTCCGACGACGCGGGCTTCGGTCGCTTCTTCGAGGCAACTCGTTCTGGCCCTCCAGGTGGTATAGCCACCGAGTAGGAATTGATCGGCTGGGGGTAAATAACCAAGCAGATCATTGGCAAGGCCGATGTTGAGCGTCACTCGAAACGGGCTCGCTGCGCGTACAGCAAGTCCTGTAGCGTTGTAGGTCTCGGTTGGATAGCCGACGATCGCCATATCCCCGACGCGTAGCGCCTGGAGTGGAACCTGGCGGGTCGGAGGCATCTTCGCAAGTAGCACGGTTTCGCGGGCATAGTTCTCCTCGATGTTGCTCGGCAGCCGATCGGCGAGTTTCGATTCGACATAGGACGTCGCCTGCGCCAGTTCGTCTGGATCGGCAAGACGAACCTTCGCAGAGAGGACCTCGAGTCTTCCTTCGAGCACGGAGTGATCCTCGTGTTCGATCGATGGCAAAGCGTTCAGGATCCGGGCGGCGACATACGAGCCGACTTCTCGGTAATCGAAGGCTTTGGCCGGTCTGGCAAAGTCGATGCAGTTGGCGTCGCCGCTGGTGGCATTGGCCATAATGCCGACAAAGGCGGACGGATTATCGGGGCGAAGTTGTTGAGCAAGTTCCTTGGTGACCACCCCGAAGTAATCGGAAGATAAAGCTGGTGCACCTGCGTAATGTGTCGAGAAAGAAGCCAAGAGAGCAAGCGGTTTGCCGTTTTGGGTTTGTACCGAAAGGATGGGGATCGTTCGGTCGACCTCAGCCGTCTGTCGGATCTTGTAAGGGGAGTCGTGACCGGGATTCATCGCCACGAGATTCGTCTCTCGGCCACTGAAAAGTACCCCACCGGCGTGCCCTGGTTCCATGAACCAGCGTCGGCAGTAGATAAAGCGATCTGCATTCGAAACGCCACTACCAATTTTTGCTGGAATTCTTTTGCGATACGCTTCTATGATCGATTCGGCGATCCAAACCGGCATTTTCTCAGCGTAGTCGTCTTGGGCAGGTGTCCCATGGGCCCCCATAAGAGCCGGTGCGGAATGCGAGTGGGTGGCGCTGATGAGCACCTGATGGGGCCCGAGTGGAGTTTCCCTAGCGACGATCGCTTTGGCTTGTTCGACAATCCAGCCGGGCACGCCCAAACTATCGACGACACAGACGGCAATTGCTTTATGGTCGGTTCCCGGGATCTCTTGTTCGATGACCAGAGCTCGAGCAAACAGCGAGTCGACGATACGCTCGGACTTTCCTGCGACAATTCCGCCACTTACCCAGACCGGAAACGATTCAGGATCGATATTTCTTGCGTAAGCTCCAGCCAAAAGTCGGATTCCCGGTTGTGGATCGGCTGATTGCGACTCGTCCGATTTTCCATCGAATTGGGGCCATCCAAGGCTCGGAGTGCTCGCAAGCACAGCGAGCGTCAGGGCCGGGGCAATGGCCTTTGGATGCCCCGGTCTGAAAAAAAGAAACCCGGACAAGAGCGAGCCGAAGCCCTTGATGAAACTCACGAAAACTTGGATAAATCCGAGGCTGTTCATAGCAGATAGGTTTCATAGGCGGGGACTGCGGGGGGGAATCGCAGCGCCGCGTCGAGGGTGCGATTCCCCCAAGTTTAACAGTTTCAGAGAGAGCGAGTTGGCTGTTTTTGGTTCTAAAACCGGTTTTAACTCGATGGAAACCGACGGTTTTTGCACGATTTGGCCTTTCCATGAACCGATTCTTTGTCAATGATATTGCCCCGTTTCATTTCAGGACAAAGTACATTGGAAGTGTTCGTCGATCATGAGCCAACAAATCCTTCAAGCCGTTGAACAGCCTTATCTCAAGGAAAACGTGGATGCCTTCGAGATTGGAGATACCGTGGACGTGCACACGAAGATTCAGGAAGGCGTCAAAGAGCGCATTCAGATTTTCACCGGCACGGTAATTGCCAAGAGCGGCTCTGGCTCGCGCGAAATGTTCGTCGTCCGTCGCATTGTGGCAGGCGAGGGGGTTGAGCGGAAGTTTCCCCTGCATTCGCCGAAGATCGAAAAGATTGTAGTTCAACGTCACTCGGTTGTCCGGCGAGCCAAACTCTACTTCTTGCGAGACCGAATCGGCAAGGGTGTGAAGCTTCGCGAGCGTCGGGAATACTAAACGCTCGCTTGGCTGGTTATCGTCTGGGGTTTCGAACCCAGTTCGATTCATCGGATCTGGGTAGCAAGTTCAATTCGGGTCGAGTGTCTTGGACCGCTAGGATTAGGTGGCCGAATGATACCAGCCTTTTACGGTGTCTTTCGGCCGGTCTTCGCATGGCTTGCCGGAGTTGTGCTTCTTTGCCGGATCGGCTTGGCATCGGCCCCCGAGATTCCGCACCCTGGGGATCCGAATCAAGATCGTTCTCCGGTGGATCTTGTGATCGCACACGATGCGAGTTGGATTGCGACTGCCAACCAAACATCTAGCACGGTCTCGCTTGTGGGCCTCAGCGATCGAAGTATTTGGGATGAGGTGATTGTAGGTCAGCATCCGAGTGCCATTGTGCTTCATCCAGATGGAAAGCACCTGCTGGTCACTTCAAGTTATGCAGGCACGTTGCATTGGTTGCGTGTTGATGGCCAGAAACTTCAACACTCTGGCGAACTTCAACTTGGGTTTCAACCGACAGGGCTAGCCTTATCGGCAGATGGGACCATGGTGTATGTATGTCTGACCGATGCCGATTCAGTCGCTGTAGTCGATTTCGAAACATGCCGCGTGGTGAGAAAAATCGCCGTTGGACGTTGGCCTCGTTCTCTAGCGATCTCCAACGACGGGACGCGAATGGCGGTGGGAACAAGTGGCGATCGCGGGGTTTCGATAGTGGACCTTCAAGAGGGCAAATTGCTACATGTCGATCGGTTCGTCGGCTTGAACATCGGCCACATGCAGACGTCGAGAACATCGGATCAAGTCTATTTTCCCTGGATGGTTTACCGTCGGAACCCGATCAATGATCGAAACATTCGACTCGGCTGGGTCATGGCAAGTCGACTTGGTCGAATCGGTTTCACCGACGGGGTGCATCGTGAAGCGTTTTCGCTCGATCCGCCTAGCAAGGCGATTGCGGATCCACATGGTTTGGCGCTGACTCACGATGAGCAAAAGGTTCTAGTCACCGCATCGGGTTCCCAAGAGCTGTTGATCTACCGGAATACGGGTCTTCCCTTTTTGGATCGGGGCAGCACCGACCATATCGATCCGGAGTTGCTCAAAGATCGTGAGAGGTTTGACCGGATCGAACTCGGTGGGCGTCCGATGGGACTGAAGGTTTCTGCTGATGATCGGACCGCTTATGTTGCCAACTATTTGGATAACTCGGTTCAGGTAGTCGATTTGATCGAGCGAAAAATTGCTCAACGGATCTTCTTAGGTGGAAACCAAAGCGCTTCGTTGGCTCGACGAGGCGAAGCGATATTCTATGATGCAAGACGGAGTTTGGACCAATGGTACTCTTGCCACTCTTGCCACTATCTTGGCGGATCCAATGCAGTGGTTATGGATACTTTGAACGATGGTAGCGCGTTTACATTCAAGACCGTTTTGCCTCTTTACGCTATAGATCAAACCGGTCCATGGACATGGCATGGTTGGCAAAAGGGGTTGATCGATGCGATGGAGCATTCGCTCAAGACGACGATGGTAGGCCCGGATCCGACGCAGGAGGACGCACAAGCGCTAGCGGCTTTTCTCTCGTCCCTGCGATCACCTCCGAACCCCAATCGAACCGACAGCGAACCGGTCGGTCGTTCAGCCGCTCGCGGCAAAGAGATCTTCTTCGGCCCTAAGGGAGCTTGTTCGGATTGCCATTCCGGAGCGGCAGGGACCGATCACCAGATCCATGATCTTGGGCTAGGGTCGTCAAACGACGCTCACCAAGGTTTCAACACCCCGAGTCTCCAGGGGGTATTTCGCAAGGTTCAATTACTGCACGACGGACGGGCAACGACGCTCGAAGAGGTGCTCACGGGCGAGCATTCCCCGGATAAGGTTCACGGTCAGGCCTTAACCGCACAAGAGACACAGGATCTGATCGTTTATCTCAAGACCCTTTGATTTGGCGACGAAATACACAAAAGCTTCTTTGAGTCTCTCAAGGGTATCGGCTTTGGTTGAACTTCCTCAACCGAGCAATTAGGATGCAGGGACTTGGCGGAGGCGAAAGATTGACGCAAACGTTTGGTTTTACGGGGATGCTGCGCAATGGCTACGGATAAAGATCAGACCTATTACTCCGCATGTCCTGTTTGCTCGTCGACTTTTAAACCTTGGCGCTCTAAGCAGGTAGGGGATCATCAATACCGTCTGGATCTATGCCAGGGCTGTGGTTATTGCTTTGTAAACCCACGTCCATCGTTGGAGTTTTTGATGGACTATTACGCAACATTTGGGCATGGAGACGCAGAGATCGCCCAAGAAAAGCCAACGCTCGAATCGGTGCAAGAACGCGAGAGGATGTTTCCGAACTCCACAGTGGATGCGAAATGTTTGGTCCAGACCATCCAATTGCTGTTGACTCGATCGGCCGCGGCCCAGAGGGTTAGCAAGCGTTTTCTGGATGTCGGTTGTGGATATGGGTTCTTCTCGCGAGAGGCCCAGCGAGCAGGCTTTGAGGTTCAAGCTTTGGAGTTAGCGCAGATCGAGCGTCAGATCGCCCACCGGATGACCGGATTGGATCCGACGGCTTCATCGTTCGAGGAGTATGTTTGCGAGCCCTCCTCTTTGGGGGTGGTTCTCATGAGCCAGATACTCGAGCACGTTTTGGATGTCAATTTGTGGGTCGACAAGGCGCATCGTTTGCTCGAACCGGGTGGCATTTTGGCCATCGCTCTGCCGAACTTTGGAAGCATCACCCGGCGATTGCTCCAGGAGCGAGATCCCTTTGTATGTCCGCCGACTCATTTGAATTTTTTCAGCCCTCGAAGTCTTTCTAGTTTGCTTAGAAAGCATGGGTTTGAGGTCGAAAAGATCGAATGGGTGTCGCGATTGCCCAAATCGACTTTCGAGAAACGCTGTCCAGGTTTCGCAAAGCCGATTCTGCCCTTGGTTCACCTTGGGACTGGTCTGGCATTGCAGGGTGTCGATTGGAGTCGATTGGGGATGGTGATACGGGTCTATGGGCGAAAGAAAAGCTAGTGGCTTGAGGCTTGGGTCGTTCTGAGGGGCGCAAACCGAGTAGAATACCTGAGGGCTTGTGTGCCCTGAGGCTCTCAAGGGGTGCCGTCGTTATATTCGCTGCAACTTCGCTGCACTGATGTGGACTCTAGAACTTATGCGCAACACCTACCAATGCCGGTTTTCGATGTTCTTGGCGCTGTTGCTTGTGCAATTAGCAAGCCGAGGGTACCCGCAGGAGGATTCCTTTGGAGTGGTTTCCGAGGTGTTTGAGCGCCGATGTGTCAGTTGCCATTCTGGAGCAAAGCCCAAAGGGGGTTTGGGGCTGGATACATTGGACGCAGTTCTCCAGGGAGGAGAAAGCGGTCCATCGATCGACGTTGTGGACCCCGAGAAGAGCGTTCTGTTGGATTATGTAAGTGGTTCTCAACCGCAGATGCCCAAAGGGGGAAAACCGTTGACGCCTGGGGAACTCGAGGCCTTAAGGAATTGGGTTAAATCCGGGGCCAAGTGGCCTGAGGGTAAAAAGTTGGAAGACCGCCATGTACCGGATTCGGATTGGTGGTCGCTGAAGCCTTTGGAACGACCTGGGATCCCTTCGGTCAGCCAGGAGCGATACACAGTCTCCAATCCGATCGATGCGTTTGTTGTTGCTCGATTGATCGAAAAGGGACTCGAGCAATCCCCGCGAGCAGACCGGCGTACGTTGTTGCGACGACTCTACTTGGATTTGATAGGGCTCTTGCCAACCCCCGAGCAGCAATCGGCTTTCCTCAGTGATCCTCGAAGTGATGATGACGCTTACCGAAGCGTCGTCGATGAGTTGTTGGATTCCCCACGTTACGGAGAACGTTGGGCTAGACACTGGCTCGATGTGGTGCATTTTGGCGAGACCCATGGTTACGACAAAGACAAAATGCGTCCCCACGCATGGCCTTATAGAGACTACGTTATCGGCGCGTTCAATAGTGATAAGCCCTATCGCAGGTTCATCGAGGAGCAGATTGCTGGAGATGTACTGTATCCAGGAACGTCTGATGGCATCGAAGCTCTTGGAATGATCGCCGCTGGCCCCTGGGATTTCATCGGGCATGCAGAGGTTCCAGAGAGCAAGATCGATGGCAAGGTGGCTAGGCATTTGGATCGCGACGACATGATTGCCACGGTCATGGGGAGTTTCAACAGCATGACGGTGAGTTGTGCCCAGTGTCATAATCACAAATTCGACCCGATATCACAGAGGGATTATTATCGTTTGCAAGCTGTTTTTGCTGCGTTGGATCGGGCCGATCGGGCTTACGACCGAGATCCTGAGATCTCGATGAAACGCAGTGCATTGGATCAGCAGATTGCTGGGCTCACCGCAGAGATTCGTCAGATCGATGCACAGATCCACGAGCGAGGGGGTAAGCCACTTGCGGAGTTGGATCATCGGATTGCCGAAGCGACTAAAGCATTGAGTGGCAACGAGCAGCCTGAGTTTGGATACCACAGTCAAATCGAGACAAAACAGGACGTTCCGAAGTGGGTGCAAGTCGATTTGGGCGAATCTCAGAGCATTCTTGGTTTGGAGTTGGTAGGGTGTCATGACACATTCAATGGGATTGGTGCAGGTTTTGGATTCCCCGTTCGCTACTCGATCCACGTCAGCGATGATCCGGAGTTTCGAAATGGTGTGGTTTTGTGCGTCGATCGTACGGATCGAGATTATCCCAATCCAGGCGTGGTTCCACAGCGATTTCCGAGTGAGGCTCCAGACGGCTCTCCAATCAAGGGCCGGTATGTACGGGTGACAGCAACCAAGCTTGCTAAGAGGATGCCGACCGATTACATCTTTGCCTTAGGCGAACTTTCAGTTCTATCGGCAGAAGGCATCAATGTTGCGTCGAGTCGACCCGTGACGGCATTGGATTCGATTGAAGCCGGACCGCGATGGCAGCGAAAGAACTTGGTCGATGGATACTATTTTGGCCGGTCCAGGTTAGCAGATAGCGAATTGGAGAGTCTCCAGACCCAGCGTTCTTCGATGGTCGATGGGATACTTGATCAAGCTACCAAGCAGCGGCGGGAGGAACTGCAAGACCTATTGGACAAGGCCCAGCAGTCCAGAGTTGAATTGCCACCGCAGCAATTGGTCTATGCGGGGGTGGTGTATAACGGGAATGGAGCATTTGTTGGTACTGGAGCTAGTGGAGGAAAACCTCGGTCGATCTATGTGTTGGATCGAGGGAGTGTGACGCAACCCAAGGACGAGGTCAGCAGTGGCGCGCTGGATTGCTTTGTCGAGTTAAGAAGTTGGTTTGACTTGCCTCAAGGGCACAGCGAGTCGGATCGACGTGCGGCTTTAGCGCATTGGGTTTCCGACGATCGCAATCCGCTGACTTGGCGGAGTATCGTCAATCGTGTTTGGCAATATCATTTCGGTCGAGGGATCGTCGAGACGGCTAACGACCTTGGACGCATGGGCTCCGAGCCGACCCATCGAGAATTGCTCGATTGGCTTGCCGTTGAGTTTCGCGATCAAGGGCAATCGCTCAAGGGGCTTCACAGGCTGATTGTGACAAGCCACACTTATCAGCAAGTATCGAGCGTCACCGATCGGGCCCGGAAACTGCAGGCCGAGTCGATCGATATCGATAATCGATACTTGTGGCGGTCGAATCGACGTCGACTCGAGGCCGAAGCGCTTCGGGACATGGTTTTGCAGGTTGCCGGCAAGTTGGATTTGACGATGGGGGGCCCGAGCTTCCAGGATTTTGTCATCGAACACCCCGAACACTCGCCACATTACCAATACCATTTGCACGATCCCGAGGATGTCAAAACCCATCGCAGAAGCGTGTATCGGTTTTTGGTGCGTTCGCAGCCCCAGCCATTCATGGCAACTTTGGACTGCGCCGATCCATCCATGCGAGTCGATAAACGGAATGAGTCGCTCAGCCCGCTGCAGGCGTTGGCTCTCCTGAACAACGGTTTCATGGTGAGTATGTCAGGGCATTTCGCCAAGCGGATTGAGATTCAAGATGCCGGTAGGGGAAAGCCCATCGATGAAATGTTTCTTCTGGCCTTTGGAAGAAAGCCGACTGAGTCAGAACGGTCGGCCTTTGAGCCTTACATTGCCGAGCATGGATTGGCAAACGCTTGCCGTTTGGTTTTCAACCTCAATGAGTTTTCATTTGTCGATTGATCGCCAAGAGACCTAGAGGCAATTGGTGCCAGGTACGAGGAATCCAGAAAGTAATTAGATGCAAATCAATCCCATGGAAGATCGAAACATTTCTCGAAGGAATTGGATCGAATCGTTAGGGCAAGGGTTCGGAGGTCTGGTTCTCGGCGCGATGCTCGATCGCGACAAGGCCGGGGCTAGTGCCCCGGGCGATCAAGCTGCAGGCAGCGGCATTGGAAGCGGGGGGAGTCTTGGTGCATTGCATCACAGGCCCAAGGCCAAGCGCGTCGTGCAGTTGTTCATGGCAGGTGCTGCGAGCCATCTGGACTTGTTCGATTTCAAAGAGGAGTTGGTCAAGCGACACGGCCAGGAAAGTGACTTTGGTGAACCGGTCGAGGCGTTCCAGAACGGACTAGGACCGTGGCTCAAACCCGTATGGGATTTTAAGCGATACGGGGAGAGTGGCAGGTTGCTCTCCGAGCCGGTGTCCGAGTTGGGGAAAGTGGCAGACGAGCTCGCGTTTGTTCACAACGTTGTTGGGAAAACAGGGGTGCATAGCCAAGCGACCTTGTTGCATGCGACCGGTTTTCAGTTGCCAGGATTCCCTGGCATGGGTGCATGGGTTAGCTACGGGCTCGGGAGCTTGAACGACAACCTTCCGACGTTTGTAGTTTTCCCAGACCACCGAGGGCTCGCGAGCAATGGAACAAAAAATTGGGATTCGGCTTTTTTGCCCGCGCAACACAGTGGCACGGTTATTTATCCGGGGTCGGAAAATCCGATTGCCGACCTGCGTCCGCACAAGTCCGGCACTTACATCACGGGCACAAGTCAGGCCGCCGGACAGGTGTTGTTGGCCGAACTTAACGCTCGCCACGCGCAAGAGCGTTCGGGAGACCAACGGCTCGAATCCCGGATTCGCAGTTATGAGCTGGCAGCCAGGATGCAGTTGGCCGCTCCTGAATCGCTTGATTTTTCTCAGGAACCCGAGCACATCCTCAAGCTCTACGGGCTCGATCAAATACCTGGGGCGTTTGAAAAGGAAATCAATGCACAGGAAGAAACCGTCCATTTTTCGCGTAAGTGTCTAGCGGCCCGCAGGATGCTCGAACGAGGAGTTCGATTCATCCAGATTTGGTCGGGTAATGACAATGGGTTTCCGAGGCGTAATTGGGACTCTCACGAGGATATACAGCGGGATCACGGACCGCTCTCGACGGGGATGGCCAAGGGAGCAGCAGCTTTGATTCAGGACCTCAAGCAACGAGGAATGCTCGAGGATACGCTGATTTTATGGACAACTGAGTTCGGGCGGATGCCCAGTTCCCAAGGGGGTAGGGGACGGGACCATAATCCTTACTGCTTCACGAACTGGTTGTGCGGGGGCGGGATTCGAGGAGGGGTTAGCTACGGCCCGAGCGATGCGTTCGGATACAAGCCTTTGGATAGGGAGAATCCGACGCAGGTCTACGACATCCATGCGACGATTCTGCATCTTCTTGGAATCGACCACACGAAGCTTACGGTCCGACACAATGGGATTGACCGGCGTTTGACGGACGTTCACGGCCACGTCTTGACCGAGTTGCTCGCTTAGCCAAGGGAACTTGGAAGTTTTCTGACTTGAGAGAATATTCTGCCTGTTCTGGCGAAACTGTTTGGTATTGCTTTACCGAACTAAAGGGTAACCTACATTGGTATTGGGAGCCCAAGTCCCTGGTGGAATTAGAGAAATCGATGGCTCGCATGCCACCGACCGTGGCGTAGCTTTGTATAAGCTTGGTTGATTTTATTGCGGGATGGAGTGGGGGGGTGGTTGTTGGCGATGATGCTGGATGTTTTCCTGCGGAATGTTGGGTTGTCGACGGTGCTCAAGCTCAGCACATTTGTGTTGCAGTTTGGGATGCTGCCTCTTTTCATGAAGGTATTGGGGAAGGGCGAGTATGGGGTCTGGGTGGTGCTGCAGTCTTTGGTGATATGGGTCATGGTTTTGGAGTTGGGGATTGGCAAGGGGCTTCGCAACAAGTTGATTGAATCGTTGGGTGTCGGAGACGATCGGCTTGCGGGTCGGTATTTATCTTCGACACTGTTTGGTCAAATGGTTTTGTGGGGACTGATCGCTTGCGTTTTGGTGGTTTTTCTTTTCCTGATGGATTTGCCGTTGGCTTTGTGGCTTCGGAGCTCTGGTACTGATCGTACGATTGCTTGGAGTGTGTTTTTCTGCTTTTTGACCTTTGTTCTGACGCAGTTGTCCGGCGTGGTTCAGGCGATTTTGTATGCCAAGCATTGGAATTCTGCGACAGCGTTGGTTGGATTTGCTGCTTCGATCGGTTTGTTTTTCTACCTACTTTTGGCTGATTTTTTTGGGCGCGGAGTGACATTACCGGAATTGGCGGCGGCGAATTTCGCTTTCTTTGCGTTGGGATATTCGATTCAGTCGAGCTATTTGTTCCGTTGTTTTCCGAGCTTAGTTCCGCGATGGTCAGAAGCGTCTTGGGGTATATTTCTGGAAGTTGCCAGAGTAGGAGTATCGTTTCTGTTTATCGAGATTACCTATATGGTGATTTTCATGACGGATCGGTTGATTGTTCTGCGGATGTTCGGTTCGGTGATGGTGGCTGAGTACGATGTGGTATTAAGGCTTTCTGCATTGGCCACCACTGGATTCAGTTTGTGCATTGGGCCGATTTGGGCTTTGTCGGGAACCGCATGGGCCAAACGGGATCAAGCGATGATGCTTCGACTCTGGTGGATCGTGACAGCATTGATGATACCCTTTGGCGTCGTATCGATTGTGATCGGGATCGTGATGAATCCGTTGATCCAATGGTTGATCGATCCTAGCATCACGATCTCGCCTATGGTGCGTGGGACCATGGTGGTTTATACGTGGATCGTGATTTGGGGGAGTGCCTACGCCAGTTTACTCAATGGGATGGGTCGGACCAAGGAGCAAATCTATTGCTCAATCATCGCGTCGCTCTTGAACGTTCCTCTTGCTATTTGGCTTTGCGGTGTTGGGGGTTTCGGGATTGCGGGGGTACTTATTTCCAGTGCCCTGTCGATATCCCTGTTTGGATTCGTTGCACCCTTTGTTTGGTGGGGTTGCACGAAGCAATGTGGGGATAGGGCATGAGAGTCAGTACGGTCATTCCGGTTTACAATCGACAGGAGTTGGTTAAGCCTGCGATGGAATCCGCGTTGGCTCAATCGGTCGAGGGTCACGAAATTGTGGTAATCGACAATTGCAGCACGGATGGGACTTGGTCGGTCGTGCAGGAGTACGCCAAGCGGGATTCACGTATAAGGTGCCTTCGAAATGATCGGAACGTCGGACCGGTAAGGAACTGGCGATTAGGGATCGAGGCGGCTAGGGGCGAATATTGCCATCTTCTTTTTTCTGACGATCGGCTTGAACCGGATTTCCTTGGCGAGACGCTCAAGGTTTTCGATGCACAAACGGCTTTTGTGATGACTGGGCATACGATGAACAGTGCACAGGGCGATTATGACCGCTCGACCTTTCAGTCTCAGTCATTGATAACCCGAGAAGAGTTGCTGGAAGCGGCAGTTCTATTGAACCCAAAACATATCCAGTTGATTTCTCCGCTCAATTCGTTGTTTCGGCGATCCGATATGCTTGAAACGCTTATGGATCACATACCCAACCCATTTGAGATCGATTACGCAGGCCATGGAGCAGGGCCGGACCAACTGTTATTTATTTTGACCGCCCTTCGATATCCGATTGTACGATGCGTAGATCGACGATTGGTGGTCATGCATGCCCACAAGGGATCGATCACGATTCAGGCGACGAAAGATTTGGATCTACCTCGGGAATGGGTCCGGTGGTACTTCGTAAACAATCACCGTTCTGATTTTTACGACCGCTACCGATCGACACTGTGGGTTAAGAGTTTGGCAAACCCTGCGTTAAGACCGGTCTATGAGCGTGTCATCGGTGAACGCGGCGGCCGATTGAAGTTCGGTTTTGCTCTGGATTATGCGATCCGCTGGTTTCTCCAGAAAGTGGGAAAACAGGGTTTCAAAGGTGTAATCGATTCGATAAGGAGACGTTGATGCAATCTACTTTCGCATCGGATACTCGCACGCAAGGCATCGCAAAATCGTTGGGCCAAGTTCAAGGTATCGACGCATTTGTCGGTTGGCAACCGATATTGGACCGTCGGAATCTTATTCCGTTGATCGTGGCAGCATCCATGGTGATTCCTGTGAATTTGATTGGGACATTCAGGCTCGGTGAATTGCTGGTACTAGCCTTGTATCCTTTCTATATGAAGCAGATCCTCAAGGCTCTTCGGAATCGTGAAGTACTTGCCATCGTCGGTTTAGGGGTCCTTTGGTTTATCTCGCAAGGCTTGAGCGACCTTTACAACGCGACGACGATGAAAAATTCACTTCGAGGCATGGGAAGTATCTTCCTGACGCTGACGACGTTCTTGTTTTTTTGCGGATTGTACAGCCGCAACCCAAGCCAGCACCTTGGTACACTTCTGGGAGCCTGTGCCGGAGGGGTATTGAGTGCGGGACTGCTGTATCGATTCGATGGTAATAATCCTGGGTACGCGGAGAATATTTGGGATTTCTATGTTTCAGGTTGGGCGCATCCAGCCTTTGCACTTTTCGCTTTTTTATTCTATCGATCCCATCCTTGGTTGGTATTTCCAGTCGGGATCGCTTATGGACTCGTCGCGAATATGTATGGTGGTAGATCCGATGGTCTTGTGGTTCTGATCAGCACATTGTTTTTTTTCTATTTGTGGATTCAGATAACCCATTCCCGAGGGGATCTTCGTTACTCGATGCGCTCGGGATTGGTGATATGTGCCCTGTTGCTGCTGCCTCTTTTTTCGCTGTACGTGATCTACGCCCAAAGCGGTGCATTGGGAAAAGCGGCCAAGATGCAGATCGATTTGGCCAAGAACCCCTATAATCCTGTTGAGGTTTTGTTATTGGCCAGGAACGAATCGGTTATCGCCTTAGACGCGATTTATGAAAAACCGATCCTAGGGCATGGGTCCTGGGCTAACCCTGGGCATTTGCGACGTCTCTATCTCTTGAAGATGCGGGAGATTTATGGAGCATCAGCGCCTAAGAAACTGATCCAGGATATCTTGCCGGTCCACTCGGTCTTGCTCGGTGCATGGGTATTCGGGGGTTTGGCTGGATTCGTTTTTTGGGTTTATGTGATCTTTCGAACGTTCCATCTGTCAAACCAATTACTGCTTACCGGTTCGATCGGTATGACGGCTATCGCGGTGGTCTACGTACCTTATTTTTGTTGGCACGTTCTATTTTCACCCAATGCTTTCGCTAGGTTTTCTTGGCCGATGAGTATGGCTTTTATCATTTTTTCAGTCGCGTTTTTTCATCGTTCTATGAACGACACCAAAAGATGATGGCTCCTAAGAAGATCCTTTTCATCAGTTTCGGTGACCTTAGTACGACAGGATGTATACGTGCGTCGCAACTTGCGGTACATCTAGGGAGACTCGGGTGGGACGCACAGGTGGCAATTCCAGACACCCCGTCGAATCGGGCTTTTCAACATTCCGAGGAGTCCAATCGTTTCTTTTACGATCCAACCGCCAAGAAGATCTTGTCAAGCTTGGGCGGGATTCTTCGCAAAGAGCGACCTGACTTCGTACACATGCTCAATCCCAAAGAGAAAGCACTGATGCTTTCGTCGATCCATCAACGTCAAAAATTCGTTTTTGATTGGGAGGATTGGACGACGTTTGTTGAAGACAATTCGATTCGGAGATGGTACAAGGAAATGAGAGATCGCTGGTTGATTCGGCGCGCATCTGCAATCATCACCGCAAGCTCTTGGCTTTCGAGATACATACTGTCACGCTTTTCCAGGGACTCTCTGTACTTGCCTTATGCTTGCCTGCCTAAAGAATTTCCAAACCCTGGTTTCGCAGATATCAAGCCTGTCGCTGTTGGTATGGGAAGCCTCCATCCAAATTGGGATCACGATCTTCTGGTGGAAGCTGCAGGAGTCCTGCGGGGGCGTGGACATGAGGTGCCTATACGCTGGATAGGAAAAGGAGCCGAACTCGAGCGCTGCCAAAAGCGAGTTGCCGAGTTGGGCTTGGAGAAGTTTGAGTTCCCAGGTTATCTAGATTGGGAACCGATGCTCAGACAACTCCGTGAGGCGCATTGTCTGGTGTTCCCGATCCGTCGCAAGGAATTGAATTTAGCCAGGTGCCCGTTTAAATGTTTTCAGTTCGCGCAAGCGCAAAGGCCAGTGATCACATCCGATGTTGGCGAAGTCAGGTCGATTTTGGGTGATCATGCTGTTTATGTTGAGCCTACAGCTGAAGCCCTAGCTGACGCAATTTACAAAACCATGCTTCGCTCTAGGCAGCCCGACGTGGCGTATGATTTGTCAAAACATACCTGGGAGCAACGTGCTATGGTCCTTTCAGAGCACTTGCAGGCTATCTGATGATCAAAGGCAAATCGGTCGTTCATGTGATCACCTCAACTCGCCTCGACCGAGGTGGGCCGTCATTGTCAGCCACACAGCTGATGGAGGCTCTCCGGCATGGCGGACAAGGAGGTTTGCTAGTCTGTCCCGATGCGCAGGATGATCCAAGGAGTTACGCCGTTGGTTCCTGTGAATCCTATCCCAGCTTGGAGCATCTACTGGCCGTTGAACCCCGAGAAAGTATTGGGGCGTTGCATATCCATGGGGTTTGGGAGTGGTATCTGCACAACGTTTCGAAGCTTGCAAGGAAATACAAAATTCCTTATGTCTTTTCTCCCCACGGTATGTTGGAACCATGGGCGATGCGTCACCGAAGGTGGAAAAAGAGTTTGGCATGGTGGTTGTACCAGCGAAAAGACCTGCAACACTCCGCTATGCTACTTGCAACTGCTCCGAGCGAGGCCGAACAGTTCTCCCGATTGGGGCTTACCAATAAAACTGTTGTTCTTCCTAACGGTATCGATTTTCCAGCCGACCTTCTTGGCGGGGAAAGCCAACGGCCTGTACGAGATTCGACATCGATACGTACAGCGCTTTTTCTCAGTAGAATCCATCCTAAAAAGGGGCTTGGCATGCTCGTCGAGGCCTGGGCAAAGGTTCGCCCTCAAGGCTGGCAAATGCGGGTTGTCGGACCCGATGCAGGGGGGCATAGGCAATGGGTTGAATCACTAGTCCGACGTTACGATTTACAAGCGAATTGGACGTTTCATGATGCGGTTTACGGGGAGGAAAAAGCGAAGGTATTTTTGAGCTCAGATTTATTTGTTTTGCCGACCTTCAGTGAAAATTTTGGGATCGCAGTTGCCGAAGCACTCGCGTATCGATTGCCGGTCGTTACCACGACGGGTGCACCTTGGCAGGGGCTCATCGATCATCGTTGTGGTTGGTGGGTCGCGCCCTCGGTCGAAGGGATCACGCAAGCCCTTGTGCAGGCCACATCGACCAGTCCGCAAGAACTCAATGCGATGGGTCAGCGAGGCCGTGCTTGGGTTCGCGACGAATTTGCCTGGCCAACGATTGCTCAACGGTTGAAAGAGGCTTATGAACTCTATATTCCGTGATCCGACTTCGGCCGGCGGTTTGGACTTGTCAAAGTACATCAACAAGGCCAGTTTTGGTGCGAAGCTTCGGCGTTTCCTCTGGGGATTGGTCCAATCGAGTTTTTTTCGATGGAGTCCCAGACGGGCTTTTGCATGGCGGCGGTTTCTTTTGAAGTTGTTTGGAGCTGAGCTGGAATCAAGTAGTTATTTTTATCCCACCACGGTGATATGGGATCCCGCGAGTTTGAAGGTAGGTGAGCATACAGCGATTGGGCCTGGGGTCGAGGTTTATTCGGTCGATCGTATCGAGATCGGTTCGCATTGCACGGTGAGTATGCAAGCGTTTTTGTGCACCGGAAGTCACGATATATCGGATCCCCAGATGGAACTGACCCATGCGCCGATTGTGATCGAAAATGGAGCTTGGGTTTGCGCAAGGGCGTTTATAGGTCCCGGGGTTCGTCTAGGAGAAGGTTCCGTGGTGGCCGCCTGTTCCGTAGTGAGTAAAGATGTTGACCCTTGGACAGTAGTCGCTGGCAACCCAGCCATCGTGAAAAAGCAAAGGCGAGTGAAATCAAGGGACACATGATCTCCGTTTTGATTCGAACTCTAAACGAGCAGATCAATCTGCCGCATTGCCTTGAGTCTCTCTCATGGTGCGATGATATTGTCGTCTTGGATTCAGGCAGTACGGACCAAACGCTCAATATTGCAAAGCAGGCCGGTTGCCGCGTGATCGAGCGTCGGTTCGCCGATGAGTCTGCGCAACTTAATTGGGCAAGTACACAGATCGAATACAAGCACCCTTGGGTCTATTGCTCGGACGCCGACGAGGTACTTCCCGCAGACTTGGTCAGCGAAATGAAATCGATCGCCTTGGACACAACGAACACAAATGTCGCTTATCGGTTGCGATACAAAAACTTTTTCATGGATCGTTGGATCAAGCACTGCGGTATCTACCCAGTTTGGGTTTTGAGGCTTTATCGACCCGAGAGGGTGCGATGGGAGCGAATCGTCAATTGCACCCCAGTGGTGCAGGGGCCGATTGGAGAACTCAAAGGGCACTTTCACCATTACAGTTTTCGTAAGGGACTTGCTGCCTGGGTCGATAAGCACAACAAGTATTCGACGAATGAGGCGATTGAATCGCTTCGCAGTTTAAGGCAGCGAAATGTTCCTTGGAAGGAACTCTTTCAATGGAAGGATCCATCATTGCGTCGTTTGGCTTTAAAGGAATTATCATTTCGATTGCCTTTCAGGGGATTTCTTCGATTCGTCTACATGTACCTATTCAAGGCTGGTTTTCTCGATGGGGTTCCCGGCTATCATTACTGCCGCTTACTTTCCATCTATGAGTATCTTATCGCCTTGAAGATCTCCGAGATTCGCCAGCAGGAACTTCAGGGAGGCCAGGGTGTCGAACGATAACCCAGCACGCCTGAATCGATGGAATTGGATTGCATTGATATTGCCATTGATCGCTTTATCACCGCTCCTTTACATGCAATGCCGTATCTTGATGCAAAAGCCCCATTTGCAATTTTTCCCTTTAGCTGTTGCTGCTTGCGTCTACTTTCTTGGTCAATCCGATCCCTCCAAGAGATACTTTCGTCCGGGTGAATTGGTGATTGGAGCATGGCTCCTATCTATGCTTTCGGCGATGCTGGCATTGTATCTTGGGAGTCCATGGTTATCGCATTTCGTTGCGATCATGTTGGTAGGGACTTGGGCGCTCCTGGCAAGACCGGGGCTCAGTGTGTTGCGAGTCGTCGGAATATGCGGATTGCTGGTCGTCACATTGCCCGCGCCCTTGGGATGGGACAAGCGACTCATCAGCGGATTACAGTCCTTTTCCTCCATCGCATGCAGTCGCTTGATGGACTTGACAAATATCGTGCACGTTCGGCGAGGCAACATCATCGAGGTTCCTAGCAAACCTTTGTTTGTTGAGGAAGCCTGTAGTGGAGTCGATAGTCAGTATGCTCTAATGGCAGTCGCTGGTGTGCTACTCCTCCTGGGGCGGGCCCATTGGTGGGTCAGTTTGGTCACGATCCTAACGGTTCCGATTTGGGCGATCTTGGGAAATCTACTTCGCATTTATCTGATCGTCATTGGACTGGAGTGGTTTGGAATCGATTTGTCGCACGGAACGACGCATACTTTTTTGGGGCTCGGAGTATTTGTATTTACAGCTTGGGTGCACTGGAGTTCGGTTCAGTTTCTTAACTATTTGCACTTGAGATGGTCAGCCAGTCAGCTAGATTTGAAGACAGCTTCTAAGAGTAAGGGTGCTGCAGAAGGCGAGTTGCATTCCATTGGGCGATTGGGATTGGGTTGGGCTTTTTTTCCGTTGTGTCTGTTTGTTTTTTTTCCAGAGAGCGTGCGGGCAGTCATGGAGTTCCATGCGAGTCCTGATTTGCCCAGCATTACTCAAGAGGAGTCAGGTGCATTTCCAGGAGCCTCCGACTTGGTTGCACCGAGCGGCTCAGAGGTGGTGGGCTTCCATACCGCCTACCGGGATCGAAACGATATGTTGGGTCAGCATTCTCGGATCTGGGAACTATCGAGCGATCTTGGGCGTTTAACCTTGAGTCTTGATTTTCCATTTCGGGGTTGGCATCCCCTTTGGGAGTGCTACATCAATTCAGGATGGCATAGAGAGCGCTCGGAGTTGATCGAAACTGAGGGTGCCTCATTTTTCGAGACGGTTTTGAGAAACGATCTGGGGGATCTTGCGATCCTTCATTTTTCCCTTTTCGACCAGCAAGCAAACCCTTATAAGTACGAGGGCTCGGTTGATTTTCGGACGCAAAGTGGTCGGTGGGCAAACACGATATTAAACCGCGAGCGGCCTGGTGATCGAGCGCACGAGCCGATGACCTTTCAGTTTCAGCAGATCGCCTACACGAGCGCATTGCCATCCGAGGAGCAACTGGGCTTTCTTCGCAAGATTTTCCTTGAAAGTCGGGTACAGGTCGTATCGCAATCGGCCAACGCACTAGCAATGGTCAGGAGCCAGCGAGCCGATGGATCCAGATAAAGATCTTCCTGAGACGCGGGAAACCTATTGGCGTTGGGGAGTTCCGTCCCTGATTTTGGCGGGCGTAACTCTTAGCTCGATGGCGCTGAGCTATTTTTTCGTCGAGCCTAATTTATTGGGTCGTTATGAAGCGATGGTAGTCGGTTCGCAGAACGTGGAATTTGAATCAGAACAGCTTGCTAACCCATCTACCCGCACGGCTCAGTGGTTTGCAAGGATGCGTAGAGCGGAGCTAGCCGCAGAGCGATTGATGGTCCATTCGCCTACGGAAGCTCGGTATCGGCGAATGCACGCTGAAGTCGCTTTGGAGATCGATCGGACTGGCAAGCAGATTCTCGCGAATATTTCACCCGATTCCAGCGAATATGGCCGGCGATGCAAAGAGTTGGTCTCCGGATCGAAGAACCGCGCTCTGGAGTCGATACGCAGCGCGACGCGACTCGAAGGACCTGATGCGGCTTGGGCAAAGGCCTGGATCCTCCGCGACGAACTGCTCAAGCTCAAGCAGAAGTGTCGAGACGATCGAATGCGAGTACCCACGATGATCGATCGCGTGGGCCAACTTTCCAACAGCCTCGAACCGGCTGAGATTGCCGAAATCCTCGGAGCTTTGGAAGTGCAGTACGCCTATCGAGCATTCCCTGCGTTAGAGGTTTCCGAGCGGGTAGCGCAGCTGCGTTCGGGGATTGCACGGTTGGAAACGGGTTTGAGCAGGAGTACTGCGAACGCTGCAAGTTCACCGGGTGATTTGATCACCAAGGCTTGGTTGGTAGAGGGACTCGCCAGTGTCGATCCACAGCGTGCGATTCGAGAGGCTAGAGAAGCGATTCTCAAGCACTCCCAGATCATGCAACGCATGAGTGATGAATGGTCGAGCGAAATTAGAATACGAGCGATCGACGCTTTCTTTCGTTGTTTGATGTTGGTCTCGGGAATCGATGAAGCCAGTGCAACGGTCCTTTCGCGCATCGAAGCTATTCCCCCAGAAGATCAACAGTTGCTAAGGCATGTTATTGTCGCAAGCGAACTTCGCGCTCTGGTCTCGAAGTCAGTTTTTCCCGAGGGAGTATTTGGCGAGATTTTGTCTGGTTCCGTTTTTCGGTCCATGCTTCGGATCGGATCGGACCATCCCGAGGTTCTTGATTTGCTCGATCGGTACTATGATGCTGACCAGGCCCAGAGCTCAGATCCATTGCTTGAGCTTATGGTGGTCGAAGCGGAGGCAACCCAAGATACCTTTCTTATGGTGTTAGATTGGACCAAGCGGATCATGGATCGCCAAGGGGAACGAGGGCAGGGACACGAGGAGTCTTTTCCAGTTTTTTCCGAGAGGGATCTTGAAGGATTCGTAGGTCTGCTAGCGTATTGGATTCAGGAAAGCGGTTCCAGAAGTGTTCCATGGGCGGGGCTCGGTACGATCTGCGAATCCTTCAATCGAGCGTTTCCCAACAGTCTCGATCTAAAGATTGGTTCGGCGGTTCTGGCGATGCGATATCAAAAGTGGGATCTTGCAATTGGCTATCTTGAAAGTATCGGTCCGAACTCGCCCAACAGAGGCCTCATTGATGGCCTGCTCCAGGAGGCAAGGAAGCGATTGAGCATTGGGGCTTCGAAGTAGAAGCTTCCATGCAAAGAGAACCCAAAATATGATTCTAGGAACAAAACGATGAAAGCAGTGATACTTGCAGGGGGTATGGGGACAAGGATTTCGGAAGAGACGCATCTGAGGCCCAAGCCGATGATCGAGATTGGAGGCATGCCGATTTTGTGGCACATCATGAAGATCTATTCCGCTTTTGGAATCCATGAGTTCATCATTTGTGCAGGCTACAAGGGATACATGATCAAGGAGTACTTTTCAAACTATTTCCTGCACATGTCCGATGTTACTTTTGACATGGGCAACAACACCGTCGAGGTCCTTCACAAGAAGGCTGAGCCTTGGCGAGTGACGGTCGTCGATACTGGCGAAGCGACGATGACAGGTGGACGCCTCAAGCGAGTGGCGAGGTTTCTTGGGAAGGAAACCTTCTGCATGACCTATGGTGATGGAGTTGCTGATATCAACATCGAGGAATTGATTGCTTTTCATAGGCGAAATGGCACAGCCGCGACGCTGACAGCCGTACAGCCACCTGGACGCTACGGAGCGTTGTCCTTTACAAGAAATGATCCGAATCGGATCTCGGTGTTTCAGGAAAAGCCTGAAGGCGATGGAGCTTGGGTCAATGGTGGTTTCTTCGTTCTCGAGCCATCGGCGATCGACAGCATCGAGCATGGAGATCAGACGGTTTGGGAGCGCGAGCCGCTTGCGAACCTGGCTGCATCAGGGATGCTTTCGGCGTATCGGCATCGAGGATTTTGGCTTCCCATGGATACACTTAGGGATCGAAACGAGTTGCAACAGCATTGGGAAAACGGCAAAGCACCTTGGAAAGTTTGGGATAAGTAATATGTTTCATGATTTGTTTCGAGGCAAAAACGTCTTCATCACAGGTCACAACGGCTTTAAGGGGAGTTGGTTGACAGCTTGGTTGGTGTCCCTGGGGGCGGAGGTTTTCGGGTATTCGCTTGAGCCGAAACCCCACGAAGTACTTTTCGATCTTCTGCGTCTTGGTGAATCTCTCAAACGCGATGGTCGAGGAGATATCCGTGATGCGGGAGCTTTATCAGAGGCGATCTTGAGCTCCCAGCCCGACTACATCTTCCACCTTGCAGCACAGCCCTTGGTCAGAGCATCCTATCGAAAGCCTAAGGAGACTTTTGAAACGAACGTGCTTGGGACGGTAAATCTGCTAGAGGCTCTTATCGGATATCCCAAAAGATGTTCGGTAGTGGTGGTAACAACGGACAAATGCTACGAGAACAAAGAGTGGCTGCATGCCTACCGTGAGGAAGATCCCATGGGAGGGTATGACCCTTACAGTGCATCGAAGGGTTGCGCGGAGTTGGTGACAGCCGCTTATCGATCTTCGTTTTTCTCCGAGTCCGATTCCTTAATCAAGGTTGCCTCAGCACGTGCGGGAAATGTGATTGGTGGAGGGGATTGGGCACCCGAGAGAATCGTCCCGGACATCGTTCGATCCGTGAAGTCGGGGGAACCGGTATCGGTTCGAAATCGCCAAGCAACGAGGCCTTGGCAGCATGTCTTGGAGCCGATTTCTGGTTATCTGTGGCTCGCCGCCCATCTTGGGACACCTGAAATTTGTGGATACGAGCCAATGCTGTTTTGCTCGGCATTCAATTTTGGTCCCCAGCTTGAGAGCAATCGGACTGTTTCCCAATTGGTCGAAAGCTTCCTTAAGCATACGGGCGGAAACTGGATCGATGCTTCAAATCCCACGGAGCCCCATGAAGCTTCGCGACTGAATCTCTCGATTGATAAGGCTTATCATATGTTGCGGTGGAAGCCAACATGGTCATTCGAAGCTTGCGTGCAGCAGACGGCAAACTGGTATCAATCGGTTCAGAACGGATTCGACCCAAAGGCGGCTACGCAAGGATGCATCGCCCGGTACGTGGAGGATGCCACTAGGCTCAATCAGGCGTGGACGCAGGCTCAGGTTTTTGCGGACTGAATCGCGATCGCAAATGCGATCGCCACGAGTCGACTTTAGGGGTTTTTTGAAATGGTTTTCGAGCAAAAGAGGGAATGGTTCTAAGAAAATGAATGCCCAGGAACTGCGAGAAGAGATCCAGAAACTTGTTGGCGAATATTCGCGAATGAACCATCGCTCCAACCTTCCTGGAGATGCTCTGGGTCGTACGGAGTTCGTCCCTGGTCAAACCCCAGTGCCCTACGCTGGTCGTGTCTTCGATGAGGACGAAGTCAAGGCGGCCGTAGACAGCGTTTTGGATTTTTGGTTGACTCTCGGTCCTCAAGGGGATCGTTTCGAGCGTTCGTTGGCCGATTTTCTTGGGGTAAGGAATTCGTTGTTGGTCAATTCAGGGTCGAGTGCGAATCTGCTGGCCATTACGGCATTAACCAGTCCAAAAATACCTAAGCAACGGCGATTGCTACCGGGAGACGAGGTGATCACTGTTGCGGCGGGTTTTCCCACGACGGTCGCACCGATCCTTCAGTGCGGAGCGACTGCGGTTTTCATCGATGCCGATCCCATCACTGGGAACGCCAAATGTGAGCAACTCCAGGATGCTTATTGCAAGGGTAAGACGAAAGCGGTGATGATGGCCCATGCGTTGGGCAATCCCTTCGATCTTCGGACGACTTTGGAATTCTGCCACGACCATCAGCTTTGGCTTGTAGAAGACAATTGCGATGCCCTCGGGTGCAAGTATACCATGCCACCTGATTCGCACTGGCAAGAAATATATCCGAAGGAGTCTGGACAGGCAGACGGCAGTCTTTCCAAATTCACCGGAGCTTGGGGGGACCTCTCGACACAGAGTTTTTATCCACCGCATCACCTGACTTTGGGGGAAGGTGGGGCGGTTAATGTTGTCAAGCAAACGGGACTTAAGGTAATCGTAGAGAGCTTTCGAGATTGGGGCAGAGATTGCTGGTGTCCATCTGGTAAAGACAATACATGCAACAAGCGTTTTGGTTGGCAGCTAGGAGAGTTACCTGATGGATATGACCACAAGTACATCTATAGCCACTTAGGCTACAACCTAAAGCCATTGGATATTCAGGCAGCGATCGGCATCAAGCAACTCGGGAAGCTTGAGCGATTTATCGAGGCACGGAAGCGGAACTGGCATTTGCTCCGATGTGGTTTGGCAGGGCTTGAGGATGTACTCGAGTTCTCGCTACCAACCCATGCATCGAAGTGGGATGCGGAAAATGGTTTCTCCTGGGACTCATCGGGTTGTCGAACGGAATGTTCCTGGTTTGGGTTCAAGATTGGCGTGAAGCCTACAGCGGGTTTTACGCGAACGGAGCTTGCCAAGCATTTGGATTCCAAGTTGATCGGCAATAGGATGCTTTTCGGTGGGAATTTACTGAGGCAGCCTGCGTTCGCCAATTTGCGCAAAGAGAGTCCTCAAGCAATTCGAGTCGTCAGCGATTTATCGGGGGCCGATCGGATTATGAAGGAAGCTCTTTTTGTGGGGACTTATCCGGGTTTGACTGAGGAAATGATCGATTATGTGACCACGACAATCGTAGCATTTTGTCGTGGCCGATGAGCTTTTTGAAACGAGTAGAGTTCGAGTAACACGAGCGGTGCAATGAACGTATTGATTACTGGTGGTTGCGGATTTCTTGGGTCGAATGTCGCTAGCAGATTCCTACAGGATGGCGCAAGATTGACGATCATCGATAAGATGCACAAAACAGGAGCTAGGGAAAATCTCCGCTGGCTTCAAGATTCCAACAAACAAGAACGGGAGCTTGAATTTCACGAGTTAGATGTAGCCTCAATCGATCGGATGGCGGATATTTTTCAGAAACGTGGCCCCTTCGATTATGTGTGCCACTTAGCGGGGCAAGTAGCGATGACGACGTCGTTAGCCGATCCGCTCGAGGACTTTAGAACCAACGCTTTAGGTACAGTTCATGTTCTCGAATGTGCTCGAAAGTGGTCACCCAAGGCGTTGGTGGCCTTCAGTTCGACGAATAAGGTCTATGGGGACTTGCGACATCTGGAATACAGCCAGAATGAGACGAGGTATTTGCTACCTGAGTATCCCAACGGGATTGACGAGTCGATGCCTTTGGATTTTGCGTCTCCTTATGGATGTTCCAAGGGGAGTGCAGATCAATACGTACGCGATTGGTATAGGAATTTCGGACTCGATACGGTCGTGTTTCGGCATTCCTCGATCTACGGAGGACGGCAGTATGCAACGGCCGATCAAGGTTGGATTGGTTGGTTTGCCAAGCAGGCAATTGAGCAAGACTCATGCAAAAGAAGGGGAGCAGAGGTGGTACCATTTACGATCTCAGGGACGGGAAAGCAGGTACGTGATGTCCTGCACAGTGAGGATTTGATATCCCTTTACCAAGCTGCCTATGAGAAAAGAAGCCTTTGTGCCGGTGAGGTATTCAACATTGGAGGAGGGATGAGTAATAGCTTGAGTTTGATCGAACTTTTTGACCAACTCTCCCATCTCCTCGGGCGGTCCGATGGATTAAGCTATTTACGATTGCCGCGTAGGCAGAGCGACCAAGATTTCTTCGTCGCCGACATAACCAAGGCTCATAAACTGCTGGGGTGGTCGCCGCGTGTAAGTGCAAGTCAGGGGCTAACACAGATGATCGATTGGGTCGGTAGTCTATGAAAGTATCGATCATCACTGCGGTCTACAATCGTGTGGACACCATTTCTCACACTCTCGAATCGGTTCTAGAGCAAACCCACCCGGATATCGAATACATCGTTGTCGATGGCATGTCCAATGACGGGACAGAGAAGATTGTCTCAAGGTATTCCGATCGGATCGACAGACAGGTTCGGGAGAAGGACCAAGGGATCTACGATGCGTTGAACAAAGGGATTCGAATGGCCAGCGGGGATGTCGTCGGACTGCTTCATGCAGATGATTTTTTTGCTCACCGCGATGTTGTCACAAACATAGCCAAAGAGTTTTCAACGGACCCATCGACGATGGGGGTCTATGGAGACTTGGTCTATGTCGATTGCCATGAACCGACACGAACGGTGCGTCGATGGACTTCCGGCGATTACGAGGTGTCGAAGTATCGATGGGGTTGGATGCCACCTCATCCGACGGTGTACTTCCGTAGGGAATGCTATCTTCGGCACGGAATGTTTCGCGATGACTTCCATTTCGCTGCCGATTACGAGTTGCTCCTACGGATGATGCTCGTCAACGGAGTCACGATGCGTTACATTCCTCAGACCCTTGTCTGTATGCGGGTCGGGGGCTTGAGCAACGCGTCTTTTTCGAATCGAATGCAGGCAAACCGAGAAGACGCAAGGGCTTGGTTGGTCAATGGGTTGCGGCCGCCTTGGGCTCTGCGATTGCTCAAGCCATTGAGGAAAATTTACCAGTATTTTTGAGAGGCACGGAGAAATTGGGAGCTTTTGTGCGTCTCGATAGCCGGAAGCATTGCAGGGAACTTGGATGAATCGCCGATTCGAGTAGACATCTGGAGCTGGATTTCCTAAGATGAAGCCACAGACGACAGAAAGCTAGCTTAGTGGTCTCTGTGGAAAATATCGGGAGTCGAAACGCTCCCTGAGGGTCAAAGGCGGTCGATGATGGATAAGCCTAATTTGCAGTACGGGTTCGACGATTCTGGCTCTGCTGGTCGCGGGTCCAACGTATCTGACGAGCCTCCGATGCCGACGATTGACTTTTACGGTGCATTGTGGCGTCGTAAGTCGGTGATTGTGCTTCTATCGGTCCTCGGAGCGGCAGTCGCTAGCTTGCTCTACACGCAGGTCACACCGGTGTATGCGTCGGTGATGAAACTGATGCTTTTCGTGCAGGCTCCACCGAGCGTGATCAACGGAGAAGTCGTCCCTCAGACGGTTTCTTTGGAAAAACATAGGGTGTTGCTTTCCGGCCAAATGGTGCTTGCCGAGGCAATCCGTAACGGGCAACTGGACAAGTTGGTTACGTTCCGTGGAGTGGATTCTCCGATTGTCGATCTGCGTGAAATGTTGACGATATCGCCGGTAGGCAAGGACCTGACTTCGGATGCATTGGAGATCATCTGTGAGGGTAAAGTCAAAGAGGATCTTCCTGGCATTTTGAATCAAGTCGTGGCTTCCTACATCTCAGCGATCGAAAAGGACTCGGAGATCTCTGGAAAAGAGTCCGTCGAGTTGATCGAGCGATTGCAACGCTCCTTAGTCGATGATCAGAAAGTGGACCAGGATCGTTACTACCAATTGCTCAAAGAACTCAATTTGACAGCAGAGAATGACAAGGGTCGGTGGGTTAACCCTTACGTTTCGGAGATCGAGAAACTACGGCTAGAGAGAGACGATATTCTTTTGGAGTTTCGCGACGCGGATCAGCAACTCGAGCAATTGCGAACCGCGATGGATCCGGCAACGCAGAGGGATGATCTTTTGAGGCTCGCGGTCATTGAGGGACGGAAGTACTTCAACCTGGACAAGCAAGACCGGGGGATGGACTTCCTCAACGGGATGTCGGAGGAGGATAGGTTGCGACTTACTCGGTACGAACAGCGGATGGAGTCCGCGAATGCCGAGGTCGTTTCGATGGATTCAGAGCGAGCCGAGGCAATGTCCCGCTATGGTGCAAAGCATCCTCAGGTGGAATTTGTAGAAGCGAAATACCAAGCTGCGGTCGCAACACGCAATCGCTTGAATCAGGAGTTGGAAACACTGCGAGGCTTTTTGACCAGCGAACAAGATATTGAGAATAAGGGATCTGAAATCGCGAAACGGACTCAAAACGCCGACAGCGAGCTATTGCAATCGTACGCGGTTGCGTTATCCAAAGAGGTCAGGACTAGGGACAGCGAGATACTCCAACTCTATGCAGCTTCACTATCGAATCAACGAGAACGGTCAAAATACAATCTGGATCGAATTGCCGAGGATATCGCAGAGTTGACGGAAAAGTCCAAGGTGATCGCGGGTGAAATCACTGAAGTCAACATGCTGCGAGATCAGATCGAAGAAAGGCGCAATACCGTCGGGCAGATCTTAGAGCGGCTCTCTGCCATGCGGGCCATGTCCAACTCGTACTCATCGACAAGAGTCAAGATCATTGATGAAGCCTCGTACCCGAGCCAAGTTTTTCCGAAACTATGGAAATTTCTTCTCGGTGGGCTCGCTCTCGGTGGGCTGCTAGGCTGCGGCTTGGCTGTCCTCATAGACCATTCGGATCTTGCATACCGCACACCGATTGACATTCAGGAAAACCTCAACACACCCGTGCTTTGCAAGATTCCAAGGATTAAAAAATCCAAGGTTCCGGCAGGTTTTGCTGGTTCGCCCATGCTTGTGGCAGCACATCAACCGAATTCCTCGGTATCCGAGTCGTTCCGAGCGGCTCGAACATCGCTGCTCTTTACAGCGGCTCAAAACGGCGGCAAGGTCTTTATGTTCACGAGTCCATCTCCTGGGGATGGCAAATCGACAACGATTGCAAATCTAGCCCTTTCACTAGCGCAAACCAATAAGCGAGTATGCTTGGTCGATGCGGATTACCGTCGCCCTCGTGTTCAGCAGAATTTCGGCGTGCAGTTCGAGCCCGGAGGGATGCAGTATTTAGAAGGTCAATGCACCCTCGATGAGGCATTAAGGCCCTGTGATTTTCAGAAGAACCTTTGGTTGGTCACCACGGGTGGGAGACCGAAAAACCCTGGAGAACTCGTCGCTTCGGAGTCGTTCTTGGAGTTCATCGGGGAGCTTAGAAATCGGTTTGACTTCATTTTGATCGATTCGCCGCCGGTGATCCCGGTTGCTGATGCGACCTCGATTTGCGGGCTCGTCGATGGTATTGTTATGGTCTTGCGAATTCGCCGTGGTGTGGTGTTATCGGCACACAAGGCCAAGAGTCGATTAAACATGGTCAATGGGAATCTGATCGGCGTTATCGTCAACGGTATGGACGAGAATCTTTATTACAATGAATACGGAACGTACTACCGTGGTGCTTATTACCATGGGCATTCCTACAAGAACTATTACGACAAAAAATATTCTGATTATTCGGATAAGGTACGTAAAGAAGATCGAGTCTCGAGCGATCGGTCCACTTAGATTTACAGCCATCACCGGAGCCAAGTTCGCTAGATAGTGCGGGCTTAGATTTGTGTTAAGTGACGCGTCGACATCGACGCGTCTTTCATTAGAGACGTTGGATTGGATTGAGCTAAAGGGCGGTTGGTCAAATGGATAAAAAGATAACCATCGGACTGCTAATCGCGGCAGTAGCCATGCAAACCACCGCTATTGGGTTGATGCTAAAGCAGATTGCTTTCGCGGGTTTGTCGATGGACCTCGCTTTGTTTTTCCTGGCGTTCGCATTGATGGTTTTGACGGGAATGGTGACACCATTTTCACGATCGAGTACGGATGAGCATCCGATCCGAGCTCGGTACTTGATTCTGTTCGTCTCGGCAGCTGTTGGAACGTGCCTTTTAGGAGTTCTATCAAACGATCCGGTTTGGGTTTTTCGTGCAGCAGGCTTGTGCTTTGCCGCATTGATTGCCTTGGTCGCGGGATTCTCTACAAACCGCTTGTTCTATTTGGGGCTTGTACTGTGTATGGTTCCTTTGTCTTTATGGAAAACTGCTCCTTGGGTGCACTCGCTTGCGCAATGGCTAGCTAGTAGTTTCGCCGGCTGTCTTTTGGATATCTACAAGGTTTTCTACTTTGCAAAAGGGAATGTGATTGGGTTGGTCAGCACTGATTTTCTACAGAATGAATCGTGCTCGGGCCTTAGGCTTATCTACCCGATGATTTTGTTGGCGATCGCCTATGGATGCTTTAACGGCTATCGCTTTCCTCGATTCCTTTATCTGTTGTGCGTGTTGTTGTTTTGGGCAATCGTGTCCCAAGGGGCCTGGATCGCAGTCGAGGCGATTATGCAGGATAGGCAATCGACGAAAGTTTCTTATAACAGCGGAACCGTATCTGTGATTCTCTTTGCCAGCGTCACGTTGCTCACGTGGAGCGGAGATCAGTTTTTCTCCGCCTTCTTTGGACCATCTAGCGACAAGGAATCGGAAACTTCGATCGACGCAAAAAAAATTGAGTTGACCAATGATAAAGATATTTCTGATTCGAAAGTTCCCTGGATGGTCCTTTGGTCCATGTTGGTTGGTATTGCTTTTCTCGGCGGTTGGTCAATCTACAAGGGCCAGTGGGCGCAGGGGTTGAACCTTCGGCAATACGAAGCGATTTCGGCTGTCGAGAGTTTGAAGCTTGAGTCGGCTGTTGAAGGTTGGAAGATTGGACCGGCAACGAAATCAACGGAAAGCTTCAGCCCTGTGTTTCGACAGACTCCCGATTGGAAACATTGGGAATGGGATCTGACACCAGATCAGAGCCGAGAGGGGAGCATGAAACTTCGTATCGATGGGATTTGGATAGCGTTACCAAGACCAGATTGGCTTTGGCGATGGTACGGTTGGAAGCCCGACCTTGTGCTATCTGAAGACAACGGCAGCTTCAGCTTCGCCTTGAAACGATCGATTGTTGAAGAAGCTTATGTCGTGACCAAGGGGGTTCGGGTCGTCGGGGATAGTACGTTACCCGGACCGGTCGTACAGGTTTCCCTGGTGCACGAGTCGGTGCGTCCAATTACCGAGAAGCAGCGCAAGGAGCACAAAGAGTTGCATGCTCGAGGGGTCGAAGCGATCGAAAAGCAGTTGGATTTCGGCGCAGCGATCGGTGATTCGATTCGATGAGGGTATTTCCTGTATGTTGAGATTTCTGACGGATCTCCCTATTCGAATCATCGCGTGGATCTCAGATCTTCTGGAAATAACGCTTCGATTTTTCGCGGGCTTCCTAGATCGCGGGAACTTTGAGGATTCGGGGCATCCAGTTGGTCTCTATAGATCGTTGAACCGTAAACTAGGCCAATTCTTCTGGTTTCTAGCAAAACTTATCAGCTATCCGATTGCGGGTTTCTTTTACCGAGGGAAGCGTCGGCAAGCGTTTCTCTGTAGCATCCCTTTCTGTGTGCTAGCATCGAGCGTGATGGCGAGTTGTTTGCTCGTGGCGTTCAATCGTGAGCGGATTCTTAACCGTTATCTGGCTCGCGTTCAAAATGCATACAGCAAACAAGATGGACCGAAAGGAGTTCGGGCGGCGATGCGCTGGATTGGAGATACGGAGTATGCAAACGCGGACCGCAAGTTCCTATACTCTTTGGTAGAAATCCAGAATGGAAACGCAGGATCCGCCGAGCGGATTCTTGAGGGCTTATCGCCAAGGGATTCAACTGGACTGGGTATAGCGCATTTTTGGAAAGCCAGTCAATGTGTCGGCAAGTTGGAGGAGTCAAACCTCGGGGAATCCCAACGGATCGAGCTGCTCGAGGATTTGGATTGGCATTTGGAGAGGGCCAGCGGGGTTCGTCCTGAACAGATTGCTTTGCTCGAATCGATGAAGGCGTACTGGGATGGTCGGCTGGACGAGGCGGAGTCAAAGTACCGCAAGGTATTTGAATCCGATTTCTCGCAAAGCCTGGGTTTTGCCGCCTTGTTGAAGCGATTGGGAAAGGATCAAGAGCGTCAGGCGGTGTTGAGAACGGGTGCTGAACGAATGGGGGAGGGGTTGCGTTCCGATCCATGGAATCGAGCCTACCGCGTGCAGCTTGCGTCCCTTTATGAAGCGCTCGGCGAGTGGGGCAGGGCAGAGCAGGTCAACTTGGAAGGGTACAAGATCCACCGGGATCAAGATTCGATAGATGCTTATCTTGCATCCATGGAGCGACGGGCCGAGGCCGCTTTGAAGGAACCTAGAGACCTTAGAGAAGTAGCGTATTGTTTGGTGAAGTTCCTTCGAACCAGTCGTGCAGGCCCAAGGGTCCAAGACATCATGGTTAGAAGCTTACTGAGACCTCAATCGGAGCTACTGGAACTTCAAAAGCAGCTTCAGCAATGGCTTGTCGAGGGCTTGGACCTACCGATGGTTCATTTGAGTCTTTCGTTTTGCAAGGGCCTCTCTGGAGACGATACGTCAAGAGATTGGCACCTTGAACAAGCCTGCCGTTATGAACCGTCAACCCTAGGACTGGCCCAATCCCTTATCGTAGCGATGCAGGAGGCTTCTAAGAATCAACAGCAGATGCATGAGCGAATGAAGCGATGGCAGGTTTTAGAGGGTTCGATCGACCCAAAAAAACGTTAACACAGCTCTATTGCTTTTCAAGTATTGATTGCTCGAGTCGAGACAAATCATGATCGACCATCATCGCGGCGAGTTGCGCCAAGGATGTTTTTGGTTTCCAGCCAAGCTCGATTGAGGCACGGCTTGCGTCGCCCCTGAGATTCTCTGGTTCAACTGGGCGTTGAAACCGTGGGTCGTGGCGGTAGTAGGTTTTCCAATCGAGTCCTACATGTTGGAATGCAAGTTCGAGAAATTCACGAACGCTATGGGTTTTGCCAGTGGCAAGGATATAGTCTTTGGGGTTTGGCTGCTGAAGCATTAGCCACATGGCTTCGACGAATTCAGGAGCGCATCCCCAATCTCGAGACGAGTCGATATTGCCAAGGATCAATTCTTTTTGGAGTCCGAGTTTGATCGATGCGGCGGCGATACTGATTTTTCTCGTGACGAAATTTTCTGCTCGGCGGGGACTCTCGTGGTTGTAGCAAATGGCATTGCAACCGAAGAGGCCTAAGGAGTCTCGGTAGATTTTGACTAATTGGTTGGCAAAAGCTTTTGCTGCACCATAGGGGGAGTTTGGATTTAGAGGGGTGTCTTCGTTTTGGGGTGAACAGATAGGGGTCCCGAAGATTTCACGGCTACTTGCATGTAGGAAACGAGGAGAGGGAGACAGGTCCCTTAGGATTTCCAAGATCCGCAACGTACCCATGGCGGTCAATTCGCAGGTGCTCTCGGGGATTTCAAAGCTTAGACCGACATGGGATTGGCCAGCGAGGTGATAAAATTCATCAGGGACGATCCTGCTGAGGATACGTCGGAGCGATGTGGTATCGGTAAGGTCGGAGTAGTGTAGGAACAACCGCTTTCCATAGATCGATTGATCGTGGACCTGTTGGTCGAGCCTAGGCCGTTGTAGAGTGCTGCTTCTGCGGACGATCCCGTGAACCTCATAGCCTTTGGCTAAAAGCAAATCGGTCAAGTACGATCCATCTTGGCCGGTGATTCCCGTGATGACTGCACGCATAGTTGAGATCCGGGGATCGATGCAGAACTACTGTTGGAACGTCTGATTGTGTTGTTCGCGTTTAGCCAATTCAAGGTCATGTTCGACCATGATCGACGCGAGTTCGTCAAGGGATGTTTTGGAGGTCCAACCGAGGGAATTCTTGGCTTTCGAGGGGTCACCGAGCAGGAGTTCCACTTCCGCTGGTCGGAAATAGCGAGGGTCGATCTCGACGAATTTCTGCCAGTCGAGGTCGAGTTTTGAAAAGACCATCTGTAGGAATTCACGGATTGAGTAAGTATTCCCAGTGGCGATAACGAAATCATCAGGTTGATGATGCTGGAGCATAAGCCACATCGCCTCGACATAATCTTTGGCGTAGCCCCAGTCTCGTTTTGCATCGAGGTTGCCTAGAAATAGTTTTTTCTGAAGCCCTAATTTGATCCGTGTCGCGGCGCGGGTGATTTTCCGAGTCACGAAGGTTTCCCCGCGTCGCGGGGACTCATGGTTGAACAAGATACCGTTGCAGGCAAACAGGTTATAGCTCCGGCGATAATTCACGGTTTGGAAGAACGCGTAGACTTTAGCACAGGCGTAAGGGCTTTGGGGGTTGAATGGGGTGGATTCTTTTTGAGGGGTTTCCAGGACCGCTCCATACATCTCCGAGGAGCTCGCTTGGTAAACTCGGACCTGCTTTTTTTGGTTGAGAATTCTCGCTGCTTCGAGAACATTCAAAGCCCCCACTCCGTCGGTCATCAACGTGTAGACGGGCTGGTCGAACGAAACACGAACATGGCTTTGGGCACCGAGATTGTAGATTTCATCGGGTTCGAGGTTCAGGACCAAGTTGGTAAGGGCTTGTCCATCGGTCAGATCTCCGTAATGGAGCAGCAGGCCGGGATTCTCGTGGATATCTTTGTAGAGGTGGTCGATACGTCCGGTGCTAAAGCTCGAACTGCGTCGCACGAGTCCATGCACGAGGTAGCCTTTCTCGAGCAGCAGCTCAGCCAAGTAGGAGCCATCTTGTCCGGTGATCCCGGTAATCAATGCGGATTTGCCCATTGCGTCGTTCTTTCCTTGAATTCTCTCTATAAAAACGGCTAACCGTCTGATTTCCAGACTGGCCGATAGAATAACGGGATTGGAGGTTATTTGCTACGTAGGTTGCCCCGTTCGATACGAATTAGAAAATCTTGATAGGTGCGAACCAATCCGTCGGCTAGTTCGATTTGGGGATTCCAACCCGTTGAAAAAATGAGGCTCGGGTCGGTGCGTTTCAGGGGGGTCCCGTCGGGCTTGCTGGTATCTAGGCCGAAGGTTCCGGTGTACCCAACGGTTTTGGCGATCAGTTTCGCAAGTTCCAGGATCGAGATTTCCTGTCCGGTCCCGACGTTGATCCAATCGGGGGGCGATTCGAGAGCCATAAGGTGAACCAGAGCCCTTGCAAGATCATCCACGTAGAGGAACTCCCGTCGGGGAGTTCCCGTTCCCCATAGTGTTACACTTGGAGCATTCTGCATTTTTGCCTCGTGAATGCGTCGTAGCAGGCCTGGGATCACATGGCTGTGCTCGGGATGGTAGTTGTCGCCTGGCCCATAGAGATTCGTAGGCATGGCGCTGTGGTATACCGCTTTGAACTGCGTTCGGTAGTACTGGCACAACTTCAAACCGACGATCTTTGCCAAAGCATAGGCTTCGTTGGTCGATTCGAGGGGACTCGAAAGGAGGCTCGGCTCGCACAGGGGTTGTGGTGCATGCTTTGGATAGATGCAGGTCGAACCTAGAAATAGAAACCTTTGGACTCCGCTTCGGTGGGCAGATTCGATGGCGTTGATGGCCATCCGGACATTTTCGGAAAGAAACTCGACGGGGAAGGAAGCATTCGCGAGGATTCCGCCTACCTTGGCGGCCGCAAAAATCACCGCATCGGGTTTTGTTTCTTGAAAAAACTCGTCGACTTGATTGGCCTGTGTCAGATCAAGATCCTTCCGAGGTCTGAGAACCAATTCGACTTCGGGATGTTGGCTTTGCAGCAATCGGCAGACCGATGCGCCCACCATTCCTTGGTGGCCCGCAATGAATATTCGTCGGAAGGGAAAGCTCATCTGCCTACCATCTTGAATCGGCGGTGTGGATTGCGTCGTACTTGACTCGACCCTAAATTGAGATGTGATTTTAGACGCAAGTTACCTCATGCGGAATAGTAGGGCAGGACCGATGGACGTCATTCCATGTTCAATCGAGCGTACGGAGCGGGGTGGTATCAAGATCCAATGGAGCGATTCGTCGGCTTGCGAATGGACCCCTGGCGAACTTCGGGCAGCCTGTCCTTGTGCGACTTGCAAAGAAAAGAAGAAAGGGGTTGAGGACCGCAAGGCTGATCGCAATGGTGGGTTGCTCCAGGTGATCCCCCTGCAGGAAGCTCAGCCATTGCGGATCGACTCGATGCATCCTGTGGGAAATTACGCCTATAATGTTCGATTCTCCGACGGACACAGTTCAGGGATCTTCGGATTTGGGCTCTTGAGAAAGCAATCGAATGCGTAGCCCTCGGGGGCTCTGGATCGAACGTCTACTTGTCTTGATTTGTGCCTGAGCGGTACTCTTCGAGCGCCCAGAGCGCCAGCTCCACAAGATCCTGGTTTGGATGGTTGGTGAACTGTTGGATCCAGGGAAACGCTGAGGGCTCTCTAAGGTTCCCAGCGACGATCAGTGCGTTGCGTTGCATGCTCAGAAGGCCAGTTCTCCAAAAGGGAGTTTTTCGATAAAGCCTGTCGAAGCTTTCTTGATCGAGGCTCAGCCAGTGGGAGCAATCGGCTTTTTGTGCTACCTCGAATGGCCTGTTTTCCTCGGGAATCGACACTTTGGCATGTTGATTCCAGGGGCAAACCATCTGGCATACGTCGCACCCGAAAATCCAAGGCCCCATAGAGGGACGCACGGCTTGAGGGATTGGACCTCGATGTTCGATGGTCCAGTAGCTGATGCATCGATTCGCGTCGAGCACATAAGGCGAGGCGAACGCACCGGTCGGACATGCGTCGAGACATGCCCTGCACGTTCCGCAATGGTCCTTTGCTGGCGGGGCTTGCTTACCTGCAATATCGGCTTGGGTAAGGATCGCACAAAGGAAAAAATAACTTCCGATCTGTCGATTCAAAAGCATCGTGTTTTTTCCAATCCAGCCGAGCCCTGCTCGATTCGCGTAATGCCGCTCTAGCAGCGGGGCGGTGTCGACCACGGCGCGTGTCAGGCAGTTTGGAAACATGGCCTGAAGCTCCCGAACCAAAGGTTTGAGCTTTCTGCGAATCCAGATGTGATAATCCTCAGGGGCCGCTGCATAGGACCCAAATGTCGCTTCGGTCGGCCCGGGTAGGGTTCTTTTCTTACCCTGCTTGGTCACTGATTTTGTCCCAGGATGGCCTTGGTAGGGAAGTGTCAGTAGCACGGCGGTTCGGCAGTCGGGAAGCACACCGGTGGGGTTTCGGTACGCTTCTTTGCGTTTTTCGAGGTAACCCATCGATGCTGCGTAACCGCGTTCGAGCCAGTCGCAAAACTCTGGGAATGTTTCTGCATTCTCAGAAGGAACGAAACCTACCGAGTGGAAACCGTGGTCCTTGGCGAACTCCTCAATCTGTTTTCTCGCAATTTCCGACAAGAGCATCGCAGTTGGTCTCGGTTGGCTTGCCAGGAATGGGTACCGATGGGTTAAAAGTTGTTATCGCACTGGACAATCCGCTTTCTATCCCATGTAGAAAAACCTGATTGATCCTATACTTGACTTGCGGCTTCTGGCGATTCTCGTCGGGCAACGATCCTATGGCAACGATCTATTCTAGGTGAACGATGAAAAAGAAATTGCTGGTAATGACTCTTCTGTCCGGTCTGGTCGTCTCGCAGCATGCTGGGTTTTCTTTTGCCCAGGAGACCAACACCCGGTTGGTCACTGCCCTCGACGCGGAAGCCCAGACTCGAATAGAGCGCGCAGGGGTGGCTTTTCTAAGGCAGAGTCAGGGGGCAGACGGTTCGTTTAGTTCCCAAGCCGGCCCCGGTGTTACTGGACTTGTGGCAGCTGCTTTATTGTCCATCGGAGTTCCCAAGAACGATGCGATGGTCGACAAAGCAATCGTGTACCTATTGAAGACCAAACGGGCCGACGGTGGCTTGTATGCCGAGGGTTCCAGGCACGCGAATTACGAAACGTGCCTCGCGATTATGGCGCTTTCCAAAGCCAACGAACAAGGCGAATATGATGGGGTTCTGCAAGCCGCTCAGCGATTTGTAAAGGGCGAACAATGGGATGAGGGTGAGGGGCTTAGCCCAAAGGATCCGGCGTTCGGAGGTGCAGGGTATGGAAGCAAATCCAGGCCCGATCTTTCGAATACCTCTTTTTTCATCGAAGCGCTTCGGTCGACGGGAGTCGAAGAGTCGGACCCGG
>JAJTEK010000013.1:0-46581 GCA_021299695.1 Pirellula sp. | reverse complement strand
CAAAGAGCATTGGCATTTGTCAATCGTTGTCAAAACTTGGAATCGCCGGCCAACGACACCCCTTTTGCATCGAAGCTCAACGATGGTGGGTTCTACTACACGCCTGCTGCAGGTGGCGATTCTATGGCAGGTAAGGACGAGGCCACCGGAGGACTGCGATCCTACGCCTCGATGACCTACGCTGGCCTCAAAAGCATGCTTTATGCAGGTGTAGGTCCTGAAGACTTTCGGGTGAAAGCCGCTACAAAGTTCCTCAAGAAAAACTACAGCGTCACGAACAACCCGGGGATGGGCCCTGCTGGGCTATTTTACTACCTACAGACGATGTCCAAAGCGCTTGCTATGGTCGGGGCAGAGACCTTTGAGTCCGACTCCGGTGCACGCTCTTGGAGGTCGGATATCCTTGAGCAATTGCAGAAAACACAGAAGGTTGACGGTTCCTGGACCAACCCAGAACCTCGATGGATGGAGGGGGATCCTAACCTTGTTACCGGTTACGCTCTCTTGACACTGGCGAACCTAAAATCTAAGCCCAGCAAGTAAGGCGATCTAATTCGATCGCCTTAAGCGTCTTTTAGCCAACAGAGCGACCAAACCCGAACCAGCCAACAGGATCGATGCTGGTTCTGGAACCGCAGTCGAGCGATCGAATTGGATAAAGAAGTTCGCGACATTCCCTGACACATTGGAAGGGACGGTGAAGCCGGAGTTGGTGATTCCAACAAGCCAAAAATCAAGACGATTGTTGGCGGCAAGCGAGTCGTGGATCGCAACACCCGCTGGGACGCCGATTTTAAACGGAGGGGTATTCGAAGGATTTCCTGGGACAAACACTACCTGCGTGTCTGTTTGGTTCGAATTGCTAACTCTTATCCCCGTATCGATCATCTTTCCCTGGCTGAACGCAGAATCGAAATTCGAGTTCCCGTCACCTGCGAATAACTGCACGTTGTTCGCTTGGGCGAGTGTGACAATTGCATACATCGAGTCCATCCGGCGGAACGGACCTCCATCGACACCATTGAATAGGCGACCGAGGTAAACCGCTCTTCGCAGGCCAAAATCCTCCGCGACTCCCGATTGCTGAGTGAACTCCTTGATGATGTCCGCAGTCGCGATGCTCCAGGACGAAAGGAACAGCAACAGGGCACCAACCGACGTCGAAACTGAAAGGTTTGAGCGAAACATAGAAACTAGCCTTTGATTTTCGAAGATTTAAGGTTCCTATCCCGCTTCCATGATCTGGCACCGCGCAGGATCCAGACGCTCAATCCTGTGAAGGCGATGCTTGTAGAAGGCTCCGGAACATACCTAAGGTCTAATGTGGAATCGTACCGGGTGACGATTGCTATGGGAAACGGGCCGGACAAGTCGAGGAATTCACTCAACGCCGGTACCGTGATGGCGGTTAACGTATCGCTTACCAACCAGGCGTCCAGACGATTACTCGGATCGCTCGCAAGGATCGCTGACAAAGCCAAGCTTTGAACTCTGGTTAGTTTGACAAAGTCGGTTTGCTTCTCGACGATACCAAGTCCGGATGGAAAAAGATTGTAAGAAATCCTAATATCTGTTCGGGTTGCATCACCTGTAATCAAGGCTTGGTCTAGATTGGTCTGTCCCAACTTCGCGAATACGATCTGGGGAGCCAGATCGCCGATGGCTTCGGGCGGAAGTTGCACGGAAAGACGGATGCGAGCTTCCAGAAAATCTAACGAAGCGACCCCGCCGGGGAAGTTGAAGTCAAACGTGCCAATTTTCGAGGCGGATCCGTTGTTGGAATTGAATCCAATCTTGGTTCCATTCTGGTCCACCGTGCTGGTCGCGATGCCAGCGCTGGCCCTTGGAACCAACAAAGTTGAAGCGATCAAAATACCCAATACCGCCACGAATTTGATCGTATTCATGTTGGCAAAGTCCTATTAATCGGCTTGGAGTGTCGTATTTCGAAACAGCAATCAGAACGCCTCTATGTTAGGACGATCGAAGCTTCGAGCAAGAAAAACCTCCCGCTTGCAAGTCGGAATTTAGGAGTTTTAGGCGGAGTCGGGCGAACGGGAGGGTTGCAGGGTTTTTTCCGGTGGTGGTGAGACAGACTGTCTGGATTGGTATAGCTAATTCAGCGGGCGTTCATTCGCTGGTAGGATAGAAAGTCTCCACCATTTTGTGGAGAAACAAAAGTGATTCTCGCATTTCTTCCATGCCGTTCATCCCATCCTCGATACTTATCCAACCGGAGTATCCGCTTTCAGAAAGCCTACGAAAAATCTCCGGGTAATTGTTTAGTCCCTTACCCGTTACCCCGTGGAGCAGCAGTTTTGAATAACCGGCACTCCCCTCGGCGTCTTTCAGATCGTCGAGACTCGCTCCGGGTGCAAGATACCGGTCGCTTGCGTGCATGCTAACGACCCTGGGCAAGACAGCATCGAGCAACTCCAGTGGATCATCGCCCGCCACTACCGCATTGCTCGGGTCGTATTGGACCCCGAAACTTGGGGATTCGGGTATCCGATCCAGTAACGCTAAAAAGACGTCTTTCTTCTGAGCGAACTCGGGATAGAGCCAAAATCCGTCCTTGTAGTGGTTCTCAATTCCCAACACCACTCCGAGCGACTGCGCCGCCGGGATACATTCCAAAATTCCCTCCGAAGCGTAATCTAGCCCCCGCTGAAGATCCACCTCCGGCCACCGTTGTCCACTGAGGATCCTACAAACCGTGCCAGCCCCCCCGAGTTTGAAGGCGACTTCTATCATTTTCTTCTGGTATTCGATCGCTGCGAGCCGCTTGGACCTCTCCGGATGGGTGAAATCAGGCGAACAGCAAAGCATCGGCATCTCGAAATTGCACCGGGAAAGCTCATCGGACAACCTCCCGAGAAACGAATCGGTCAACTCCCATAGGAAACCCTCGTACATTTCCAGACCCTCGGCGGGTAAATCCTTGGCCATCTGGATCCAATCAAAAACGCTCATCGTCCGTTTTTGGGAAATCTCTTCGAGGAAGCATTTAGGGAAGGCACTGATCCGGGGCCGTTTTCGCATTCTTAGACCTTCGATAGAAATAAAATTCGGAAAAAAGTCAGGGTGAAAGGTAACTTCGTGGAAAAATATTAGGGCTTACAAAGGGCTCGGACAGACTCTGTGACTCCACCTGCTCGGGCACACAAGCGATTATAGCTCAAAGGCCCAGGTTTTTGAAAAAGACAGAATCCGCTACCATCTATTAGTTTTCTTTGTATAGCTCGCTTGGTATCGCTAAAATTGGAATTCCATTCATGATCCGACCGAATATCCTCCCCGATTTACCAAATTCATGACCCAACTTGCTCCGATTTCCCTTGTATGCATGTTTCGGGGGAATAGACTATTCACCAGACGGACCTTTTCCTGCCTCGATTTACTTTAGACGCTGCTATGTCCAAAACCAACTTTCGTTTGCACCTGACTGCCTCGCTTGCTCTCGCATTCACGACCCAAGGGGCCTGGAGTTTTGCACAAGACCCAGTAGCGACTGTACCAGAGGCGATCGCGTTGCCTGCGGCACAAGCGTCCCTCGGGAAGGCAAATTCCGACCTATATGCAGATGGGTTGAACCATCACCAGTGGATTCACTTGGCCTCGGACGGATCTTTCTGGGGGACCCTTGGCACTCCGGCAGGTGAAAACCAAATCAAACAAAGCGGAATCGAATTAGCCTTGGTACAGAATGGCCAAAGGGTCGCTTGGATCACCACGGCCGAAGACGGCTCCTTTCGCTTCTCGGATATCAAGCCGGGTGTTTATGCCCTCGTTGCTCAGAACCCAAGCACTCTGGCGGTGATGTCTCTGACGATCCTTGATCCCACGGCAGGAAAGCATCTGCCGAGCGGAATTCAAGTACGATCCCTAACGCCTGCGACCGATCGCATTGTGTCGCTCATCCGTAGCGGATCGATTCCACGGAACACTGGCGTTGAGCAACTCGATAAAGATCCAGTCGGTGAGGGCAGAAAGTTTTGGAACAGTGGACGCATCGCGATCGACGAAAACGGCGGTGTTCGCGGACGTGTATCTGTGCCAGGTGGAGGAAGAGACCTGAGCGGAACTCAGATTTACCTAACCCACGCAGGTAATGAAGTTGCAAAGACTCGTGCAGACCGGGATGGAAACTACCGCTTCGATAACATCCCGCCAGGGAACTACGGTTTTGTTGCTTCGGGTCCTGCGGGTATCGCTGCCCTTGGTTTTGTCGCGGTGGGCAAAGGCGTCGACGATAATGGATCTAGCACTTCGATTGCTCAAGACGGACGTAAGTTCGTTCATGCCTCGGTCCAGCAGGATGCAGTTCCAGCTTTGAACGTCGAACTGGCCTCGTGCGATTGCCTTGGTGCCTCGATGGTTGCCCAAGCGGAGATCCCCTTCGAAGAAACTTGCTGCCCGCTGCCGATGTCCGGTTGCTGCGGAGTCGCAGGAGGCAACGGAGGTGGAGGTGGTGGTGGCGGAGGAGGAATCGGTGGCGGATTCGGCGGAGGTCTCCTCCCACTAGCTCTCATTGGCGGTCTGACTGCCGTCGGATTAGCTGTTGCCAATGACGATGACGATAAATCCCAAGTCATCGTATCGCCTGTCGTTCCTTAAAGCTTGTAAACCATCAATCGCTCCGTTGAGTCATTCTGGTGACTCGGAATGGTTGTAGTGGCGACATCTCTTATCGTATCGCAATGGGTTTTTTATCCCATTACGGCTGATTTTACTATCGGTCCATTTCGCTTTTCTACGGTACAATTCCCGTTCCGCTTCTTCTACGGAGCGGTCCTCATCGGTGCATCCACCGCGACGATGAATGGTTACCCCGCCGTGAAATCCTAGTTGCATCGCCAATCCCGGACCATGTACCGAACACTCCTCTTTTTCGCTTTGGGTTTCCTTCTTGGTCTCGACGCGGTGGTCCATGCTCAGACCCCTTCCTCTGCACCCACGGGTGCCACCCGTGCAGCATCCAAAATTTACCCATTGGATGCTGTCGTCGACAATTCCGGCACTGCATGGATCGTGGATCGCAATAAGCCGGGGGTTTGGACCTACCAAAACAACGAGCTAAAGCTCGAAGTGCAGGGGAGCAATAAGTTCCGTCAACCGCTCAACGCCGTCCGCTGCCTAGCGATCTCGCCGGCGGGTCAGATCGCTCTAGGGGATCCGGCTACACGCGAGGTCTACCGCAAAGACGCCGATGGAAAATGGACAGGAACTCTGGATGGTACGATCGGCATTCCCGTCGATTTGGCATTCCTCAGCGATGGATCGCTTCTGATCGCGGATCTTGAGCGACGTGTTTTGTGGAAGCAAACAGCCATTGGTTCGAAGCCAGAGATCTTTGCCAAGGTCAACCCGCGCGGAGTTTTCGTCGATCATGCCGACCGGATTTGGGTGATTTCGCAGGACGAGCAACAACTCTTGAGGATCTCAAAAGACGGCCAAATCGAGCCAATCGTGTCCAAGCGAGTATTCGAATTCCCACACCAAGTTGTCGTAAACTCTAAGGATCAGATCTGGGTCAGCGATGGCTACAAAAAAGGGATCTGGTCTTGGAAGCTTGGAGAAGAACCAAAGCTCATCGTCTCCGGTGAGCCGTTGCAAAATCCTGTCGGCCTGTTTCTCGTCGATGATCAACCCGCTATCGTTGATCCGCATGCTCAAGCCGTCTTCAAATGGACCGAAACCGGCTTAGTGAAATGGTTTTCCTTTGACAACAAATAGCACAGGCGACCCTTGCGGTATACTGATCACGATCGAAGGCTGGGGAGTGAATCTTGCCGGTTGCTATGGAAACGCGCTTCTTCCAACACCTAATGTGGACCGACTTGCGGCACACGGTATTGTCTTCGACCAATTCTGGATGCACTCGATCCATCTGGAACCGAATCTAGAAGCGATCCTCCAAAGTCTTCAGCCCGACGGATGGCTTGTCGCTAGCGATAGCCTTCCAGCGATCAGAATGATCCGTCAACGTGAGGATCTAGACCGACTCGAGGTCACTTCTTCCTTGCAACAAGAGTCCTTTGAACAACTCCTTACGGAATCTCTGGAGTGTTGGCTTGAACAACGCCATAAAACACCGTTTCTCTGGATTCACTCCAAAGGATTGAACGGGACCTGGGATGCACCCTATGAGTTCCGAAAGCTCATGTGCGACAGTCAGGATCCAGATCCGCCCTTGGATCAAGTCCCTCCAGAGCTTATCCTCTCGACCGATTTCGACCCGGATTTGCTTTTTGGATACGCATGCGGTGCAGGTGCGCAGTCGATCTGCATCGATCAAGGTTTGGGGCTGATCCTCCAGACTCTCGAAGAGTTCGGTATCTCCGAAAGTTGCTGGATCTCCATGGCCGGAATACTTGGGTTTCCACTCGGTGAACATCGTCGCGTTGGACTTAGCGATCGATCGAAGGGTTTCGCCGACAGGAATTCCCCCATCGCTGACGCATATTCCGAGCGTCTCCATACACCCTGGATCTCTCGACCTGCGCAGGAAATGGACCTTGGGGTTCGAGTTAGCCAACTTCACCAACCGAGTCATCTTGGGCGCTGGATCGAAAAGATCACCCAAAATGGCGGTAGTTTTGTTTTGGATGAGCCGAGCGCTCTGGGCCAATTGGCTTGGGCAACCGGAGTCGACGAAATCGCGTTATGTACCGAGCGATGGAGTGCGAGGTTCGATACCTCTGGAAATCCAGAGGGCCAGATCTCGCTTTCCGACGAGCGTCTAGGGGAGGTTTACTGCTTTCCTGAAGACCGGTGGCAACAAAACGAGATTGCCAATCGCGTGCCTGAAGTCCAACTACTTCTACGTCAAATAGCTTCACTCTTGCTCGATACCTCTCGAAACGTCGACCTCCACTCCAGTCAGATTGAAGCTCTTCTTTCAGACCTACACAGCTTTCGAAGATAACCTCTACGTCGGACGAACCGAAACCCCCAATGCGAAATACGATCAATGCTCTTGTACCCAATCCTTCGGAGCCCATAGCCAGAGTGTACATGCCACGTCCAAGCCGGCACCCGAATATTTTTAGAAAGAGAATTGAAAGGGCCGAGGGTAATCCCCAACCTGGAGATTGGGTTGCCGTCTACGCAACGGACATGGACCCTAACGAGAATCATAACAAACATGAGCCAGTACTCTTCGGGTACGGGATCTACAACCCTAGATCCGAGGTGGCCGTTCGTCTCTACTTTTGGCAAACTCAGCTTCCGACTCTGGCCGATTGGGATACGCTTCTGAGCCAAGCAGTCCACCTTAGACACCATACTTTACAGATCCCTAAAACCACCAATGCTTATCGAGTCCTGCATGGTGAATCGGATGGATTCCCTGGGCTGGTCGTCGATCGTTATGGGGATTGCCTCAGCGCCGAGGTTTTCAGTTTTGGCATGGCACAACGCGCCACAGAGATTCTCGATCGCCTGCATCCTTTGCTCGGTACCAAGCATTCATTAGTTCGACCCTCTCCTCAGTTCACAAGCCAAGAAGGAGGAATCTGGCAGGACTCGAAGTCAGAAAATTTTCCTGCATACGTGACGATCGAAGAGAATCAAGTTAAGTACAGAATCCATTTCGGTACGGGACACAAAACCGGATTTTTTTGCGACCAACGAGAGAACCGCGCGATTCTCGCAAGTCACGCCGCTGGAAAAAGCGTGCTCGATGTTTGTTGCTATTCTGGGGGCTTTTCCGTCGCAGCCGCGAAATCCGGCCAAGCCTCCGAGGTTGTCGGAGTCGACCTGGACGAAGAAGCCTTGGTCATGGCCAAGAAAAATGCGGATATCAACGATGTTCGAGTACGATATGTCCATGCCGATGCGTTCGCCTACATGCGAGATATGGCAAGAAATAATAAGCAATTCGACATTGTCGTCCTCGATCCTCCGAAACTCATACGATCCAGAACCGAACTTGAAGAGGGGACCCGCAAGCATATCGACTTGAACCGTCTTGCAATCCAACTGGTCAAACCTGGTGGTATCCTATTGACCTGCTGCTGTGCTGGTCTGCTCGATGGTCCCTCGTTCATGCAAGTGGTCCAAAGTGCCGCAAGAGCTACTGGGACGAATTCCGACGGAACTAAAACGCGGGGCAGGGTGGTTCAAATATTTGAAACCCGATCGGCCGCGATGGACCATCCAGTCGCAACTCACTGTCCGGAAACCGGTTACCTTAAAGCATACTGGTGCAGGATTCTCTAGGGCATTGCCAAGGACTCAGCATCCGTTGTGGCAGCTTAGGTGGGCCATGGATTCAGCAATCGAGTCCATCTCCTAGACGCCGAGCCTCGATTTCGAATGGATTGTCCCAATAGGGATCCTTCCGCTGTAGCTTGAGCAGTAAACCAACTCCAAGATACATCGGTACAAATAGCAATCCCCATCGTTGGTATTGATCCACATGGACCCGTTCATGGTTCCACGTCTCGATGAACGTATCTTTGTCCCGTGCCAATATCGCATGTCCAAAGGTCATCGCAGCAGCACCGCCCAGCACGGGAGCCCTGACAAGAAGGCGTTCGACGGCTGGCCCAAAAACTCCTATGGTGCCGCGATGCACTATCAGACTTCGACTGCCTCGGATAGGAATCAAGTACACAAGAAGCCCCAAAAGGGTGTAGGGTGAGGGCCACAGGTAGCACCAGAATGTATGCAACTGGTTCCAAAGACGCGAGCTCAACACTTGGGTTACTCGATTGCACTTTTCTTGCGAAGAAGTCCTACGACAAGGAGGACAACCGCCAACGCTCCAAAAGCAAACAAGGCCGGGCCATTCGAATAGAGGAACGAACGATATACCACCCCTTGTTCTGCTAACAACTTGCCCTGCTGCTCCCATCCTAGCCAAGCCGAAAGGTCCAACGCTTCCAACCATTCCTTTCTAAAGTTCAAAAAGGAAATCAAAACTGCCGCGATCGCTCCGCCTGCGATGTAGCCGGAACTCAGCAATACCGCAGGACTCGAATCGTCCTCCTTATCTTTCGGTACGCGATGGTACGAATCGACCAACCAGCGGATGATCCCGCCGACGAAGATTGGCGTCGAAGCTGAAAGCGGCAGGTAGACCCCCACGGCAAACGGTAAACTGGCCACACCACTGAGCTCAAGCGTCACGGCGATCACGACACCGATCAAGACCAGACCCCACGGGAGTCTCCGATCGAGAATGCCGTCAATAATCAATTGCATCAAAACCGTTTTGGGCGCATCGAACTTGCTTTTTGAAACATCTCGACCTTCGTCATCCTGCTTCAAACTGCCGTTGATCGCAGGGTCGACAAGGTACACCGGGGTTCCTTGCTCATCGAGCAAATATCTGCCTGGCGGCACGGGTTTGTCGGTCTCGGCTCTGCCGAGATTCAAGACATAGTACTGGTTTTTGTCGTTCGAATAATTCCCCGAATGCACATTGTCTTTTGGTAAACCTGTGACATCGAGCTTGATATCCTGGTAAGGCTTGACGGCATTCTTGCTGTAGGTCGTGTTGGCTTCGTTCAGGGCTAAAAGTACAAGACCCACGACAAGTGCGCTGGTCAGTGCACCGATAAGGATAGCGATCTGTTGGGACCTAGGGGTCGCGCCGATCAAATGTCCGGTCTTTAGAGCCTGAGCAGTACTTCCACCATTGGAGGAGGCGATGCAGACGACGCCGGCGATCGTCAGAGCCGTAAGCTTGATTTCTTTGTTGATGCTGAGCCAACCAAAGCCGTCGAGCGCCAACAAGATCAGACAGGTCAGGAGCAACGTAGCGACAGTCATTCCAGAGATCGGATTCGACGATGAGCCGATCTCGCCGGTAAGACGCGAGGCAACGGTCACGAACAAGAAACCGAAGACGACAATCATGATTGCTGCCACTAAACCCGTAAACCCGAAACCCAATCCGAGTTGCGGCACGGCCATCAAGGCTGCCACAAGAACAAGACTTGCAGTGAGCACTAAGGGAATGGGCAAGTCCGTATCGGTTCGGAGCTTACGGGCTCCTTGGCCGGATCGGCTTGAGACTAGGTCCCGAAAGCTGGTCAATACGGCTCCAAGAATCACTGGCATGGCCTTGATCATACTCAGGATTCCACCGGCCGCGACGGCCCCTGCTCCGATGTAGAGAATGTAGGAGGACCTCAATTCACTAGGTGACATGTCTCGAATCAGCTTCGTTCCGGGTTCGACCATCGTGGTCAATCCCTCGCCAAACGTCACGATCATTGGAGCGATGACCAAGTAGGCCAGAACGCCACCTGCAACCATAATGCTCGCAATTTTTGGGCCGATGATGTAACCGACTCCGAGCAAACTCGGCGCCACTTCGATCGAAAGCAAGGCACCTTTGAGTCCTACAGTTTTCCCAGCGACCGTTGAGAATAGAGGCATGGACGCCTCTTCCCTCCAGAATTTAAGCGCCTGCATGGCAAACTGGTAGAGGAAGCCAAGTCCGAACCCGGCGAAAACCATCGATGCGGTGGCCCCCCCCTTTTCTCCTGCCAAGAGGACCTCGGCGCATGCCCTACCTTCTGGAAACGTCAGTTTTCCATGCTGTTTGACGATGAACGCTTGTCGAAGCGGGATCATCAGAAGGATCCCGAGCAAACCGCCAAAGATGCTGATGGTCATAACCCGCACCACATCGATATCAAAGCCGAGCAACAGCAGGGCTGGCATGATCAGTCCAACCCCAAAGGCCAGCGATTCACCAGCCGAACCGGTGGTCTGGACAATGTTGTTTTCCAGAATGGTGGTTTTTCGAATACCTGTGATTTGGCTGATCGCTCGAAAAAGTGTGATCGACAAGACGGCCACCGGAATGGAGGCCGATACTGTCAGACCGACTTTGAGTACCAGATAAATCGAAGAGGCTCCGAAGATGACACCAAGCAGCGCTCCGATGAGGACAGGAAACCACGTTAACTCCGGAACATTCGATTCATCGGCGATGTAGGGTTTGAAGTCGGACTGGTTCTCTTGCATTCGACTAGGCCTTATTCTTTTCTAACCCTACCGACTAATCTCGAAACAAAACGACACGCTCTACCAGCTAGGAGTTACTTCACACCATGCATCAACTTATTGACGAATGGCGAGATAACAAGATAGAGTAAGCCAAAGCCTGCACCGAGCCACCAGAGTTGTGTGAACACGGTTGCATACTGATCCATGTTGCGAATTTCATTCTCGCCATGGCCCCCACCGCCTTGGGATGCTAACGCAGCGATCAAACCGGCGAAGTAGTTCGCCATGGCCGTAGAGAGAAACCATCCTCCCATCGCCATACCGACATCGCTCGGTTTGGCCAATTTAGTGACCATGGAAAGACCGATCGGTGAGAGGCAAAGCTCGGCGACGGTATGGATCAAGTACGTAACTCCGAGGATTGTCCAAGCGACCTTAGCGTTCGGAGCGGTCCCCTTGATTGACCATACCAGCACATAGAACCCCAGGCCGACACAGAACAGTGCGATCGCGAATTTTGCTGGAATTGACGGATTCATACCCTTCTTGTCGAGCCAAGGCCAGAGCATCGCAAATAAAGGGGCAAGAGCGATAATGAAGAATGCATTGAAACTCTGGAAGAGCGAAAAGTCAAAAGGGGACTGAACGAAGTCTCTAGCGAAGAAATTCAGTGAGGACCCTGCTTGTTCAAACAATGCCCAAAACAGAATATTTGCCACGAAGAGAACCAACATGGCGATGTAGCGTTGAAGCTGTACTTTCTCGCCGCTTTGGATGCCGCTTACGATGAAATAGACAATCAATCCGACCATCATCGCCATCAGTACGTAGCCAAGAAGAGCGCTCTGGCTGAGCAAAAGAAAAATGATCGGAACAATCGCCAATGCACCAGCAAGAACGATCATAATCGGTCCGAGACCTTCACGTCCCTTGGGGGGAAGACCGACGGCCCCGAGCATCCCCTTGTTGAACTGGAAGATAATAATCCCAAGAATCATCCCGATACCTGCCGCAAGAAAACCATATTGCCTACCGTACCAAACACCGATCATCGATGCACAGATAATTGGTGCAAAAAACGCGCCTGCGTTGATCCCCATATAAAAAATCGTAAACCCAGAATCGCGTCTAGGATCTTGCGGAGAATAGAGCTTTCCGACCATCGAGGAAATATTCGGCTTGAACAATCCATTGCCCGCCACCATGATCGATAGGCCTACGAGGAAAATATTGAGATCCTTAAAGAGAAGCAGAAACATTCCGACGGCCATCAGCAGACCTCCTAGGAGTATCGAACGCTGATATCCCAAAAATCGATCTGCGATTAGTCCACCGAAAATTCCCGTGGCGTAGACCAACGAAGTGAAACCTCCGTAGGTTAAACTTGCTTGCTTCTCAGCGAGGTCTTTAGCCATACTCCCGAAAAATGTGTCCGCAACGTAGACGGCCAACATGGCCCGCATCCCATAATAACAAAAGCGTTCCCAGAATTCGGTCGAAAAGAGCATCCATAGCGAACTTGGATGTCCCAGGAAATCCCCCTCAGGAGGTGCGACATAGCCGGGAACTTCGTCGGTTGAGTGACCTGCGAGTTGGTCGGATAGCTCCGAGGAATCGTACGGATTGGTCTCGCTGGGGTTATTGCTCATCGGAAAATTCTCCTAGGCCTTCGCTCAATGGCTCGGTTTAAAACGGGTTTTGTATCGGTCTCGAATTACGCAGGTATCACACTCTTCATTTTTCTCAGACCCACGGTTGCATTCTCGAGCGGATCGAGCTTCCAGTACTCGCGGTTGAAGAGCTCCAGGGATAGCACGCCGTTGAATCCACTTGCCATGACCGTCTTGAGAATCTCTCCAATCGGAGCGATGCCGTCGCCAGGATAGACACGATCCGCATCGGAAATCTTATCTCTCGCCATGTCTGGATAGTCGTTCATGTGAAAAACGGGAATCTTGGTGCCGGCAAGCAAACCTAAGTCGTTGAAGTTCGATCCACCCTTATAAAGATGGTAGACATCAGGTAGAACACAAGCATCCGGATGCTGCGAGGCGGCCGCCACATGCAATACCTCTGATAACTTCGATAGATTTTTGGAGAAACCCCAAACCTCAAGCATTGGAAGACAACCGACGGCTCGTCCAAGTTCCAGCAGGGCTCGATAACGCTCGCCAGCGACATCGAGATTGAGCAATTCCCCATCGACGGCTCCCGCAGGAGGGGCTGCAATTCGCTTGCCGCCAAGAGCTACCACGATCTCCATTTCCTTCTTGGCCTGCTCGAGCGCTTTTTTGTGTGCCTCCAAGTCGGACAAGATCCAAGGTGCAAAGGCAATCGCGCTCTCGAGAGTCAATCCCGCATCGGCGATCCTCTTGCGCAAATCGCTTAGACTACCTCCGCCGGAGGTGTATTTGTCGACATCCCTAAGCCAGATCTCTAAAGAGTCGTAGCCTGCTTTCTGAGCAATCGAGACCTGTTCGACAATCGGGATAACTTCGCCATGTATGGTGCTTGTATTCAGACAGTATTTCAATTTCGAAACTCCTGGATGGTTGGTTAAGGCCGATGACGCAAGGGAGACGACCGAGGAATCCACGGTCGTGCCAAGGACCACGGCGCCTGCGGCTAGGGTGAACAGATCGCGTCTCGGGATCCGGTCGGATCCGCGACGTGGACCAATTGTCGTTTCAGGCTTCAACGGTGAATCGTTTTGGGTTGGCATTCTTTTTGTATCGAGAGAGTTTCGGTCGGATGCGTTTCAAAATCGCTTTTACACAGTGCTATAGACCCAGGATTGTATCAGATTTCTCAGGGAATATCCCTCGTGCGCATGCTCTCTGGTACGAATGCCATAGCGTAAGCTCCAGCGATCAAACCCAGTAGCAAGTCACCGGTAAGAAAAATATAACCCATTCCGAGCAGGATCGTGAAAACGACCCCTAGACTACGCAACCTTTGATTGCAAAGACACACCAAGCTTAATGCATGGAGCATCAAGAAAACCAAGCTGATGCATTGCCCGAGCCCAGCGTCCCGAGTTATCTTTCCTAACCAACCAGAGCCTTGCTCCGAAAGCAGTCCAATTGCTTCCCCGGTCCACCAAACCGGTTGCTGCAGCATGCTGGCAAACGACAACCCTACCCATAGAATCCAATGAATCTGCAGGCATCGTAGGGCGATGTTTGCAAGCACACTGTATCGATCTGCGGATCCCTTGAGCGAAGGATTCGGCAAAAGCGATCCACCAGGCTCGATGGCCAAATAGAAAAGCCCGGCTGACATAAGGATCTCCGAGGGCATCGTCAACCAAGGGGCCCGATGATGTACCATCATCATGCATGCCCAGGCCAAAATCGGAGCGATGCGATGTCCTAGTCCTAGGAACATCAAAACGCTCGCCAAAAATCCGATCACGCAAACTGCCTGGCCAGCCAGCGGACTGGTAAGAAAGTACAAAATAGACCAGCGGTATTGGCTACCCGTATCGGGCATCCCTTGACCGATCAAATACCGACCCGCTTGGGACCCTAGCCAGCCGTCGCCCGAGAGCCACTGGGGAACCCAAAGCAAATACGAAACGAATTGGAACGCAATGCTCAGCGCAAAGAGTTGCCTTACCCAGGCCATTGAAGCCACAGACGCAGGGGAAAACCAAAACTCGTTCCAGGTTCCTGGCAACTGCTTTAGCCCTTGTGCGAAGCTCGCCGGTTCAGTTCGTTCCACGCATAGCTCCTGATTCCACTGAATCTCGTGTGGCAGGGTTGCTCGCACCGGCAGGATTGTTCGATGAAGCTTGGGCTTTTGTGATAGAGGTTTTCGTCACAGGGACGGTCCTGGTCGAATCTATCGAAGGCACCAGAGTCAATTCCCCGTTTGACAAGGGAATCACGGTTGCCTGATAAAGCAGTCCGTTTCCCTTGACCGTCGAGTCTTTGGCCGTGAATCGAATTTGATCGATCTCCAACCCCTGTGCTTTTGCTCGCTTGACCAAAGAAAGTGCGATCAATCCGAAACCCTCCTCATCCTCGTTGCTCGCAAGAGCCCCTGCTAGTTGCGAAAGACGTCGCCAGCGTGCGTCCGAACTAGCCGAGTCGATCCAAGCAGTCCACGTTCGGCTATTGCGGTCGGTGCGGTAGTCGATTTGGACAGGACGGTCGAAGGATTCCGAACCGACGATCGACATGGGAAGCAACTCGGTGTACCAACCCAATCCGACAAGGTAAGGTTGCATCCGAATTAGCACATTGTCGGCAATCGGCATGCGACTCAAACTGTTGTTCGAGAAGTAAACCAACGAAATCAATCCGAAATGAAGTACAAGGAGGACCGACACCGCAGCGCGCAGCCAAGCGGGCCATCGGATGGTCCGACCTTTGGTGTCCGGTTCAAGGGCCATACAAAATCCTAATCTGAATCCCAATCTGACACATCCTAATCTGGCAAAACCATCCGGCGAAATCCACACTGGAAGCCCTCTCCGGATCAAAACCGTCCCGGACTTCTGCTAAGATACCTCTAGTACACCTTGCTCATTCTGTACCCAGTCAGCATCGCTCAAGTGTCCAGCGCGGTCGACTCCCGGGGTTCGCAGGCTAATGGTAATTCGGAAACCTTCGGTACAAAAGGTCGCTTCGAGCGAGCTTGGAAGAATCGACCGAAGAAAGCGATCGATAAAATCGACAAGACACATCAAAACTCATCAATTTTATGGATCCGAAAACCACTCCAAACCCCGAGCCCAAACCGATTCGCCAGGACCCGGTCGTCATGGAGTTCTCAAGCATTCCTTGTTGCCCAGTCTGTAGTGGCCGGCTGATCGAAATCCGAGCCAAATTCCAATGCAGCCGTTGCCACAGGATCTGCGAGACCTGTTGCGAGGGGGGCCGCGGTTAAGCCTTGACGCTCCAAGCCTCTAGGCCATAGACTCTAGAACTTTTCGGACCACTTTTAGACGGGAAATATCTGTGCCAGCGACTTGTGTGATCGGCCTACAATGGGGAGATGAAGCCAAAGGGAAACTTGTCGACCTTCTGGCCCCTAACTACGACGTAGTGGTTCGTTACCAAGGTGGCGCGAATGCAGGCCATACCGTGGTGACGGGTAAGGAGGTCTACAAGCTACACCATGTCCCATCGGGAATTCTCTCGAGCCAAATTCAGAATGTGATCTGTCCAGGGGTGGTGATCGAACCGAACATGCTCATCCAAGAAATCACTGGGCTCGAGTCGCGGGGAATCCATCCGCGAAACAACCTGATGATCAGCGAGCGAGCTCACGTCGTGATGCCTTGGCATATGATCGAAGATCGAGCCATCAACAAAACGGTCGTCAGTGGCGAAAGCATAGGAACAACCAACCGAGGCATCGGTCCATGCTATCGCGACAAAGTGGGTCGAACCCATGCGATCCGCATGGCCGACCTAGTAAGTCCTCTTTTATCGGACCGGATTCGAGAGATTGTCCAGGCCAAGCGTTCCCTCTTGGCCCCTCTGGCTAGCCCCGAAGACATCGCCCAACTTGACGCTGAGAAAATCATCTCGCTTTGTCGGTCTTGGGCTGATTCTCTCGGAAGCATGATTTGCGATACGACGTACTTTCTCCACGATCAACTCGACGCGAACAAGAAGCTTCTTATGGAAGGTGCCCAAGGCTCCTTGCTCGATATCGACCACGGTACCTTCCCTTTTGTAACCAGCAGTAACGCATCTGGCGTCGGCGTATCGAGCGGATCGGGCGTTCCACCCCGATCCATCGAGTGCATGATAGGAGTCGCAAAAGCTTATTCGACTCGCGTCGGCGGAGGCCCATTTCCAACCGAATTGCTCGACCAGACCGGTAACAAGATTCGGGAAATTGGACGTGAGTATGGAACTACAACAGGCCGCCCGAGACGCTGCGGTTGGTTCGATGCAGTAGCTGTACGGTACACGGCCCGCCTAAGCGGTGCGAATTATCTCTCGCTGATGATGCTAGATGTTCTGAGCCATTTCGAAACACTTCAAGTCTGTGTGGCCTACGAACTCGACGGCCAACGGATCGATCGACTTCCAAGCCAAGCCGACACGCTTCGGCGATGCAAGCCCATCTACGAAACACTCCCCGGCTGGAACCAGGATGTTACCAAGGTGCGGACACTCGAAGATTTCCCAAGCAATGCTCGCAAGTACATGGACCGCATCTCGGAACTTGTTTCGGTTCCCCTTGGAGTCCTTTCGGTTGGACCAGACCGTGAGCAGACAATCTTTCTGATGTAGTCGGTTTCGCAAGGTTGGATTGATGGCCATCTTCGGTAGAAAAAAACAGGTAGATCATCACTCTGGTTCCCTGGAAGCCATCGATCCGGCTCGCCTTCCCAAGCACGTTGCGATCATCATGGATGGCAACGGAAGATGGGCTAAAACCCGGGGACTGCCACGCATCGAAGGACATCGCCAAGGTGCCAATTCCGTCGAAGTAGCACTTACCACTTGCGGGGAACTCGGAATCCCCTACCTGACGCTCTATTGTTTTTCGAACGAAAACTGGAAACGACCCAAGGACGAACTCGACTTTTTGATGGGCCTCCTCAAGACGTACCTCATCAACCAAACCAAGCGACTTATCGCCAATGGAGTGCGTCTGATGGTCATAGGGCGTCGAGACGGATTGGGCCAAGATGTCCTGGATGTGATGGAGCAAGCCATCGATCGGTGCAAGCATGGGACAAAACAAACGCTGGTGCTTGCGATCAACTACGGGGCTCGCCAGGAAATCGTCGACGCGGTTCGGGAAATCTCCCATGAGGTCGCAAATGGAATCCTCAATCCCAACGACATTTGTGAGGCGACTATCTCCGAACATCTCTATACAAACACCCTTCCCGATCCGGATCTCTTGATCCGAACCAGCGGTGAATTGCGAATCAGTAACTTCTTGCTCTGGCAAATCAGCTACTCCGAGATTTGGATCACTCCCAAAGCTTGGCCCGAGTTCGGCAAACAGGATCTGATCGAAGCCGTCGGCGAGTTCGTCAAACGGGACCGACGTTTCGGAGGATTGGCCTAAGGTAGCTGCGTCGAGGAGCATTCCGAAAATGTGGTCGATGACCAACAACCAGTCGCTGGCAGTTCTTTGCGGGTTGCTCAGCCTTGTCGCTCTGTACTTTGGAATCCGATCCTTTCGGCTATCGCAACAAGTCGGCCTGCTCAAGACGCAATTGCAAGTGGCCCAGGGGAATCAAGAACTAGCCTTTTACGATTTTTTAACCGGTCTTTTGAATCGACGTGGATGGGATCGAGCCATGCAAATGTTGGTGCCGTCTACCAGGCCCCAAACCTTGGTGATGCTGGATCTGGATCAATTCAAACAGACCAATGATCGGTATGGACACCGAACAGGGGATCGTGTTCTCAAGGAGTTTGCAGATCGGCTCAGAATAGGTTTTGAGACTTCTGATTCTGTCTTGGCAAGGGTTGGCGGAGAAGAGTTCGCGATTTTCTCAGCCCAGCCCTTAGAGCGTCTCAACGAAAAGGTTGAGCTTTGGCTCGAAACCCTAAGGGGATCTCCATTCCGAGATGGCCAGCATTCAATCGTTATTCGATGCAGCCTAGGGGTCGCACAGCGGACCGTGGTTGAGTCGATCGAGGAATGGCAAGATCGAGCCGATCGCGCCTTGTATGAGGCGAAAGAATCGGGCGGGAATTGCGTGCGATTGGCCCGTTCGTTGCCCTAGGGTAAAATTCGGTCTTCGTTCAGCGGCAAGGCGAGTGTCAATCGGCACTGCGCTTTAGGATATAGACTACGTCTTCGGTGGTCTCATCGACCTCGATCGGCTCGTCGATATCGTAGCTGAAGTCATAGGCGGCCTCGATCGTCCAAGAAGGTACCTTCTTGACCAACGCTGCAAACTGCTTGTGGGTATAGCTTCGAAGCACCAAACAATCGTCGATGCGCATCGAACCGGTCGGTCGGTAGATATCGAACCGGATATTGAATCGCTCCACGCGAGCTTTAGGGTCTTTATCCCTAGGCCACATACGGGTGTTGACCTGCAAATGACCTCGCCGAGCCGTCCAGCTCTCCTCATCGGTCGTCGGGCCGACGAGCGGGGTTAGGTGGAAACCTAACGCATAGATCCCACCTGGTCGCACGGCCGACGCCATGGCTCGCAGATGCTTGACGGCTTGCTGCTCACTGGAAAGATGCCGAAAGGAGTTGATGGTGTTGAACGCAGCATCATAAGGCTTATCGACAAGGAAATCGCACATGTCAGCGACAAATGCGGTGGGTTTGATCTCGTGCCGCTTGAGCCTTTGGTTGCAAAATTCGATCGCCTTGGAGTTCAAGTCCAGCCCAGCGCAGTGATAGCCCCCTTTGATCATGCGGTAAAGCAGCCGCCCAGTCCCACAGGCTGGTTCCAATAGCCGCTTGGTCTTGCCCTTAACATGCTTTGCAAAGGCTGCCTGCAGGAACTTGTACTCGGCGGCCCAATCGCTACCAAAAATAAGGTCGTAGTAGATGGGGTGATCGTAAATGCTTTCTTCGACGGTTTGCATGGGTTTGAACTCAAGGAAGGGGTTGGGACCTTGCTAGGAGTCGATAGAATAATCGAAGCTCGGTTCCCCATGCATAGGGGGACTGAACTTGAAGCAAGGTTTTCTCCATTTCCCGATTGGCTTCGAATGTCCTGCACCAGTTTTCAGGCACGACGATACCAGATTTCTCACAGGACCAACTACCGGCACAGCGTTCAAGCGTCCCTATGCCACAACCAACTCCACCTCCGGCCCCGGGAAGTCGTTGGCCAAAAGCTACTCCATTCTGCAATCGAGATTACCCCCGAGCCAGACTATCGAGCTCCTAGCTTCGATAGCTTCGGCAACCCGACGGAGTTCTTTAGCATTGAACGCCCCCACGCCGAAATGTGTGTCCACTCTTTCTGCGGGGTCGAACGCTCCGAAACCCAATTTGTTCCACTCGCCGGATTTTCTATCGGCGATCTCCAAGCCGATATCCGACGAGCGAGCACCACCGAAACCCGCCAGGCACTCGAATTCTTAAGTCCATCGCGCTACTGCGCTATCGACCACCAGTTCGAGTCCTTTGTGTCGTCGGTCTGGGATCCAACCCTCGATAGCCTCGTTCTACTCGATTCGATCAATCAACACATCCATCAATCCATCCGCTACGAACCCAGTTCGACCGATGTGACCACTCCGTCCCTTACGGCCCTTAAAAATCGGGTAGGAGTTTGCCAAGACCTCGCCAATGTGTTCATCTCCTGCATGAGAACCGCCGGGATTCCAGCCCGCTATGTCAGTGGTTACCTTGTTACGGTTCCCGCTCCAGGGGAATCCAAACGGATCGGTGCCGATGCCTCTCACGCTTGGGTCAGTGTGTTTCTCGGCCACCTCGGTTGGATCGATTGGGACCCGACGAACAACGTCCGCGCGAATTGGGACCATCTCACCCTTGCCTGGGGACGTGATTATGCTGATGTTCCACCGATCCAAGGTGTCTACGTCGGGGGCGGTGACACGCTGCTCGAAGTGGCCGTGGATGTTTTGCTTGCAAACGAATCGCTAGCAAATCCTGCAAAAAATTCGGAATGATCTTGCCCTGAGTGCCCTCAATTTGGACACTGCCCACCATGGGTTTTCGGGAGCCATCGGCCCCGAAGCGGTGGGCTAGTTCAGCCTAGGACGGGATCAAGGAGGATCCGGATGGTTGCAAGAAACCGAGCGACAACATACTTTCTCTGGATGCTTCTGAGTTGGACATGCTGTGGCATTTCGACGGCACCTTTGGCTTTGGCTCAGGTGGGGGATTGTCTCGCGATTGTCTTCGTCGATCCGCAGCATCCAGATAGCCAATCGATGGAACAAGTCGCTGCACAAGCCATTGAGATGGGCTGGGCCATTCGCCGTGTCGACGCTCGCCAAGAATTGCATGTTACCGAGCGTTGGCGGATCCACACCGCTCCGACAACCGTCTTAACGCAAGGCGGTCGGGAAGTGGATCGAATTCTCGGACCTGTGAACTGGACGGAACTCTACCGCAGAATGATCCGCTTTTCAGCTCCCGATTCGATCAGGAACTCACCGCTAGCGCCGAGTGAAATCAAGCCAAAAGTCGATGTGGACTCGCTGGTTCCTATGCAACGCTCTGTAGCTCCCCTAAACCCCGAGCCTTTGCAATCGGACCCTGCGCGAGCCACGGTACGCATCATGGTCGACGAGCCCAATTCGCACGCCATCGGCTCGGGAACAGTGATCCAGTGCGATGCCCAAGGCGCCGTAGTGCTGACTTGCGGACACCTCTTCCGGGATCGAACTCCCAAATCGGTTATCACGGTCGAACGCTTCGAAAACGGAATGCCTGTAAGGTACGTGGCCGAATTGATCGACTACCAAATCGAAGACGTCGATATTGGCCTATTGCTGTTTCATCCAAACCGATCCATCCCCGTCGCCCAAGTCGCACAGCATGTTGAGCAACTCGCCCAAGGGGATCCGGTCTATAGCATGGGTTGCGACCATGGCGAGGCTCCTTCAAGACGCGATTCACAAGTCACCAAGCTGAACCGGTATCTCGGTTCGGCCAACATCGAAACAGCTGGCGCACCCGTTCAAGGCCGAAGTGGAGGGGGGTTGTTCAACCGCCAGGGCGAGCTGGTCGGTGTTTGTTTTGCAGCCGACACCCAACTCGATGAAGGACTCTACTGCGGAATTCCTGTTGTCCACGAACAACTCAAAAAACTCGGTTTGCTCAAACTTCCGAGTTCGCCTGTCCTTAATCATGAAAAGCAGGAAAGGTCCCTCACAGGACAAGCACCGACGACCATGACCGTGATTTTAACCGACTCCTCTGGTAGCACTTCTCAACTGACAATCGACCGCCCAAGCGAACAGCTCATCGACAAGATGCGAAATGAATCGCAAAGAAGTCTTCAAGCCAACGCGCAGAATCAGGTTCGCTGGAAACTAACTAGTGCGCCAAACTCCATTCGATGAAAACACAGTTACAGCTCCAATCAAAAATCGATGCGATCCGCCTATTGCTCCAGGGCACAAGCTTGAGCCTCGCTCTCGGAAGCTTGCTTACCTTGACGTTACCAGGATGCGGCACGACCAAATCGGTTACGGCAACCGAACAGTTGCTTATGTCCGACGCAGTCGATTCGACCATCTCAAAAATCGATTTCCGGCCATTGACCGGCTACAAAGTTTATCTCGATACGACCTTCATGGCCTCGGCCGGTAAGCCCATTCCGGGCGTTCCCATGCAGACCAACCTAGTCACCTCGGACTACGTCATCAGCTCGATTCGTCAGCAACTGACCGCCGCTGGATGCCAGATTGTCGATACCAAAGACCTCGCCGATATCATTTGCGAAGCTCGATGCGGAGCCCTGGGTACCGACGGCCACAATGTGACTTATGGTATTCCAGCGCTGAACATTTTCGGCGGCGCATCGTCCCTGATGGCTGCCGCTCCCATGCTTCCGACCATCCCCGAGGTCTCCTTCGCCAAGAAAGAGGTTAAAAGCGCCGCTTCAAAAATCGCTGTTTTCGCCTACGACCGCGAAACCAGGGAGCCTCTGTGGCAGTCGGGGATCGCCCAAGCTGGCAGCAATGCCAAGGATACTTGGTTTCTTGGGATCGGTCCGATCCAGCAAGGATCGATCTACCGCGGCCCTAGATTCGCCGGACGAAGATTCAATGGTCAAAGATCGCTCAACGACGAAGTCCCGCGAGGTGATTCACCTAACGGAGTGGACCCTCGCTCGCAAATCACGTTCGCGCATCCCTGGTTCGATTCGAAGCGTGCCAAAGCGAACGATCCGTCCGAACCCTCGAAACCCTCAGAGGCCAAGGACCAAGGTTCTGGGCTCCTGGCGAAACAACCCGATGATGCAAAAGAACCCTACGGTGCCAAAAAGGGCGTCAAAGCTCGTTTGACCAGTGATGCCCGATAGAATCAAGTCTATTGCGATGCGATTGATTTAAATTGCATCGTCACGACGTTCCCCTGTGAACTCGACTTCACCGACGTCAGTGCCTAACGCATAGTCGATCGATCCTTTGATCTTATCGCCAAGTGGACTTCCCATGAAATCCGCCTTAATCCGGGATCCTTGAAAGTCCGCTTCCACCGTAAATGTCAGTTCATTCTTTTCGATCTTAACGTCCTTGGCATCGATCTTGACGTCATTGCCCAACGCGTAATTGGCCTTGAGCTGTTCGCCATCTTTGGTGATCGTCAAGATCGGCTCCATGACGTTTCCGTTCGCATCGATGCGCAGTTTCCATTTGCCGACGACGTCGTCGGCCTGCACGCTTCGCGTAGCGGTCCAATCGAGGTCTCGACTTCCTGCATCGGTCGAAGCTTGAACGGTACCTTTGAGTGTGTCTTTCTTGACCGTTCCGTCGAACACCAGTTTGACATCCATGCCTTGGTAGTTGATCTTGAACTCGAAACTGACTTTATCGCCGCTTACCCGTCCGTTCTCGATATCGATTTTGCGGCCAGAACTGCTTTGGTACTTGCCTTTGAGTGACTTGTCCTTGGAGTCCTTGATGGTCTCTCCGAGCGTCAGCCGAACTTGATCCTTGAATTGTTGGCCATCTAAATCGTATTCCCATCTCCATGTTCCCGAGGGATCGACGATGGTCTTGGCTGTGTCCTGGGCAAGTGCCGAGTTGAAGCACTGCGCGACAAAAAGTGGTGAGATCAAAGCAAACGACAACAGAGACAATGAGACTAGCGAGAGGGCAAACCGCATGACATACTCCTATACAACTGAGGTGCAGAAGAACAACCGATAGAGGCCATTCTAATGCCTCCGCGTGTTCCTTGAAGCTCATCTCAGGCCAAATAATCGATCGAACCCTCGATTCGGTCCTCTGGGTTACCGACGGTTTCCTCGGCCGGGCTTTGTGCAGGTTCCAGAACTGAGGAATCAGGTTGAGATGCTCGATAAGGCAATTTCCCATTTCCATACCGCTCTGAGCTGAGGCCAGCCGCGCCGGTTTGGTCTACGGTTCGATTCCTGCGAATCGGTTCTAAACGCAGGAAGTTTTGGGGAGATTCGATCGGTCGAGTCATCGGGACATGTGATTCCTTCGCCTGCATGTGCAGGCTGATTTAAGGCGTTTCAAGGAGAACCTGGTCGAGCGAATCCCGCAAAGGCATCGGGGGGCGAATCTGAGGGTTGCTCGTCGTACCACCGACTTCGATTCGCATCCAATTTGCGTTTGGGTTTTGGGTGAAAGGTCGAACCAAAGCTCCGACAATACCTCGTCGACCTACATTGGCGACCAATTCTAAATCCAATTCCCTTCGGAAATTCACAGATCCCCTTCCTTGCATCGAGATCAAATCGCCATCGAGCTGCAGGCTCTTGATCGGTATCCGATCGCCATCGATTCCGAACTCAATGTCGGCCGAATCGAAGGCACCTTGGTCGGGGCGCACTGACAAAAGATTCAATAAGCGAATCATCGCAGGAAGCTCATAGAGATTCGCACCTCGCAACCATGCCTTGCCAGCTCCAGAAACCGCATTGAGGTTGTCGATCGATCCGTCGACATCGCACTCGATGAATAAGCGACCGTTGGCAGTCGTAACGGTCTCTCCAAGGTCGACGAGCATTCCGTGAACATCGGCGTCGACCAATCGCACTCGTAGGTGCGCTCGGTCCCCGTTGAGCGGTTCGATCCCGCTGAGAAACAGAGTTCCGCTAAGGGTCCGAGCTCGCATGTCATTGTCACTTATATCCATACTGGGGAATTCGATCGGCTCAAGAGTCTTCGGCCCGAACCAACTAACAGCACCTTGGTCTCGTCGCTCGACCAAGCTGTTTCGGACATTCGATTGGAAGGATGCAGATACGACCGGGGCTTGTGAATTCAACGAATTTGCCGGTGTGCTGCTCGATGCGATTCGTCGGCCAGGGGAATTTTTCGTATTCCAGTCGTTCGCATCGCGTCCCAAATAGAGGACGTTGTGGCTCAGTGCAAAGGGACCTTCGACCCCCGTTACGGCGACTCCCCGAACCGACAAAGCATCCAGAGCAAGTGACCCATAAGCGGTGGTTGAATGATTGCTGTTCTCGCCCGAGATCTGAATGGTACCTCGCAATCCTTTCACATGATCGATTCCGATCGAGGCATCTTCCAAGTCCGCACGCAGGTTCCAGTCCCTGAGCAGCGAAGCGTGACCCTCCTCGGGAGAGGCTACATAAGTCGATCCAGTGATACTAACCGGACCTCGAAAACCCCAGCGTGTCATGGGCTCGCGGAGTACCTGAGGCAAGCACCCGATGAGCACTTGATCGACCACCAAACGCGACGTGGGAAGCCAATTGAGCATTCCGTCCCAGGATCCATCGCTATGGAGACGGATCTGACCATTGGTCTCGACACGGCTCGCATCATGGATTCCTGAGAGGGATCGAATGTCGATCCGCCCTGGACGGAAATCGACCACACAGTCGATCTCGTGCATCGCGTAAGGAAACGAGAGCGGATGGAGCGACATGCCTGTGATGCTCCGATCGCTATTTCGCGACTCTTGGATCGCGACCTTTAGGTCCATCGGTGATCGCAAATTGGGACGATGGATCTTGACCTCTACCCTGTCGATCGATCCACTGGGCTGCAATTGAACCCACAGGTTCCTCGCACTTGTGGGTAACGCTTGCTTGAGCTCCTCGTCAAGCGATACTCCGAAAGCCTGGAACACGAGGTCCACCGATTCAAGACTCGTGCTGCTGCAATTGGCAACCCCAGAGCCCTGGATGCGGGCACCATCGTTGCGTCCAACGAAGTCTTTAAGCACCAACCGATCGTGGTCCAACGTCGCTTGTCCGTTGATCTCAGTTATCGGATAGCGAAACCCATCGTAGCGGATCGAGCACTCCGAGAAGGTCAATTCAAGCGACCTAGAGACGATCTCAGGTCGATCGGCCGAACGAACAAACCTCGCTTTTTTAACCAATACCGTACCCGTAGGATGGAGCGAGTTGGCAAAGCGTTGGAACCCGCTCTGAGGTTGACCTCGCGGTGTCAAGGCTTGGAGCAAAGGCTCGTCGATCGCGATCGGTCCGTCGGCTGCCACACTCATGTCCATGAGCCACCGAGGCTGCGACTTCCATAGAGTTAAAGACCCATGAAGTTTCTGGTTTCCAGCATAAGCGACCAAGTCCGGGGCGTGAATCACTCCCTTGCGATACGCGAAATCCCCGGATAATCGCTGGATTGGATAAGGGAAAAAATCCGCATGGACCGATCCGTTGACAGCCCGTACCACCACATGTGGGTCCCAATCCTGGCCGTCGTAGGCGATCGACGCGCTCGCATCTACCGTTCCTTGCACTCCCAGCCGTTTCCAATGCTCTTGGATCCCCTGAGGCAGAGCGTTGTAGAGCTGCTCATCGAGCGCCAAGTTCCGGACTCCGACCTTTGCCGACAAAGGTGCTTGCTCACCGAACCCAAAAACATCGCACTCAAGCGAAACCGAGGCACGACCCGATCGACCCACGGTATTCCTGAGCTGAAGAAGGTCCCTCTTGATGTACAAGTCGCCAGAGATCTGGTCCAAAGGGTAGGGCACCTGGGGATGAAGCAACCGCCCCTGTTGGATCTGTACATGTCCATTGAAATCCGAATGCTCGCGATCCTTGACCCATCGAAACCTGGTATCGAGGCGACCCGAAAAACCCTCAAGCTTTTCAATTCGCGCTCGGATCACTCCTGGCAACTGATCGCTCAACTGCGAAGAGTAATCCAGCTTGGATATCGTCCCCTGAACGTCCCATTGAGAAGCAGCCAGGTTTCCTACGGCATGGAGCTCGAGCAAAGAGAAATAACTACTCGATAAAGTAGCCCGCATCTCATGGCGCAATGAATGCACCAAGGGATCCTCCGTCGCAATTGCCTGCTCAACGAAACTGCCTTGAAGGTCATGGCAAATGATCTCTCGTCGATGCTCGCCTGTAGGATGCCCAATGCGCAAAAATCCAGAGCGAACCTGCACCGTAGGAATCTTGATCGCCCCAGAAGGACCACGAAAAAGTTCGGATAAACTCCAGCTTCCGTCCGTTTTAGGCCAAATGCTCAACTCCAACCCATCGATGACGACCGAGTCGACAATCGCTTGCCCTTGGACGATCCCTACCAAATCAATCGGCCCATTGCACTGCACCCTGGCGATCTTGATGACGTCCCGCATCCCCTGTTCGGTCGATTTGCAAACACTCAAACCGTCGATGATTATCGATTGGCCCGGAACCAACCGAGCGCGATCTACCCTGATGAAATGCCCAGGAAATTGCTTGCGCAACCGATTCTGGATCTCAGAGGTCAACGTGTGATCGACCCTGTCAAAAACCACATAGTAGGCCATCAGAACCGAAGCGCAAAGCAAGAGAATCCAACTCAGGCGCCCGCCCGATTTGGATTTCGTTAAGTCAGCTTTTCTTAGAGGCTCTGCTTCCGACGGCATCCGTTCCGTTTCCTGCTCGATCCGCACTCAACTCTGCCCTAGGGATTGTCTCCCCGGGGGTTCTAACGATGAATCTATCCCAAGCGGCACTCAGGCCAATTCCAGCCAAACCACACAGTATCAACACACCCGGTTGCCGGTACCGTACCGATCCGACGAAAACCATGTGAAGCAATGCCAAGTAAACGCAAGGTGCGATGAACCAACACGCCTCAGTCCATCGCCTGCAGTCTGCACGCAAACTCCACAAACCCACGGCACTCATGACCAAAATGAACAGGTAACTGCCAGCCTCCCAGAGCACAACCAAAGGATTCGACAATTCACGCGCACTTGGAAATGGCGACCAAGTCTTCCTAAGTTTTATCAATCCTAGACGAAGAGCGTCAGATGGATTTTCACGTGCCCAGGCCCAAGCCTCCTTTTGCAACCGCCGGTCAATCCGCCACTCCAAGGTCGATTCGACCTCGGAAGAGGCGTTTGCTAGCAATGCCTCTTCTCTTAGGATCCGTTGCATCGCTTCGATCGAAAACGCCATATTTTCATCGCTCGAACCACTAGCTCCCGGGTGCCACCCGTCGTACAAACTTGCACCCACCTGGAGCGTCGAAGGTACAAACTTTCCCGTAATCGCGTAGTTTCGTACCCACCACGGGGCCATCACACAGCACAAGATTCCGAAAAAAAACATTCCCTGCAACAACCAGTTTCTCCAAAAAAACGACACTTGCTTATTGCTAGCAAACGCAACGAGTGGCAAAGCCAACCCGGGCCAGAGCCCCCAACTGGGTCTCGCTAAACATGCCAAACCCAATGCAAAAGCCGAACAAGAAGTCGAAAGCCATCGCTGGGAGGTCCAGAAATCAGAACCACCTTGATCTGGATCCAGCAGAGTCGAACGCCAGAGCATCCAGCATGATAAGACGATAAGTGGGGTAGCTACCGCCTCGCTCAATACAAAGATGCTCATGCCCACCGCACCGCAGTAGGTCGCCGCCAAAAGTCCAGCGAAAATACCGGATGCAGTCCCTGCAATGCCCCTTGTCCATCGCATCATGATCCAAACAGTAAGCCCCCCTAGGATACAACCAGCGATTCTTGCACCGAGTACAAAAGGAACCTGCGCGCTCTGCTCGGAAAACCACCGTTCGCCCCAAGCCAACGGTGCTAGAAAAAGGGGGTATGCCGGGGATCGAAAGATTCTGGACTGATCGCTTCCGTATTGGTATCGACCCTCAAGAGCTAAATTCGAGGCGATGGTCCAATACGAATGGCTGTCTCCGAACCGCAAAGTTGTGTTGTTCGAACTGCACTGCGATTGCCATACCAATGCCGCAACAATCCTAAGTCCGATTGCAAAGACAACGATTGCTGAAGTCGATCGTCGAACGAATTTTGTGTCGATCTTCTCGACGCTCACGGTTTCCGGGTCCTGGCCGTAAGTTCCATATCGGTTGTTAGTCGAATCGCTGTGAGGATTGGCTCATAGGCGTTGAGCGACGGCATCGTCGACTCGGTTATTTTAATTCGATCGATCGGAACCGTGTCGGTCTCAAGGAAAGAATCGATTGGAATCCAACGGATCGAATCGTGGTATTCCGCCCAAAGATGAAGACGATAGGTCGGTCGGATACTCGAAGGTTCTGCCCGGAATCCGATCGCTACGCGCGCCGGGATCGACAAACCGCGCAAGGCACCCGTCAGCAAGATCGCTTGGTCCATTGCATCCCCCTTGCGATTCCGCAAGGTGCTCGTCGCCGTTTGGAGAGTGCGGTCGAGTTCGGTACGACCGACGTTCTTCGATATCCAGGCTCGCGTTTTTGCTGCGAGGACTCGCCGCTGGCTCTGTGTATTCGAACCTGTGTTCGCCGAGGAATCGCTAGTAGCAATCTGCGAGGAAAGCCACCGCTGGATAGTCGGTTCCTTCCAATCGATCACTCCCGTAGATGCCAAGGCGTCCTGCCCTGGCAAGTCGGCAGTGTCTTGCCCCCCATCCTCAGATACCGAACGTACCTGAACGTCCCATGTTTTCTCGTTCACTCTTTCGACGATCTGATTGGTTTTGCTGCTGATCGATCCGTCGTGTCGCAACAGTTCTGAAGCGATACGGAATCCCCCTTGCTGCGCATCGGGAAGTGTCGCAAAGGACCCCAACAGCGGAAGATCCTTAAACGACGATGCATCGAACTCCTCCTTGGAGATCACGTACCGGGCTGTGACAGGATCGCAGTCAAAGGACAGGCGGTCCAAACCAGCAGTGTACGACTTGCGGACAATCCCATTGCGATCCGTCCAGAGCAAGGAATTCGACGTGCGGCCTTGAGTAGTCGAACGATTCTCAATCTCAAGTCGGTCGGCGAACTGCCCCTCGAAGTCTACGGTCTGGCCCACGGAGAGTCCCTCGAGTGAACTTTCCGTCACGGCCATTTGAAAGGGATCGAGATACCTCACGACGCGGATTTCCTTAGGCTCCATCGGCGATTTACGCAGCGATTGCTCAATCGCAAATGGGCCTCGATAACTCGGATCCCACGGAACGCTGTTGCTCGAAACAACCCGGTCTTCTGTAATTTGAATATTCAACGCGCCGTCCCGAACATTCCCCGTGAATTTTCGCTTGACAACACCCGTGTCGATATTCCCCTCGATCCCCAAAAGTTCACCATCGAGCTTTTCAAGAGTCCTTAGGAAAACCGTTTGATCGATCGGATCGGAACTCTTGCGACTTATCCGAATACGGCTTTCGGCCTCCAGACACAGCAATGTAACGGACTTGGCATCCTTGAAATCTCCAAATGGCTCGACTTGATTTGGAGTCGCTATCTCGATGCTTCGTCGTGTGTAACCGACAGGACGATTCCCCAAATAAATAATCTCCCACTGCAAGATAGGCAAACTACCTGTATCGATCCAACCAATTCCAAGGTTTGGTTGCAGTGGACTCTCAGAGGCCAAGGACGTGTCGGACTGTGGGTTACTGTCGGCTTCCCTTCGGTTCGTTGCCGACGTCTCGGAGGGGACGGGGATTACCGGCAACTTTGCTTCACGAGGTGATACTGCCGTGGGAACGATCTGGGCTCGTATCGCAACCGGTCATGAAAATTACAAAGACGGCAAAGACAGAGGTGCACAAGACACGCAAACTCAAAACCAAGGATCCTAGTGGGCGCAAACGGCTATCGGTCATCTTCGTGGGCTCTCGAGCGCTGCGGGAAATCGGCTTGAATTCGAACCACTGATCGTTATCGCGATCCATCCGTTTGGGACTCCACCCATAGGGTTCTTACTCTTGGATCTACGATGCGTGCTGTTCGGGTCGTAGCGATCGTACCGAACAGAAAAGATCGAGAATTTACGGACTTTGTGTGCTTTGCGGACGAGCCTGACCTATTTTTGGATATTCCGGGCGAGTTCGATTCAAGTTTCGACGCCCCGAATGACCACTCCATCTCCCAAGCGTTAAATCATCATGGGCTTCCCAGGCTTTCGTTCCGGTCAGAGCAAACGCAATTTCAGCGAGTCTCGATCGACCCCGACCTCGAGTTTTGCATCCCTTTCCCCAGACGAACTCGAGGCGCACATGGAACGTGCTCGCTATGGCACCTTCGAACTGACCGATGCGATTCGACCATCGTACAACATGCAGGTTGTCCCACGTCAGGGATATCGACACGATGAGTACAACGACCCGGATTCCGAAACCCGTATACCGGTAATCCTCGCCTCAGCATCGCGTGAACGACTATTCGACCTGTTCGTCGACCTCGTCGGTTGCCTTGGCGATGTCGTCAACGTCGTTCTTGAGACAAGTCATCATGGCGATACCGGTGAGCATCAGGATTTCATTCGAGAGCATATCGATGTGCCGGTTCTCTCAAGCTTGTTGTATGAATTTGAGGACATCCTTTTAAATGACGGATGTACCGGGATTGCTGTGGTCAACCCGCAGCGCAAGCAAGAAATTCAGTTTGATGAACACAAGCTCCTGATATGTTACGGTTCGCCACAAGAACTCTACGAACGGGTTCTTATCAAGCACGATGTGTACCCGGATGGAAATCTAAGGTTCATTACCGAAGCCGAGCATGTCCACAGCAGCACGGATCGATACATCGGTCAGTTCGATTCCTTCCAATATCGCTTGGGGATCGACGGGTGTTTTCAAAACGATACCCATTTCGAAACCTAACCGAACCCTGCCGCATCACTCTTGATCGAAGAAAATCGAATCGACATTTCCCCTCAAGATCTGTGTCCCTAAATCGATCGCAAACGACTCGGAACGGCCATGCTGCTCGACGATCGTTTCACCGAGTACTTGTGCCAAGATGCGTTTGTACATGCGGTATTTGGGAAGGATGAATTCGAGTTTATACGCGTCGCTGTAGTAACCGATGATCTTGTTCCTGGGAATCGCATCGATTCGGGCTTGCAAATCATGGCGAATGAACAATGGAGTGTTGCTGTACCACCAATGTCCGTTTGCAATCACATTCGGAAAAATCCAAGCGTAGTCGACAAGCTCTTGATTGCTGACCGAGGCGAGTACCGAGATCGGAAATTTCACCCTCGGAAATGCGTTGAACAACGCGCTATACTGGATCATCGACCATCGCGAATCATACAAGTCTTGACCTTGATAGACTCCACCCGGATACACCTTGCGATTCACTCCAATCATCAGATCGAACGGCAATTTCATATCATCACAAAATTCGGCCAACTGCCAAAAAACCCAGTAAGCGATCGTTTCTCGATCGGTTTGCGTTGGATCTTGGCCCGTAACTAGACGTTTCAAGGCGAGTTGAGCCGACTCATCATCGTCGGCCATGGCTCGCGGTGTAAACCAAGGTGGAAGCGATATCGCGCAAGCTCGAACCTGATTTTGCTTGAAATGGGTAAACAACGAACCGATCGCGTTTCGCAAATCCTTGAGTGTACCGACGGCAACGCCCGTCGCTCTGGCCAAGCGTTCTCGGGTCGCTGACTGAGCTAAGTTAAAAACCAAGTCGTCGGTACGAAGGCAAGGTATGTAGCGGTGGGTATCAAAATCATCGAGTGGATCGTCGAAATCATTCGTCAGAAAAATCCGCTCAACATGGCTTTTGCGCAGTACCTGATCTTCCCAGTCGGGCTGACCCATCTTTCTTAGGGCAAGATCATAAAGGTCTCTCCAATTGCCTCGATCGATACAATCCCCCTGAAAATCGAACAGCTCTCTCGATAGCTCGACGAACCATGACCATTGAACTGAGTGATCGATGTGGTGCAAATGTTCGAACAACCTTGCTACTTTCTCCTCGGGAGAAATCCCTGGCTCCTCGATCCTCTCGCGGGGCATCCCGGCGCTGTGTGCCAGCTCGGTGTAATAGTGATATCCAAGCAAATCGGCGATGGTGCTCGACGCCGGTGATCGCGGGTCGATGTGCGAATGTGGGTCGACCAAAGGGACACGGTCGAGCGCTTCAAACAAGGTACGTGTCAAAGTCATCGGATTACTCGTCTCTAGCAGGCAAAAGTGCAGGGGGGAAGAGATCAGGCTCCTCGTCGTGTTCGTGATCAGCCCGCCGCGGCGGACGGTGCTCGCGCTCGAAATCGACTGAAAGATTGTACTCGCTCTTAGCCGAAGGAACACCTCAGTGAAAGTAGTGCAGACCTGCGAGCCCGCTCGTAGTTGAGATGAGCTCACTTTTTTGGATTAGTGGGTCTCCTGTAGAGATCCGGCTGTTCGGCTTTTATCGCCACACATAGCCACGAATACGAGGCAGACAGATCGATTTGTACAGATTGGGCTTCATCACGCTAAGGAATACTGCAGGAGGTTGGTGCCAAATTTGTGCGGTTTTCGAAGACGGTATGCGAACGTCGCACCGACCAGGTCTCTTGGACCTTCTTTTAACCGCAAATCTTCGGGAGAGCCTTTCCAAAAGGATTGCCCCTGACCCTTTTTCGTCGGTTATAATCTGAGCTGATGTTCTTATCCAACTTGTGAGGTAATGATGAAAGCCCTGATCCTTGCGACGCGTTTTCTGCCCGTTTTCGTTTCTTTGTGCTTCCTGGGGAACCTTGGGCCGGTATTACCACCATGCTCTCTACTAGCTGCAAGCGAGCCTGAAAGTACCTCTTGGTTCGTCGGTGCCTCCAAGGTGGATATCACGCCCGATGAGCCTGTGCGATTGAGCGGATATGCAAGTCGTTTGGTCCCAAGTCAAGGAATCGAGGACCGCTTGTCCGCCAGAGCCTTGGTCCTCTCTCCGGGGTCCTCGACCGACGATGCACTCGTGATCGTATCGATCGACGCGATCGGCATCTCGGCGGTGATGACCGAGCGGGTACTCGAACGAGTTCTGCCAACGCTCAAGATTCCGCGTTCTCGCATCGTCTTTTGCACCACCCACTCCCATACCGCTCCGCACTTGGACGGATTGATCCCAAACCTTTTCGGGGTTCCAATGTCCCAAGAGGAAAATGCGGCGATGCTACGCACGACCCAAAAGACCATCGAGGGGATCTCCAAGGCGGTTCTCGATGCAGCTGCAAACCTCAAGCCCGGTACGGTCGAATATGGGCTCGGAAGGGCGGAGTTTGCCATCAACCGCAGAATGCTCAAGGACAAGCAGTGGGTAGGAATTGGAACAGTCGATGAAGGCCCGGTCGATCGCAACGTTCGCATCCTGCGTGTGCGGGATATGTCAGGGAAACTCCTCGCTATATCGTACCAATACGCCTGCCATAGCACCTCGATCTCCCCGGATGCCAACAAGATCAGTGGCGATTGGGGAGGGATTTCGGCGTCCATTCTTGAAGAGAAAAACCCCGGATGCATCGCCTTGCCGATCATCGGATGCGGTGCCGATGCGAATCCAAATCCGCGTGGCACGATCGAACGTGCTCGACAGCACGGAGCCGAAATGGCAAATTCGGTTCAAGAGGTGCTAAGTCATGAACTCAAGGTATTGCCCAAGCCCACCAATGCGGCCTTCGTTTTGGTCGCATTAGCAAGCCAGCGTCCCAACAAAGCGACTCTCGAGGGGATGCAAAAAAGTGCATCCGCTCACGAACGGAATTTTGCGAACCAATGGCTCGAACTGCTATCGCGGAAAGACCGAATTCCCGAGACGTATCCTGCACCCGTGCACCTTTGGAGCTTCGGCAAAGATCTAGCTTGGGTCTTTATGGGGGGCGAGGTCGTTGTCGATTATCAAATTCGGCTCGAAAAAGAGCTGAGTCAATTCGCAAATGTTTGGGTGGCTGGCTATGTCGATGATGTTTTCGCGTATGTAGCAAGCGAACGGGTTCGCGACGAAGGAGGCTACGAAGTCGATGGCTCGATGCTCTATTACGGACAACCAGGACGATGGGAGTCGGGAACCGAGGAAAAAATCGTCGACCGTGTCTTGCAGTTGACCCAACAGCAACAAGCCGCCGACCAACCGCGCAGCCCCGAGCAATCGCTCGCGACGATGGAAGTTCCCGAGGGCTATACCATCGAACTCGTAGCAAGCGAGCCGCTGGTCACCGATCCGGTCGGGATCGCTTGGGGGAAAGACGGTAAGGTTTGGGTGGTCCAAATGGGGGACTACCCACTGGGCGGTCCGAAAACGGGTTGCGTTAAGTCCTTGGTCGACACCGATGGTGATGGAGTCATGGATCAGAGCACCATGTTTCTCGATGGCCTGAATTACCCCGCAGGCATCTACGCTTGGCGCGATGGAGTGAGCATCGCTTGCGCGCCGGACATCTTCTTTGCCAGAGATACCGATGGTGATGGCAAGTGCGACGAGAAGGTGGTGCTGGTAACGGGATTTCCTGAGGGAAATCCTCAGCACCGAGTTCATGGATTCACCTACGGAATGGACCATCGGTTGCATTTTGGACCCGGGGGAGGTGCCAATGTTGTGACCGTCACAGGCAACGGCTTGGTCTCTCAACAGCCCCCGAAACAAATGAGGATCTCCGGATCCGACTTGAGCCTCGACCCCGATTCGGGCGATCTTCGTCTTGAGTCGGGGGTGACGCAGTACATTCGAACCACCGATGAAGTGGGGAATTGGTTCGGCAACGAAAACAGCCTACCGATGTTCCATTATGTTTATCCCCAGCGTTGGATCGAACGCAGTGGATACAAGCCTAAACGACGTTATCAATTGATTACCAATCCTCCGAGCATTCCTCCAGTTTTTCCGCTCAGTCAACAAGCCGATCGATTCAACGATCTTTACGCGATCAACCGTTTCACCTCGGCCTGTAGCACGGTGATCAATCGGGGCGAAGGCCAAGGCGAACAGATGCGGGGCTTTGCATTGGTTTGCGAGCCTGTCCACAACCTCGTCGTACGCTATGACCTCAAAACTTCCGGAGCAACCTGGGCGGCTAACCGTATCGGCGCTGATTCCAAAAGCGAGTTTCTACGCAGCAGCGACCCATGGTTTCGCCCCGTCCGTATCGAAAATGCTCCAGACGGCACAATGTGGGTCGTCGATATGTACCGCTACGTGATCGAACATCCCGAATGGATCCCCGAAGAATGGCAGCGGCGGATCAACGTCCGAGCCGGGGAGGATCGGGGTCGCATCTACCGAATTCGAAAATCGGATTACACCCCCCGAACCATCGAGAATCTCTCCGATAAAGACGATCTCGCGTTGATACGTGAAATCGCTGGCCCAAACTCCGCTAGATCCGATCTTGCACAACAAACACTTTTGAGCCGCTGGATCGGCCGCAAAGATGTCGCAACGGTTGCTGCTCCCATCGGCGAGTTGCTCATGCAAACCAATCACCCAGGAACCCGGGTTCGGCTCGTAAGCGTGCTCATGGCATTAGGCAGCTTCCCTGTCCATCGAATCGATGATCTGGTCGCCAAGAGCGACCCACAGACACTCCGCTTCCTGGCCGAAAACGTCGATGCTTTAGGTCTGGATCCCGATGCCCGACAACGTTTCTGGGCTTCTATACCTCTCGATTCGATCGCCAAATTGCCCTCCTTGGCGATGGTAGCTATGGTCGAAGCAAGTCAGGATAAAGTTCCTCCAATCGACTGGATGGCCAAGGCCCTTGTAAGCCATGCACCAGATAGTTGGGTCCAAGAATCGATCCATTTCCTGCATCCATCGAGTGTCGATGGTCTGCTGCGAGCTGTACTCAATGGAAATGCAGAGATCCGCAGCGTGCAAAAGATCGCCGAAAAACTCGTTCCCAGGATCTCGCCCGAATTTCGCGCGGAATTACTCGCTTCGGTCGCCAACGAAACGGGCCCTAGACCCGCTTGGCATTACCTTTTGGCCAAGCAATTTGCGTCGGCGGATGTCTCTGGTTTGGACGAATCTGCGATCGGACGGATCCTGGATTCGGCGCGCGATTGCTTGCGCCTGTACCAAAACGACCCCACCCAAGTCGATGCGGGCGGGGTGCTCGCCGGTGTGAACCTGCTTGCTTCTCGGATGGGCTCGACCTGGACAGAGGATCATGCGATGTTGCTCGGAGCTCTGGTGCGGGGCGAATCGCTGCCGATCGATTCGGAATTGACCATCGGTTTGATGAATCTCGGCGGCCAAGCCTCCTCGCAACTGATCGGTCGGTGGCGGGATTTGTCCCAAGCTAGTCGGTCGGTTGTATTGAGCAGACTTGGACAAAACGAATCGGGTGGAGTGGAAATTCTCGAAGCGGTTCGACAGGGGAAGATAGCCGCTGCGGATATCGATGCGATCACGATTCAACGATTGCGATCCGATGGGTCCCAAAAGGTGTCGAAGGGTGCCATCGAGATCTTCGGACCGGCACCAGGGGCCGACCGGCCAGCACTGGTTCGGCAAGCACTACTCGGCTGGCCGAAAAAGGCTGATGCAAGTATCGGTCAAGTCGCTTATCGCAAGCATTGCGCCACATGCCACGAAGGTCGAAGAGTTGACGAGAACTATCAAGAGAGCCTTGCGCCAAACCTCCGAGGGCTCGCACATTGGACCAACGAAGCTTGGGCGATTGCGATTTTAGATCCAAACCGATCCGTCGAGGAAAAGTACTGGGTCTTCCAAGCAAGAACTCACGAAGGCCAGGTACTGACGGGTCTGAAACTTCGAGAGGATGAATCGAGCATCGAATGGGTCGATAGCAACGGAAGGATCGATCATCTGAACAAGACCGATATCGCTGAGTTTCGAGAGTCCGAACGGTCGCTTATGCCTGAAGGATTTGAACAGTTGCTCAGTCCTGAGGAAATCGCCGGGATCATCAGCTACCTTCGATCCAGCGGACCTGCTAAAGGAGAATAGCGAATGTTGGGTGCGTTGCCGGAATTTCTAGGACCCTACCGAGTGATTCGATTCCTCGGTCGCGGTGGCATGGGTGTCGTCTACGAGGCGATCCACGAGAGAAACCACGAACGCGTTGCCGTGAAGATCATCTCTGAAGAATTGTCCAAAGAATCCAGGTTTCATAGCCGCTTTGAATCGGAAATCCAAACACTCATCCGACTCAAACACCCCAACATCGTCCGGCTGATCGGAATCGGCGAAGTTGATTCCTTGCCCTTCTACTCGATGGAATTTGTCGAAGGGATTAATCTGCACGAAAAGCTAAAGCTCGAACGAAGGATCGCTTGGCAGACCGTTCTCGATTGGGCGATCCAAATCGCAGGTGCACTCAAACAAGCTCATGATTTTGGAATCATCCATCGCGACTTGAAACCAGCGAATTTGATGATCACCCAGGAAAATACCATCAAGCTGCTGGATTTCGGTATCTCTAAATTGTTCGGAGGTGATGGTTCGACCCAGCCAGGTGCTACCGTCGGTACAGCCGACTTTATGCCACCCGAGCAAGCCGATGGGGCCACCGTGAGCCCACGAAGCGATTTGTATGCACTGGGTGCGATCTGTTATGCATGCCTAACAGGCCGAGCGCCCTTCCTCGGAAAAAACATCCCCGAGATTCTCTTCAATATAAGATACGGGCCCTACATTCCCATGAACCAATTGGCCCCCGAGGTGCCCTTGGAATTCTGCAAATTGATCGACGATTTGCTAAGCCGCGACCCGAGCAAACGCCCGGCGACATCCTACCTGACCATGAACCGACTCCAAGCCCTTCGGGCAGGTTTAAAACAGCGCGAGGCCAAGCAGCTCGAATCGAGGTCGGATAAGCAGCCCTCGGAGGCCCTGGATGTCCATACGAGCCCCACAAAAACCAGCATCGACGTCAAAGACCTTCCCTCGATCGCTGATCTTTCCGATTCGCCTTACCATGACGCCACACGCATCGAAATCGCTCGGGCCGACGAAGCGACCAGAGAACAAATATCCGGCGAACCGCTGGTCCAAAGACACACTCATTCAAGCCTACCCACCTCGGGACGGACTACCTTTACCGAGGTAAGCGATCAAGATCGAGCTAAGGTATCGATTTTCGAAGGGCCAAGGCCTGAGGTCGAAAAACGCAAGTTTTGGGGAGAGATCCTTTTGATTCTCGGGGCCCTTATCGCGTGCATCGCCGGATTCCTCTACTTCTCCCAACCCGCCAATCCCGATCGGCTCTACGAACCCATCGCCGCGGCGGTCACTAGTGGAGATGAATCCCGACTGCTCGATATCGAGGATCAGATCGATGCATTCAGGGATAAATACCCAAATGACCCGCGTCTAGATGAACTTGACGCCGCCTCCGAAAAGATCGAATACTTGAAGCGACTTCGATTTCTCCAACGTCGATCCAGCAACCGCTATCCAGGCCAAGATGCGATGGTCTCGGTCTTGCGAGATATCGTAGATATCAAAGATACACAGAGCGAAATGGCAAAGTCAAAACTAGCGGCCTTTGCGGAGGCTTATCCACTCGAATTACTCGACCCCAAAGAACAAACCTGGGTCCGCTTTGCCAGGAAACTCGATGAAGAGCTCCATTCTCAGGTAGAATCGACATCCGACAAAATCCGCTATACGCAACTCGAAAATCATTACCAGAAGGTTATGCAATCCGGCTCGCCAAATCAGGAACTGGCCATCCGTCTGCGAGCCTTGTGCCTCTTGTACTCTCAAGAGAACTGGGCCTTGCCAATCGTAACGAAAGCAGCAAGGGAATTAGAAAGATTGATACCGTCGCCCTAGGCGCTCTCGATGCGGCTCGGTTGAAAGAGTCTCGGATGGGAGAGTCTCAGTTGAAATAGGTTGCTATCGAGGCTAAAATCCTTGTTTGGTCCCGCCGAATCGTCGGGTGCCCTGAGTAGCGGTTTAAATTCCTTAGAGGAATTGGCTCCAAAAATTTCGAATGCGCCGATGCGCCATAGCGTGTCGGCGTTGTTGTTTTATAGCTCAATTGTAGGAACCAACGTGGACGACCAAACCCAAGCGGTCCAGAAGGCCGACGTACTGATCGAGGCGATGGGATGGATCCGGCGCTTTCGCGGAAAAACGACCGTCATCAAACTCGGTGGTTCGCTCATGGCCAACCCTGACGCGATGCGACATACACTTCTGGATATTATTTTTATGGAGACTGTCGGTATGCGACCGGTGGTTGTCCATGGAGGTGGCCCCTCAATCAACAAAGCGATGGAAGCCGCAGCCATCGAACCGGTATGGGTCAAGGGACGGCGAGTGACCGACGCCAAGACGCTCGAAATCGTTGAGCAAACGCTAGGATACGAGTTGAATACGTTTTTGACTGAAGAGGTCGAGCGTCTCGGAGGCCGTGCGATGAATCTAAATTTCCGCACAACGAACGTTCTGTTCGGCGAAAAATTGCTGCTTGAAGAACCCGGAAGCGCCCCGATCGACTTGGGGTACGTTGGGCAAGTGACACGGGTCGACCGTCAAACGATCGAAAGCCTTACCTACACCGGACAAATTCCCTTCATCCCCTCGATGTGCATCGATCCCCACGGCCAGAAGTACAATGTCAACGCGGACACCGCTGCGATGGCTGTGGCGGAGTCCTTAGGGGCAGAAAAGCTGATTTTCATCAGCGATGTCAATGGTGTCAGGAGAGACAAAGACGATCCAAAGAGTGTGATCCATTCGATGACGGCCGCGGAAGCCAAGGCGCTGATCGAGCAGGGCGTCATCAGTGGTGGGATGATTCCCAAAGTGGAGGCTTGCCTCTCGACCCTCAACCGGGGTGTTGGCAAGGTTCACATCATCGATGGCCAGTTGCGGCATTCGCTCTTGCTAGAGATCTACACAACCGCTGGCGTAGGAACGGAAATCCTTCAACAACGCAACACAGCCGCCTCGCGAATCTAAGCAAAGATCCAACGATGAGACATTTAAGATCGCTAGTCGATTTGCGAATCGACGAATTTCAAATGATCATGGACTGGTCGCACCAGCTCAAGAAACTCCTGGGCCAGGGCCGTCGACCTGACTTGCTCAAGAACAGAACCTGTGCACTGGTGTTTGAAAAGGCGAGTTTGAGGACTCGCGTTAGCTTCGAAACCGCCATGGCGCAGCTCGGAGGTACTGCTTTGTACTTGACCGGCGATGCGGGCTGGCGCGAGCGTGAGACCATAGGCGATTTCGTTCGTGTTCTCGGAGAGTACTGCGACTTCCTGGTCTGCAGAGCTTTTTCCCAGGCGACCATCGAGGAACTCGTCCGCCACAACGCCGTACCGACGATCAATGGCCTGACCGATGAATCCCATCCATGCCAAGCCTTAGCCGACATTTTGACCATCGACGAATCGACCGGCGGTAACTTTCAAGGAAAGCAGCTGACGTTCGTGGGAGATGGAAACAACGTGGTGCGATCGCTGATTCGGGCCGCAGCGATAAGTGGACTACGATTCCGGCTCGCTTGCCCAAAAAAGTACCAAATTCCTAACGATTTCATCGAAGAGGTTCGACTCGTGGGCCAATTGGATTTCGATCAAAGCGATGACATTCGCTCGATGGTCAAGGATGCTGACTTTATCTACACCGATGTTTGGACCAGCATGGGCCAAGAAGAGGAAAATGAAGCCCGCAAAGCTGCGTTCGGACCTTTTCAGGTCAACACCAAACTCATGGGGATGGCTCCCGAGCATTGCAAGATCCTCCATTGCCTGCCCGCAAGGCGCGGAATGGAAATTACCGATGCGGTGATCGATTCGAAAAATAGTCTCGTGTTCCAACAAGCTGGAAATCGACTGCATGCCCAAAAAGGCCTTTTGATCTGGCTGGCGATCGAAAATGGGTACACCTCTGCCGCAGACGCAAGAGCGATGCTGTAAGCACAGACGACTTTGAGTACAATACTCAGCTCGCAAGCATCGTCGAATCCAGGATCGGATCGCCAGGAGCCAAGTGTTGTTCAAGAGCTTATTTACAGAGTGGGCACTCGAGAAAAAAGCTCTCTTTTTTTTGGGGCTCGCTCTGCTTTTCTCATTGGTTCTAGGGGCCGTCGCGGTCCAACTGGTCGCAGAACGCCTCGTGAGCGAGACAATCCGACAATCGGCTCGCGACTACGCAGGTCAAGTTGTTTGGTTTAAACACATCGTGGTGATGACCAGCAAACAAGGAACCGAGGGATCGGATCTTCAGGTGTCCGAGCTATCGGATTTCGACCAACAACGATCCCGCAATCAGTACGAATCGTCCCTCCTACGCATCGATGATGGTCTTGAGCATAATTCGCTCGGAGGCTCTCTGGCCGATCGCGAGGATCTTAAGGTTCTCAACAGAATACACGCAAAACTCTCGGAGCTAGAAGAAAAGGCAAAAGCTCAGGCCAAATCCGATTCTGCGAAAAATCCATCTCCCTCGAAAAACAATCAACCTATCGACCCAGTGCCTCAGCAGAGCAACTGGGATCTGATCGCAGGTCCAACCCAAAGCGTCTTCGAAGAAGTCGGTCCTATCGACGGATACCATCTTTACTATCAACCGATCCAATTCCGTGAATCATGTCGCAAATGCCATAGCCGAAACGAAGCTCTTTCGCTCCCAAAGCTTTCGGTCATGTCGGTTGATCCTTTTCGCGTCTTGCAAGTTCGTATCCCCACGACCGATACGAGATTCTGGCGAATTTGGAGCTATTCGCTCCTCTCGGCAATCGGCATCGCGACCCTTGCACTCTCGCTGTTCTTTATCCATTGGGTCCTCAAGCGATTGGTGATCAATCCACTCTCGGAGTTAAAATTCGTTTCCGACGAAATCACCAACGGCAAAACCGATCTGGAATTCCAAGTCGATACCAACGACGAGTTCACAGAACTTTCGGAATCCTTCAACCGGATGCTTCGTCATATCACATCCACCCAAAAAGAGATCCAAGCTGTCAACAAGGAACTCGATTCGCGTATCGATGAATTGGCAAGCGTTAACCTGCAACTCTACGAAGCGAATCGACTCAAAGGCGAATTTCTTGCCAATATGAGCCATGAATTGCGCACCCCCTTGAACAGCATTTTGGGATTTAGCGACGTGCTCGCAGGGATCGAGTCGTTGACCGACAAACAAAGGCGTTGGGTCGGAAATATTCAAAACTCAGGCAGAGTCCTGTTGGAAATGATCAACGATATCCTCGATCTTGCCAAAATCGAAGCCGGGAAAATGGAAGTCCGACCGTCAAACTTCGATCTCTTGGGTTTGATCCACGCTCAAATTGAACTTTTTCGAAAAATGGCCGAAGATAAGAATATCGACCTGCAGGTTGACTCAAGCGTACAAGAACTAAGGGTCATGCAGGACCAAGGCAAAATCTCTCAGATACTCACGAACCTGATCTCTAATGCGATCAAATTCACTCCCGAGGGTGGTCTGGTGACGATCTCGGCCGAGCCAAATCAGGACGGAACGCTCTGCGTCGCTGTGGCCGATACCGGCGTGGGTATCGCTCCCTACGAACACGAAGTTATCTTCGAAAAATTTCGCCAAGTGTCCGGCGAACTTGGAAAAGATGCACTCACCCGCGAGCACTCCGGAACCGGCCTTGGGCTGTCGATCGTCCGCGAACTTTGTCGCCTCCTAGGAGGGGAAATCGGACTCACAAGCCAGCTTGGACAAGGCAGTACATTCCGCGTCGTTCTGCCGATGGAATTCGGTAAGGACTAACGACCAAAGTTTGGAGGTCGTTTTTCAATGAACGCCCTTATCCCCTCGCTCGCATCGGGCAATTGCAGACAGCGTATATAAGCTTCTGTGTCGGCTCTATAAGCGACTTTAGGCTGCGAACCCTCATCCAAATGAACCAACTTCTTCGTCTGCCGGATCGCCTCGGCCGGAAGCTTCAGCAATCGTTCCGCCCACCATTGCCCTCGTTGAGCTAACTGGCCCCTGGGTACGAGTTCATGGATCAACCCCCATTCGAAAGCCTTATTCGCTAGGATGGGTTCCCCGAGCAGACACATCTCAAGCGCTCGCGCTTTGCCGATCAAATGCGTCAATTGAGCGATTCCATATCCAGGTGGCCACCCAAGTTTGATCTCGGGCATTCCAAAACGAGCATCATGCGATGCGATCCGAAAGTCTGCGGAGTACGCCGCGACACACCCTCCACCCATCGCATCACCATGAACCAGGGCGATGACAATCTGCGGTAACCGTTCCCAAGCCAAGTACAACTCGGCTTGCCTCAGACTCAATTCCCTGGAAAAGTCCGTTGTAAAACCGGGTAATTCCTTGATGTCATCACCTGCACAGAAAGCATCGCCGGCTCCTCGCAACATCACCACCCGGTACTGATCCTTGTGCCCTAAGAGCCAACTGACAAGTTTTTCAAGATCAGAGGTCATCTCTGCATTGACCGCATTGAGCGACTGAGGGCGATTCAGAGTCACCGTAACGAGCTTGCCGGTTATCTCGACAAGCAACGTTTTGAGAGTTGGCAATTCGGATTCATTCGGGGTCAATCGCATGGCCCTGGGCCCCTCTTGGTTCTGCTTTTCCAGATTCTCGATAAGCCGTTCGAGTTTGACCAGCGCACGGGTGTGCTTGCCCAAACCTAGTTGGCGGTCACCACACCAAGCTTCCACGTCGAAATGGATTCGTTTTCCGTCGATCTGCGTAGCTCGTGCTTGACCTCGAACCACGGCGCCAATTCCCGCGCCACTGACGTGCTCGATATGGACGTCGGTCCCGACGGATTCCTCCCCAGATTCTAGATAGGGACGCAGGGCCTCGCGCGCTGCACGCTCCATCAACATAATCATGTTGGGGGTGGAAAAAACCGTCGCCCGCGAATCTCCACCGAGCGTTATGACCATCGAGCTATCGACGTTCCATATCAGTTCGCCGATCGCTCCGATCTGAAATCCTGGTTTCATACACAACGCTCAGGCATCTATTCGCGATTCGCTTTAAGTTGGATTCGAACCCTAGTGGTCGCCGTGGTTATGGTCGCCATGCTCGTGCCCATGAAACGCAGGGTGCTTTTTGTCCCCGCGAGCCAAAACATAAGCCATCAAGTCGAGAATCTCTTCTTTCGTCAATTTGTTGAGCAATCCTTGAGGCATGGTCGAAACAGACGAGACTTTCTGCCCGACAATCTCCTCCTTGTCCAGCACGGTTGGATCTCCCTTGGCCAACGGATCGACCATCACTTTGATCTCTTGATCCGTCTCTTCGACAACCATTCCGGTGATGATCGCATCGGAGTCCATCTGGAAGATCCTTGCTCGGTACTTGTCCTCAATGTCTGCCGACGGCATTAGAAGTGACTTCAAGATCGAATCGGCCGTCATCTTCTTATCGTCGAGCTTACTCAAGTCCGGACCAAACTCCTTGCCTTCTCCTCCGAGTTTGTGGCATCCGACACAGCTTGCTGCCGCAAAGAGACTCTTTCCAACCTCATAGGATCGACCCTGCTTGAGTCCCGCAAGTTCCCGAGTCAAATCCTCCATTTTCCATTCGGTGTTTCGTCCGATGGATTTGAGCAGTTCGTCCCGTATTTCGAGTGGATTGCTCGCAAGGTAAGCCTCAGGGTCATTGTTGTACTGTTCGATGCTCGAAACGACGACCAAGACGCCGAACATGCGTCTCCAGTGTCCCGGATACGTGCAGACGTAGGGATACATTCCAGGCTCGGTGGGTACATCAAAGCTAATCGCTTGCGATTCCCCAGGCCCAATCAATTTGCTCGCTAGCAGAATCTTGTCGGATTTGGGAACAAAATTCCTTTCCCGAGCGTCGGGTTCCTGGGCCCCTGCATCGGAACTCAATCCGACTTCTTCGAGCGATCCTGGTTGGACGATTACGAAGTTATGGGGCATGTTGTCGGTATTCGCAAATCGGAACTCAACGGGCTTACCGGCCTCAAGAACAATTCGCTCTTTGTCATAAATCATTCTCTCAACGACGGTTCCAATCGCGATGGTTCGCACATCGAGATTGCCGAGACGGTCCGAAACAGCCTTCGCTAGGTCTGCGGGCAACCGACTCGAAAGCGATTTGACCAACTCGACCGTTTCGGTCGCTGGCCCACTGGTCCGTAGCTTGGCGGGAATCGAACTCAGGTAGCCCACGAGGTTATCGACCAAGCTAGGGAGTTCCTTGGGATCCCAGCTCGAATCGGGAAGTGTTCGCAGTGCCTGGACGGCAGTCGTTCTTTGACGATCGGATTTGACGAGCTTGGTCAAATCCGCGAATTTCTCTTTTTCGTTGCCTGGGATCGAGATCACTGCACGGATCGCAAGATCATGGAGCGTCTGGCCAGTTCCACCGACGGTCAATCGATCGGTTGGAATCGGTTGCTTTTGGATACCCGGTCCGCTCCATGCGACGCTCAAACCGTCTCCCCCACCGTTATCGAAATAGGTCACCATGAGTTTGTGAGGGCCGGCCGACAGCTCGACGGTGCCGGATCGTTCGGTCATCCCTTGCAAGCGGTCGTTGTTGACCAGGAGTTTTTCGTCGATATAGATCCGAGAGCCGTCATCCGAGGCCACAAAAAACGTGTACTTACCAGATTGCGGAATGATCACATTCCCAGTAAACCGCAATGCAAAATCGTCGGCTTGCTTGCGTTGTGGGACGTTCATGACGATCTGGGGAACGACGCCACCGTCGTTGGGCTTCATCGCTGCGAGGGTTTCAGCAGCGACATTGTCAGGAGCTGGATAAAAGTAATCGACCTGGATGCCAGGCTGTAGAATTCCATAACTGCTCGGTTCGGCCCCAAGCGATCCGGGAAGTTCAAACATCAACGCGCGTGCCGATTGGA
>JAJTEK010000001.1 GCA_021299695.1 Pirellula sp. | reverse complement strand
TCTTTGCCCCCTGGGTTTTGGCATTCTTTGCATCCTTGGCCGTCGCACTCTTCGCATTTGCTCGACTGCTTGGCGTCTTCGATTTCCTCGATCATTTTCTCGAGTTCTTTGGCGGCTTGCTGATCCTCGGAGAGTTCTTCGAGTTGCTTTTGCATGTCCTCTATGGCCTCTTGGCTTGCGTCTTTATCGCCGGACTTCATAGCCTTTTGAGCTTTATCCAGTTGATCTTGAAGTTTCTCCATCGCGCGGTTCATGCGCTCACCTTCTTGGAGTTTTTCGAGTTTCTTGCGCAGTGAAGCGGTCTTTTCTACATCGCCTTTGCTCTGGGCTGTGTTGAGTTCGTTTTTGGCTTCTTGGATGAGCCCTTCTCGCTTTTGGCGAGCTTTTTCGAGCGAGTCTTTCATCTGCTCGAACTGCTTTTGGAGCTGTTCGGTCTGCTGGGGTTCTAGCTTGCCGGATTGAAGGGCTTGGGCCAGCTTTTCCATTTCGTTCTTGGCTTCTTCGAATTCTCCCTCTTGGAGGGCATTGGCCAAGTTTTCGGCGGGTCCTTGATCGAGGTCCTTTAAGTTCGAGAACGCTTCTTTCATTTGCTTGGAATCTCCGAGGGATTCCTTTTTTTGAGCCATTTCTTTCTTGATTTCGTTCAAGTCGGCGATCGCCTCTTTGGCTCCGAGGTCAGGCTTGTTTTGGAGTTTTTTGAGTTGTTCCTCGACCCGTTTGTATTCGTCTATCGCTTCGAGGTCTCCTTTGTCTTCGGCTTCCTGAAGTTTCTTCTGAACCGACTTGAGGATCGGTTCGGTTGCGTTCTTGACATTGGTGGCTTGTTTGGCCGCGGTATTGGCCAAGACTTGGATAGCACTCGGCTGGGCATCGGGAACCCAGAGCAAGGCGATGCAGGCCGCAAGGGGTAAGAGAATCCAAGCCCATTGTCCTGCAGGACGAACTGGAAAGTGGTCGCGTAGGTCGATGCGGTCTACTTGCTTTTCCGCGTCTTGAACCAACGCTTGGCCTGCTGGCGATTGCCGTTCAGAATCGCCGATCGCAAGGGCGCTCGAGCATCGTTCTCGCAAGTGATATCTCTGATCGATCTCCACGGCGGCTTGGATTCTCGAGGGCTTACGGATCCAGGCAATCCAGGTCGCGACGAGCAGAGCAGCCAAGAGCGAGCCTATCGACCAACCCCAAGTCCATCGCTCAGGGCCCGCTGCGGAGCTCCATTCGATATGCCAAATCTTGGGGATCAGCAGTCCGACGAAGCAAATGGAAAAACAGGCCAGAAGGGTCCAGTTGAGCCAATAGAGCCAAGAGTGGAAGAACAAACGTCGCAGTGCCCGTAGGACTTGTCTTTGTAGAACTTCCATCTGGATCGATCAAACCTTTTTGATAGGTCGTTTTGGAGCGGGAGGCTTGAGCATTTTGGCCTTGTCATCCTCGGGCATCGGGGGCGTTGGTGGAGGAGGAGGCGGATTGCGATTGTTGTTGCGAGCTGGCGGATTCAGATCGGTTGTCGATTCGACCCATTCCCAACTGATGGGGTTGTCGAGTTCTCGGCCAGCGAGGATTCCCCAGGGCGTTCCAGTATGTTTTTCGACGACGCTCTGAAGGAGAACTTTGGCCAGCTTGGCCTCTTTCTCCAGTTTGCTGTCGACGGTGACTTTATCGCTTGGCTGAAGATTCCACGTGTTGCTCTCGGGCTTGGTAAAGACCATGCCTCGTTTGGCTTTGGCGAGCATCGCGTTGTAGGATTCGGTTCGAATTTTGGCGGCCAAGGCAGTGCCGTAGGAAAGTTCGAAGCTTGCGAGCCAACGGGGAGAGTTCTCTTTGCCTCGGGCCTTCTCTCCTTCGGCCAGGATGGACGTCATTTCGGCCAATTCTGGGTAGAGACGAGCCGATTCGAGCTGAGCGTCGGTCAACTCCTTGGTGAACGTGGCTTCATCGCGTTTGATGAAGACCATCTTTGGCTTCGAGAGTGTGCCTACACGCGACAACTGGGCAGCGTTTAGAAGTGCGTATCGGAGTGGACTTTTTTTGACGCGTGCCATGTACTCGGCTTCGGAAAGGTAGTCAGGGCGATATCGGTCCATGATTTCGGGGTCGAAGAAATACGACATCTGCGAGGCAAAGGCCTCGGTGTCCTTTCGCTCAACCTTGGCGTTGAGTTTGCGATTCGGGTGGATCGAAAAGTAGATGCCACCTGTTTCATAACAAAGCTTGGATAACGCATAGGGACCAAAGCCCGAATCCAAGACGGGCTCCTCCATGTAGCTGTCTTGGTATCCGAGTTTGACTCGCTCTGGGTAAAGGGTCTCCGGCCCCTGATCGACCTCGGCCCAGTCTTCGACCTGCGCATAGGCAGGATCGAACTCAACGAATTTGATGAAGGTTTTGTCTCGCCCGAACGGGGCCGGAACTCCTAGCACATAGCAGGGGATGGTCTGGAAACGGCAAGCTTTGATGGTCTCTTCGGCCAGTGCAAGATCATCTCCTCTCTCGTCGGTGACCACCAAAAGCATCACGTTTCGAGCGGGGTTGTTTCCCTTAGCCACACGAAAGGATTTGAATTTATCAACGGCCGTTTTGATGGCTTGAAAAACCATCTCGTCGCCCCCTTCGTTCCCGATTTTTCCAATCGCTTCACGGATTTCCGACAGTTCCGCCGTCGGCTGCTTGGTCAGGATTTCGACCTGGCTTCCAAAAGAGAGAATCGATGTCAGTAGCGGTGGGACTTCGGCTGCACCCTCCCGTTTCTCCTTTTCGGCTTGGACGATCCCAAGCTGTTGGTAGATCCGACCGAACCGGGCGCTGATTTCCTGCCGACGCTTGACCATCGAAATACTGCTATCGAAAACCCAAACGACCAAAGTCGGGCGTTCTTCGAGCGATTGAAGGATTTCATAAGTCACCCGGTCGACGGCCCCGTCGGTACCGGTGGTTCCAACACCGGTCATCCCACGGACCGAAGTGGGGGATTCGGTCAGCCCCACGGCTTTCTCGACCGTAAAGGTTACATTCACGTCCCCGTCGGGGATCGATACATCCAGATCGACGGCTTCGACGGCCGAAACGTCCGCGACAATCGGAGCGCTCGAGAGCGCCATGTCGACCGAACCGATCGAATCGGCCCCAAACTCATCCGACGGAGTGTCTGAATAAGCGATGTCGGTCACGACATCCAGCGGAGCGAGTTCCTCGATAATCGGTTCGGAATCGATCAAGACCGATAGCAGTTGGGGTTGGGTGGCTATGGTGATCGAGGCAAGACCGACAACGACAAGCACGTGAACCGCAACACTGGCTAGGAATGCCTTCGAATCGCCATCGAACCAAGAGCCCGCCACATCGAGGTCTTCGCCGTCGAGATCCTCGCCGTCCTCGGAATCGTCCTCGTCCTCCGGATCGAATTCGTTCAGAGAATGAGCAGCGTTCTGCGAAAGGGTTCCGTGCGAATCGTCCTGCATCGATTGCAAGCCGCGTTCCTCCGCAGATTCGGGGGTTGGGTCTTGGATGCGTTGGCGAAGTCGTTTGAGCATTCTCACCTCACTCTGCGGTTTTATTTCGCAGTTGGTTTTCCGCACTGGTTCCTGGATCGTTGATCGATACGGTTCATTCTCGGAGCAATCCACTCCGATTTCAACAGGAATAGCAGCAAAAACGCGAGCCAGAGACACAAGAATCCGGAAAAATCCGGAGTATTTCCCAAGTGCTCGGATCCCGTGCGCCAGCGGCCAATGCGCATCTGAAAGGTACATCGGGTTGATCGCACCAGCAACAACTGGGCTATGGCTTAGGAGAAACCACGGGTTAACCCCTAGTCAAATGGTCAAGTTTCGGTGAAAACTAGGCGAGGTTCGAGCGAGCAAATGGCACCAAAACGGGTCATCTAGCATCCAAGCCGAGTCTAGGTTTAGGGCATCTGAATTTTTACTTTTTTGATTCTTAAAAAGGGACCATTATGTCATTGCACAGCAGGCGTCCTATGCGCCGTGGATTTACGCTCGTGGAGTTGCTCGTGGTCATCGCCATTATCGGGGTTTTGGTGGGCTTATTGCTGCCGGCCGTCCAGGCAGCACGCGAAGCCGCCCGACGGATGAGTTGCAGCAACAACATGCGTCAGGTTTGTTTGGCCATCGCTAACTTCGAATCGGCCAGAAAGAAACTGCCCCCTTCGAGCATCAACCTCAGCGGGACAGGTACAGCCAGCAGCGTCGTCCAAACGCAACTGATCGAATTCCGTAAGGAGGGCTTTGACGGAACACAAAACGGTCATTACGCCAACCAGTGCTTTTTGACGATCATCCTGCCATATATGGAAGCGACCAACGTCATCAACGCCCAGACGGCAGGTGCTCCTGGTGGATACAGCGTCAAACTCGATTGGTGGCACCCTCAGAACCGTGCCGCAGCCTCCTCGCCGATCGCGACCTATTTGTGCCCCTCGTCCCCGGGTGAAAAATTCCTCGATACGGCACGACTCGGTTCAGGCGATCGGACACGGTTTGCCGGATCGGCCGGGGATTGGCGTCCTGCGGTCACCGACTACATGGCCGTCAATCGTGGGAACTGGAACGGCGGTGGTAGCGTTTGGAACATTCTAACCCAAAACAATCCGCCCTATCCAAGTGATTTTGGAGTCCGTGGTGGGATGGCGACCAACGAGTTTACCAAGCTAGCAGCGATTACCGATGGGTTGAGCAATACGTTGACGATTTCTGAGGCCGCTGCGAGACCGGCTCGTTGGAGCAATAACGCGAGAATCGAAGAGTACGCAGGTGGTACCAACCCCTACATGAACGGACCTTGGGCCCACCAGGGCAACGACATCGCCGTCGATGGTGCTTGGTTTAACACAGGGGCCACCCCTCCTCAGTTTGCCAACATCACTTCCAACACCTCGGCAGCCGCCCCGAATCGATGCAGCTTGAATTGCACCAACCAAGGGGAAATCTATTCGTTCCATTCCGGAGGGGCACACGGTGGACTCGGGGATGCCTCGGTTCAATTTCTAAGTCGTTCGATCGACCTGCGGATCCTGATGCTCATCTCGGCCCGAGGGGATGGCGCTGTGGTCGACGCCGCTGCATTCAATCAGTAGTTGCTCTCTGGCGGGACCAGATCGACTGAAGGGAAATCGACGGAAAAGCCGCATCGTTGCGATGCGGCTTTTCGCATAATGCGATCATCCGATCGATCTCCGACGGATCGGTCTCCTCGGCAACCACACGGGTCTCGCCAGATTGCTGACTGACGAGCAAAAGCTTGCGTCCGAATCGCATCAGGACCCACTGTTGCTTGGGGCTCCATTGGGCCGTACCGATGACCTCGAGGACCTCAGACGGCATTTTTTTCTGGGAGGATTCGGGCAAAATACGGCGCAGCAGGACTACCAATCCAAAGAAAAGGCAGACAACAATCCCGAGCGAACAGAGAGTTCCAAAAACTCCTTGCGACGCACTGCGTTGCACCTCCGGGGATCGGGTTGCCTGTGTCGATACGATCCCTTGCGGACTCGTCGAGGGCTTCGGAATGGGTAACTTGGCAATTCCAGGGCTGAGGGCCAAAGAGTCCGAGGGCCGTGTCTCAAAAACCCGAACCGGCACTTGGGCTTGTGCCAGCCCACGCTCCGGAATAGTAAGTCCAAGCCCCATGGCAACGACAGCCATCACGACGATTCGATAAAGAAGTGACCCGTGGTTGGTATTTCGAGAGGAGACTTTTGATCGTCCGAAATTCATGATGTCGTGCCGATCGGGCAGAGCATTTCGACGACTCGAAAACAAATCTGGCCGTCCAAGCATAGTATTTCTCCTTTGGCCAATCGGCAATCCCCCGCGTAAAGATCGAACAGTTGTTCGGCATGGGCATCGAGAACGATCAAAGCGTTTTCTGGGAGTTCGTAAAGGGACCGGAACGTAAGCTGAGTTCGCCCCAGTTCGATTCGAAGTTCCTCGGTCTTAGCATCGGCCGTTTCGGTTCCTAGCGAGGTGGAACTGGCAAGATCGGTATCGGCAGCTCGGTGCGCATTGGGGCCCTGTGTCTTCGCTAGCAAATAAGGCTCTAAGGTGCAGGGCAGCGGCGAGTTTTCGTCGATCTTTTGGGCATCTAGGCATTCCGACCAGTCGGCCAGTCGATAGGGTTCGATTCCCGGGTTCATGAGATTTGCGTCCGCCTGTTCCAAGGCTGCAACGGCCTCGAGGAGCATGCGCTCGGATTGAGCCATTGGCTCGTGGGTTATCGGCTCGTGGGTTATTGGCTCGCTGGTCAATTCGGTCATCCGGAACTCTCCTGAGTTGGGTTTCCGCTTTGGATTTCTGGTCCATCGGATCGCAGCCCGATTGAGGGACCCTGGGGTTTCTCAAAAAACGGGAATGGAATCAAGTCGGATTCATCAAATTCGATCTCCCGATGGGCTCTTTTTGGTAAGATCTTCGTATCGCTTGATTTGCAAGAAGCTATTGGTGGCAGTTGTTCAGGCGGTCTACAGACAGGTCATAAAGAGGACGATTTGCCGTGGAAGATCAGGACGTTCAAGAAGGTCGTGTGTTCGTCGAGACGATGGTGGTGCTGCTTCGATCGGCTCCGACGCTCGAGGAGATAAAGACGGTTTTTGGCGAGTTCACCATCAATCGGGCTAGGAAAGAGGGAATCGATACCTGGGAGCATTGTGGCCCGGCCCTGTTTTTGGAATACCGTCCGGAGTACTTTGGACAATTCGTCGTCGATGTCGTCGATCGCCCCTGGCCTGATGAAATGGACTTCGACAAGCCCGACACAGCCTTGCACAAAGCCTGGGTAGAGGGCTGCTTTGGAATCGAAACCTGTCCGGGAGCCCTGGAGCGAGCCATCGAGCACTCCTGGGTCTGGCCCGAAGGCCGCGAAGCGGCTAAGCAAGCGAAAGCCTTCCTGCGTGTGCGGACGACTTTCGCGCTCGACCGCGACGAAGAGTTCGAGGAGGATGACTGGATTCCTGACGATTACTTCGCCCCCGAAGAATTGATGGAAATGCACTCGGTGGTTCTGGCATTGCTCAAGCTGCCGCAGGCGATTTGCTACTTCAATCCCCAGGGCGAAGTTTTGCGGGACGAAGCTTCCTTCGATGAAGCCGACGAACTTTATTTCGAGAACGAGGTCCCTGCGTTGGAACTCTGGAGCAATGTCCGGTTGTTCCGGTTCAATGATCAATGGACCATGATGGACACGGTCGGAAACTCGCAAATTCAAGTCCCCGATTTCGAAGCGGTCTTTTTCACCGAAGCTTATTCGCCCGCGGATGTCGAGCAATTCCTTCGAATCGCATCGATGTACTTTTTGGAGGACGCCGAGTTCGAAAGCCGCGAGGGGCTCAAGGACGAAAAAGGAGTCAACTGGAAGCTATCGATCCAGCTCGATAGCCTCTGCGATCCACCTCGACAAATCATCCGATTGACCCCCGAGGATCAACGCGAGTTGCCCGAAGGTCTTTAGGTGATTCAATTCCCTATTGCCCAAGGCACTTCCCTATCGCCGAAGGTCATGGGAAGCCAAATGAAAGGCATGGTCGTTCGAGTGGATCGAGAAGCCCGAACGTACCATTTGGCCGAATTCCGCGATCAACTTTTTATGAGTTTTAGGTACTAACCTCCTTTAGGTGCATCGATGTCGATAAGAACGCGATTACTCAAGTGCTTGATCGTCCTTGCCTTGGCGCAACCGTGCTTGGCACAGGAGTCGAAACAGAGCTTCCCTGCAGACTTGCAAAAAGCGATCGGTGAAAAGCAATACGACCAGGCGATCGAGTTGCTCGACCAATCGGCAGATGCCCCGATCCTCAGCCGCATCACGGGCCGAACCCAAGTCGCCTCGTTGTTGATGCAAGCGGCCAAGCAAGACGAAGCGATAGTCCAATTCGATAAAGCTTGTAACACGGCGATCGAAGCGGCCGAGGCAGGACAAATCACTAGCCAGAACCTCGTCAATACCCTCATGGTCGCTTCGGCGATGTCCCAACGGCTCGACCAGGAGAAATCCTCCAATTGGATTGCTCGAGGTCTACAAGTGATCCAAAAAAAACTCTCCGAACAAGAGCTCACCCCGGACCATCGATCGGTTCTGGAACTCTTGCGGATTAAAACCCAATCGTCAGCGCCGGGCCAAACCGAAACGCACAAGAGATCCCTTTTGGAGTTTGTCGCTCGATGCGAGGAACTCTTCTCCAAGGATTCATCCAATCCTGGCAAAGTCGCTTCGATGCTCAGTATTTGGGGTATCCAAATGCAATTCGCAGATGCCGACCTAAGCGAAAAGACCTTCGAGAAAGCCAATGCACTGGCCCAAGATGTACTCAAGCAAACCGCAACGCCTGCGATCGTCTCTTCTTACTCTGCCGTGGTCACAACCTACGTCGGCAAAAATGCCCGAAATGCACCCGATGCGGCCTCCAAAGTCCTCGACCAAGCCAAAGCGGTTTTCAACGGCATTGATTCGGAGGACAAGTCGGTCAGGCAGATCATCGAGAACTTCTTTAGAAATGTCAAAAACATCGAAAGAACCATGGAGAGTTCCAAGAGGCTTCTGGCGATGGTCGGAAATCCAGCTCCGAAAATCGACCCCATGGAATGGGTCAACGGGGAACCCTTCAGCGACCTTTCCGACCTTCGAGGCAAAGTTGTTTTGATCGATTTCTGGGCCGTTTGGTGTGGACCCTGTATCGCCACGTTTCCCCATCTGAAGCACTTAGACCAAGAGTACGGAAAACAGGGACTGACCATCCTCGGTGTAACGCGACAGTACAACTATGCTTGGGATGAGGAAAAAGAAATACATGTTCGAAAGGAACAGTCCGAATCGGTCTCGCTCGAAGACGAAATGAAGATGCTCGAGAAGTTCATCGCCAAATATGAACTGACCCATAGGACCATGATCACCCCTCAGGACAGCCAGATGCAATCTCAGTACGCGGTAACTGGCATCCCTCATGCGGTCCTTGTCGATAAACAAGGGATCGTGCGGCTTGTCAAAGTCGGCTCGGGTAGTCAAAACGCAGAGGAAATCGAAAATACTATTAAGAAACTCCTCGCCGAGTAGCGTCCATTTTCGGATCGAGCTGTTCTGGCCGTTCGATGAAGACTGATGAATCGATGAAAACCAAATGGAGAGCAAGGCTAAGGCTTTGGGGTAAAAAACGCGGCGGACGAATGACCGGCTGGTGGTTTATCGGCTCGTTGGGCGAAGCCCTGTTTTTTGCCGCCGTCTTCCTCATCGGAGTCTTCCTCTCGGCCATACTCATCAGTTGGCAACTGATGTCTCAAAGCACCCAGCCCTTGAAAATCGGCTACGGCTTCTGGCTGTTCCTCGGCGTGTGCTTGTCGTTTGTCGTGATGGGAATCGTCGGTTTTTGGTACAGAGTCCTCAAAGTCGTCACCAGCGATGAGCATCGAGAAGTTCTCGATCTCAAAAGCATCCTTCCGCAACCCTTGAAGGAAACACAGCAAACCAAACGGGTCTTAACCCCACCGACGATCCCCGATGTGAAGCGATTGACCGATAGCCCCGGGGCTCGGTTGGCCTATCGGCTTCCGAGCCAAATCCCCGAAAACGGTGCGCTCGTTGCCCTAGGGGTCTTCGCTATGGCTTGGAATGCAATGATCGCGGTTTTCCTTGTCATCGCCGCAGAAAACGTCCTGCGTTCCCAAGTCCCCTGGCAGTTGATACTGCTTTTGGTCCCAGGAATCTACGTCGCGATCCGCTCGGCACGGTTGTTCTTCCGCTCCTTTATTCGAACCCTGGGCATCGGTTCGACGACCGTGGAAATCCAAGATCTACCTCTGCTCCCCGGCAGGGAGTACGGTCTTGAAATCGTCCAGTACGGACGATTGGTCATCAAGAAAATCACCGTGCGGCTAGAATGCCAAGAGGAAAGTACTTATCATTTCGGCACCGATCTTAGGATCGAGCGACAAACGGTCTTCAGCGAAGAAATCGCTTCGCACGGTAGGGATCGTATCGATTGGGGATACCCCTTACGCATGGAATGCCGTTTTGCGGTTCCTCAAGATGCTATGCATTCCTTTCAGAGCAAGCATAATGCGGTCCATTGGAAAATAGTCGTCAGCGGAGAGGCAAATCGATGGCCATCGTATTCCAGAAGTTTTCCCGTCGTAGTCTACCCGCAGCCCAACCCGAGCCGAGCGATTGCCGCGCCATGATCCGACTGATCGGCTTGCAGCCGACCTACATGCCCGGCGATTCGCTGGAATTTGAATACCGCGTTGCAAACGTCGATCGAGGTTCGATCGTTGCTGTCGAATGCTCTGTGTGCTGGATCACGGAAGGGAAGGGAACCGAGGACCTCGGAGTTCATTTCTTTCAACGGCTCGCCGGCGACTCCTTGGCGGCAATCGATTGGAGCATCGCCCAAAAGATATCCTGTCCGCTGCCAGTCTCTCCCCTGTCGTACGAAGGTCAACTGCTGAAGATCTCCTGGTGCGTTCGAGCTCGATTCTTTCTGAACGATGGCACGGAGCTCATGGCCCAACAGCCCTTCTACCTTGGCACCGTCACCCGCGAGATATGATCGAGTCTACAAAGAGCAATCCGTTCTGTTCCCGCTTTTTGCAGCCCGGTAACATTCCCTTTTGCTTCCCAGGCACAGAGTCGATCTCACAATTGGCCGACCGGATCCGCTCCCCCTTAGGCAACAAAACCCACCCAGGCAAAAAAGCTTATGCAGCCTTGAGGCTCTCGATCGTCGGTCCTCACGGCTCAGGCAAATCGACTCTCTTGCACCAGTTATGGCAGGAGCTCCGAGGCGAGCGCCAGGGAAACCGCATCAGTGACTCAGGGCTTGTTGTTTTGCATTCCTCGTCAAACAAGCTCGCAGCACTCAGGTCGATCCGCAAGCAAATCCATCGCGACCCATGGTGCCTGATCGACGGTTACGAACAGATTCCTCGATGGGCCCAATTGCTGATCGTAGCATGGGCAAAGCCAAGGCGCGTGGCGTTATGTGTCACTGCCCACCGATTGCCATGGATGTTTCAAACCCTATGGGAGACCAAGGTCGATGCGCAGGTCGAATCGTATGTGATCGAATCCCTGCTTGCAAACGTTGCTGCCAAAGACGGCCGACCGGCTAGCGTGATTTCGGACTTGCTTCAATCGTCTCATTGGACCGCTTCTCGCCAAAAGCATAAGGAAAATCTTCGCGAGTCCTTGTTCGATATGTACGACTGGTGGCAAGCTACCGTCGACGATTTTCCCCGTTCTCGCTAGACTAAATCGTATTATTCCCAAACGGTCTTTGCCATTGGCACCCACTCGGAGTGTACTTATGTCCGTCGTGATGAATCTTCCCGGTTCCTTCTATCTTGGTCGCCGTTTCGATCTTGCGGAACGAATAAGAACCGATTCCCAAGTCCATTACGAGTCGAAGCATCTAACGACCCATGCGTTATGCGTCGGGATGACCGGCAGTGGGAAAACGGGACTCTGTGTGAGCCTGCTCGAAGAGGCAGCCCTCGATGGAATTCCCATTATCTGCATCGACCCCAAGGGGGATCTAGGTAATTTGCTCCTGACATTCCCTGAACTTAAGCCCGAGGACTTTCGACGTTGGCTCGATAAATCCGAAGTGATGGCCAAACGCAGCGACGAGGACAAAGACCTTTCTGATGAAGAACTCCTGACAAAGACAGCCAAAGGTACGGCTGAAGCCTGGACCAACGGACTCAACGATTGGGATATGAACCTCGAGTACTTAAAGTCCCTCCAGCAGATAGAAAAAGTGATCTACACCCCTGGCAGCAATGTCGGTGTTCCGCTGACGGTGCTCAGTAGCCTTGACGCCCCGTCGAAAGAAGTACGCGAAGACGAGGAGGCTTTCCGGGATCAAATCTCCAGCAATGTATCCGGCTTGCTTTCGCTTCTGAGCATCAGTGCCGATCCGCTGACGAGCCGCGAGCACATTCTCCTGTCGAATATCCTCAAGGATGCTTGGTCCAAGGGCCAAGATCTATCGATGGAAAACTTGATCCGATTCATCCAAACCCCACCGATAAAAAAGGTAGGAGTAATGGATATCGATTCGTTTTTTCCTGTCAATGAGCGAGCCAAGCTCGCCATGTCGCTGAACAACCTGATGGCCTCGCCGGCCTTTGCAGGCTGGATGCAAGGCCAAGCCTTGGACATCGAGACACTGCTCTATACGCCGAGCGGTGCGCCCAAGATATCGATCATATCGATCGCCCACCTGAACGACACCGAGAGAATGTTCTTCGTGACGATTCTGCTCAATGAGCTCGTCTCCTGGATGCGTAGCCAAAACGGTACGAGTGCACTTCGGGCAATTTTCTACATGGATGAAATCTACGGATACTTTCCTCCTGCGGCCAAGCCACCGAGCAAAGGCCCAATGATGACCTTGCTCAAGCAAGCGCGCGCCTTTGGGTTGGGAATCGTTCTGGCGACCCAAAATCCGGTTGACCTCGACTACAAAGGGCTCTCGAACATGGGGACTTGGTTCCTCGGACGCTTGCAAACCCAAAGGGATAAAGACCGAGTTCTCGATGGTCTCGAAGGTGCATCGCTGCAACAAGGGGCTTCATTCGATCGCAATGCGATGGATAAAAATCTCTCGGCGTTGGGCAAGCGAGTGTTTTTGATGAACAACGTCAACGACAACGCTCCTACAATTTTTCAGACGCGGTGGGCGTTTTCCTTCCTGAGAGGTCCTCTATCGAGGCCCGAAGTTAGCAGTTTGATGCAGAGCAAAAAATCCGAGATGCTCCAAACCCGCTCAACCGAAGCCTCTGAGAGTCCAGACGCCTCGACGGTTTTACCCCATGCAAAGGGTTCGACCCAAAGCGTTCCGACAAGTACTGCCGGACCACCGATCATTCCGGCGGCCATCGATGTGCGGTACCTTGTTCCCAATAAAGCCTTTCGATCGAGCAATCGCTTGGAGTACCGACCAGGACTGCTTGCCAACGCCAGTCTCCACTTCGTCCGAGCCGCAAGCGATGTCGACTCCTGGAGCGATATTCAAGTCTTAGCCCACATCTCGAGCAGCGTCCAAGAGCACTTGTGGGAGGACTCCCAACGGCTCGAACCCAAGAGCTACGAACTAGGGGATCCAGAGAACGGTTTTTCATTCGTGGATCCTCCTGCCGAATTGCTCCAGATCAAGAACTACAAAGCTTGGGAAAAAGAGCTCACCGAGTATTTGTTCCGGCATGAAAAATGTATCGTTTACAGCAGCAAAGCACTCAAACAAAACGCAGCACCGGGACTCTCGGAACTCGATGCTCGCATGGAGTTTTCTCAGATCGCCCGAGAGGCTCGCGACAAGGAGATGGAGAAGATCCGCACGAAGTATGAGGACAAACTCCGAACCCTGCATTCCAAAGTCATGACCGCCCAGCAGCGAGTCGATAAGCTCGTCGACGAGGCCAAAGCAAAGCGGATGGATGGACTGGTCAATATTGGGACCTCGATTCTCGGCGCTTTGCTCGGCAATAAATCGCGCAGTGGGTCGAGGACCTCCTCGGCTGTTCGGGATCTTACGAGTGCAGCCAATAAAGGAAGCGATATCTCCAGGGCCCAAGAGACTCTCGATGAGTTGGTCTTACAGAAGGATGCGATGGAACGAGAGTGCATCGCTGATGTCGAGAGAATCAAACGAGATTATTCGATTGAAAACTTGGTGCTAGAAGCCACTGAAATTCCGCTTCGGAAAGCCGATACCAAAGTGAAACTCCTTGCGCTTGCCTGGGTGCCTTGGCAAATTGACGCGATGGGAAACGCGACCTGTTTGATCGACTCGTAGATCGATTGTCTCCAATCGATCGGAGCGCATTGACCGAGTGCGAGGAGGGGACTTTACACAAGTCAAAAAACGCTCGATCGATCACATCGGTTCAAGGCTTTGTTCGTGCTTCTTCTCGTACTCGTACTCGTACTCAGCGAAGCGGTACTCGTACTCGAGGCAACCTTTTATGGCTATCCGGCCTATTGGTCCGCAAGTTCCCGCGAACCGCATCGATCAACGATTGGCAGCGCCGCAGTTCAAACAGCCATCGAGTACGAGTACCGTTTCACTGAGTACCGCTTCGCTGAGTACGAGTACGACGAAATCAGGACCTGAAGCTCGATCGGCGCGTTAAGTCCGCGCGACCCGTAAGACGCCTCCGCTTGCGCGTCGGGTAGAGCTATTGGGGACAATAGCTTTACCATGGTCGAGCAAACACGTCCTAACTAGATGTTTCCATCGCGATTCTCGCGATCGCCTCGGGGAGAGCCTCGCACTCAAGTTCGAATACCCGCTTTTGCAATGTCTCGGCGGTGTCCCCTTCGCGTACCTCGCATGCGCGCTGCAAGAGGATCGGTCCATGGTCGTACTGGTTGTCGACAAAGTGGACCGTGCAACCAGAAATCTTCACCCCAAAATCGATCGCCGCTTGATGCACGCGCAGTCCATACATCCCCTTGCCACAAAAGGCAGGGATCAAGGAGGGATGGATATTGACGACTCGATTTTCAAAATCCTCCGGGATCAGCAGATGCTCCAAATAGCCTCCCATGATCACCCATCGGGCTCCCGATCGGCGGATCGCATCAAACATGGCGAAGGAATGCGATTCCCCATCGTCAAAACTCCGGCGTCGAATCACCGCCGTCGGGATCGATTCGGCTTGGGCCAAGGCAAGCCCCTTTGCGGTCGGGTTCGAGGAGACAACCAATCGGAATTCGACGGGCAATTCAGAGAGTCTCTTTCGTTCGATCAAATTTTTGAGCGTGGTTCCACCGCCGGAAATCAAAACAGCGACTGGTAAAAGCGGACTATTGACCACGTTAGCTCCAGGAATGCCAGAGTTTTACTTTGCAAACCGACTCTTGCCGGTCCCCTCGATGGCTTGGCCAATCGGCCAACACTCAAAACCCAGCGACTTGATCATGTTTTGAATGCTTGTGGCAAAATAAGGTCGAACGATCACGACGAATCCAACCCCCATATTAAACACGTGATCCATTTCAGAGTCAGCGATCTGACCGAGATTCTGGATCCATTGGAAGACCGGAAGGATCGGCCATGACCCTCGTTCGAAGATCAAATCGACATCATGGGGCAAAATGCGTTCGGTGTTTTCTAGCAATCCACCTCCGGTGATATGCGCAAGACCATGAACGACCGTTTTGGTTTTGTAATGACTCAAAATGGTTCTTGTCAATCGGCTGTAGATCAAGGTCGGTTCGAGCAAGGCCTGAGCAACGGTTGTTTGCAATTCCGGAATGTAACTATCCAATTGGTACTTACCTACATCGAAGATCGCCTTGCGGGCCAAGCTGTATCCATTGCTATGGATGCCCGAGGAGTTGATTCCAAGGATTACATCTCCTGATTGGATCGCTTTACCAGAAATGATATTCGACTTGTCGACCACACCGACGCAGAAGCCAGCAAGCTCGTAATCCCCAGGCTCATAATGGTCGGGCATGATCGCCGTCTCACCACCGATTAGACTGCATTCGCCATCGATGCATCCATCTGAGATGCCCTGGACGAGCTGTTCGAGCAAACTCGGATCGTCTTTGGACATCGCCACATAATCGAGGAAGAACAGGGGTTCGGCTCCTGTGCAAAGCACGTCGTTGACGCACATGGCGACAAGATCGATCCCGATCGTCGCATGCTGCTTGGCAAGGATCGCGACTTTGAGCTTGGTTCCAACCCCGTCGGTCCCGGAGACCAAAATCGGCTGCTTGTAGTTGCGTGCGAAAAGCTTCTGCGAAAAGTCCAATGCAAACAGACCGGCAAAGCCCCCGTCGTTTCGCATCACCCGAGGGGTAAAGGTCCGATGCATCAGCTTCGGCAATCGACGCATGGACTCTTCATAGACTTCCAGGTCGACTCCGCTGTCTTTGTAGGTGATTGCCATTCGAATGCCAAACGTTAAAGAACCGCCTTGTACGCCGGCTCGTGCGAGCCCGTGACCATCTTGGGGCGAATTATCCACAATCCCAACGAATTCGACGAGGGGCAAACGGCCCTATTGCAACGAAAAACTCCTGCGCCGAAATGCAGGCCCGCAAAACAGGCCCGAAAAAACTAGCCCGAAAGGATCTGCTGGTACAAAGCACGGATCCTGGCCGTCATAAGCCGGTGGCCAAACCGTTGGCGACATAATTCGCGCCCAGCGAGTCCGAGCGAGCGTCGTAAATCTGGACTTTTGGCCAAGTGCAATATTCCCTCGGCTAGCGGGCCGATCGATCCTGGATCCAATAGAATCCCCGTTTTCCCTTCGAGGACCACCTCTCTGGCTCCATCGATGTCATAACTGATCACCGGCTTGCCGGCGATGAGAGCTTGGGGCAATGCCCTAGCAAGCCCCTCTCGAAGCGAAACATGCACGAGCATATCCATCGCACCGATGCACTCTGGGATTAGATCGGGGGAAACCAGTCCCGTAAAAATAAAGTGCCTTTGAAGACCCTTGGACTCAATCCATCGGGTCAGGGCATCCCGAAGGATCCCGTCTCCGACGAGCAGGAAGCGAACTTTGGGATTTTCTCGAACGACCTGCTCGGCGGCAGCCAATAGGTACTCATGGCCCTTGAGATGGAATAATCTTGCGATCTTCCCGACCAGAATTTCGTCAGGCTCGATTCCCAAACGCCTTCGCACCGAATCCCGATTGGAATCGGCCAGCAGGAACGGCTCGACGTCCATGCCGCTGTAGATGGTCTCAAAGTGCTCTCGCTTGGCGATTCTCGCATCGACCATCAGATCGGTCATCGCATCGGCCACGGAGATCAGCCGGTGGCATCGACGGGCCGCCCAGCGCTCGCATCCCTGATAGAACTTACGCGTCGCCCAGGATTGGTAGGGGTGAAAAGGGGCTCCGTGGACAGTATGTACCACGCACGGGACGCGGAGCGACCAGGCCGCCGCGCGGCCCAAGATCCCCGCTTTGGCACTGTGGGTGTGCACCACCTCGGGCCTCAAGTGAGCGATCGATTGTTTGAGCATCGCGTAAGCTTTTCGGTCGGTCCAGGGTCGTACCGAGCGAATGAGCTCAGGGATCTCGATGACCCGCAAATCCGAATCGTGGTGCTTCTCAAGCAAGGAGCCTTCGGCACCCAAGCTCGGTCCTGTGATGAGTGTGACGTCGTCCCCGAAATCGCGAGCAAGGTCTAAGCAATTGAAACGCGTGTTCTCTTGGGCACCGCCGACGATCATTCGGGTAATGATATGGACGACTCGCATACTAGACGAATCGCAAAAGCCCGTAGCGTTTTTTGCCAGCTCTCAAAACCAGGTATTTACCAGCCAGATCCGACTCATTCAATACCCGGTCGAATGCGGTGACCTTCTGATTGTTCAAGTAAGCGGCACCTTCGGTCACCGTCCGGCGAGCTTCGCTCTTGCTGTTGGCAAGCCCTGCGGTGCAAAGCGCATCGAGGATCCCAAGACCTTCGACAAGCCGATCGCGGGGAACCTCTTGGCTCGGAACATCCTCGAAAATTGTGTTGAGCTGGTCTTGGGTCAATTGGGTGATATCGGCTCCAAAGAGCAATCGTGTCGCATGCTGCGCGGAGTTCAACTTGGCTTGGCCATGGACAAGTCGTGTTAGGGATTCGGCAAGCCGAGTCTGTGCGGCTCGCTCTTGCGGCTTCTCGCGAAGTTGGGTCTCAAGCTCTCGATACTCGTCCTGCGAAAGATCCGAGAGGAATCGCAGTGTCATCAACACATCGGCATCGGCGACGTTGATGAAATACTGGTAGAACTCGAAAGGACTAGTTCTCTGGGCCGCAAGCCAGACGGCCCCCCTCTCGGTCTTGCCCATCTTCTTGCCGTCGCTGGTGGTAAGCAGCGGACAAGTCAATCCAAAAAGAGGGCGACCGAGCATGCGACGTCCAAGATCGATTCCAGCGGTGATGTTGCCCCATTGATCGCTACCTCCGATCTGCATGACGCAGTCGTGATGCTTGGCCAGAAACACGAAGTCATACGCCTGGAGCAGCATGTAACTGAACTCGGTGTAACTCAGACCGCTATCGGTTCGCTCCAAGCGACTTTTCACCGAATCCTTCGTCAGCATGACGTTGATGGGGAAGTTCTTACCGATGTCCCTGAGGAAGTCCAAAAATGAAAAACACTGCATCCAATCGAGATTGTTGACCAGGACCGCTGCGTTGGGACCGGTGAAATCAAGAAAATGACCGAGTTGCTCGCGGATGCCCGCAACATTCGTTGTCAACGATTCCTTCGAGAGCAATTGCCGCTCATCGGTCTTGCCGCTCGGATCCCCGATCATCCCGGTCGCTCCGCCAACGAGCGCCACGGGACGATGACCAGCTTGCTGGAACCGTCTGAGCATCATCAACGGCAGGAGCGACCCGACGTGCAGGGAGTCTGCCGTAGGATCAAATCCCGCATAGACGACCGTCGGCTTGCTGAGTTGCTCACCCAACTCCTTCGGATCGGTGGACTGATGGATCAAGCCGCGCCATTGGAGTTCGTCAAGAATCGACTTCATAAGCTAAAAACCGGATATTGGCTAAAACTGGATTTTGTATTTTTCGGTCATCGTCCGACGCATATCGGCCAGGGACTGTTCTAACCGAGCCATTAACTCCTTAAAAGACGTGTTTCCCTGAGCCTGACCCATGCGGTAGTATTTCACAGGCGAATTCGGATCGACAAAGTTCCCTCCGTAACTGCCATAGTTGCCATAGCCTCCATAGCCGTAGCCCATGCCTGCCATCGTCCCGACAGCCGTTGCTGTCGAGAAGGCTCCGGTTCCTGCATCGGCGGCGACCGCCGCTGCACCTTGGGAAATGTTGGTCAACTGCATCGACATCGAATTGCTACGCAACGATTTGGCAACCTCGGCACCAAACATCACCATCTGTGGGTCGACCTCGAGCGTAGGCATTTCATCGATCCGATTGGCCATGTTCCCATTCCACTGAGCGCGTTCCCCGGTGTTGTTGGCCGAGTAATCCCTCACGCGATGGACAATGTTGATGACCTTCCTGAAGTAATCCCTCGTGTTTTCTGCCACAACGCTAGGACTCGTCTGCCCAGCGGGCGCTGCGGCAGGACTGTCCGTTTTGGTCACATTGCTAACTCCACGGCTGGCTCGGTGCACGGTGAACATCCCGAGTAAATCGTCCAAGGTCTCCGAGGCGATCGGGCCGGTAAACGAAAGGGTCTTGCCCTCAGAGACTGCGTTCATTTTCCATTGGGAAAACTCGTCGAGTTGCATCCCCCGCGCCGTTAAGACCTCAGCGAAAAAAGCTTTGGCTACGGGCGTAAGCTCCGTCGGTGCACTCAGGAAATCGATCAGGACCGTTGCCTCAAGGGAGTCGCTGGCAACCGAGATGCTGATCCCCTGGACCAATGAAAGCGACTTGGCGATCGCCTCGATGTTTTTTCCTTGCAGCGACTTCGACCGTGCCAGCTTCTCATTCAACACACCCACCGATACGACATCCTCGAGGTCCACCGCGATACTGACCGATTGGCGGTCCGTGAGCCGACCGGCCACTTGCTGCAAGTAACTGCTGATGACGTTGCTGCGGTCTTTTTTAAGCCACTGTCCCACGAACTTGCGATCCGCAGGCCGAACAATCGATACAACATTATCGGCCAGAGGGACCAAGTACATTTCATTAGGAGTCCAAACAATCGACCGTCCCTGCAGCGTATCGACATATCCACCTTCTCTCTGGGCGATCGATTCGGCGGTCGACGTTTTTTCAACCGCTGCATAACCGATCTCCCAGTCGGGTTGGAAAGATTCCAGATCCAACTCCGCTGCGATCCGAACCCGGACGACATTTCCAGGCAAGTCCTCGTGAAGAGGCGAGCCGAGGGTCAGTTTTCTCAAAGCGACCATATCCCCCTGGACAATCGCATTGGCCGTTTTCGGGCAAGATCGAAGTACATCGAGCATCGATGGCTCGGCACACCAACCTTGGACGACCGCCAACGAACCTACCAAACACATCGATCCGGTCAACCATGAAAATCGCATTCCGAAACTCCTCGATCTTGTACCGAACGAACATCAAAAGACCTATTCTGACCTGTCGAGGCCCCTTTTGCTAGCGACCCGAACGGCTTGTTTAGCCGGATTTCACTCGGTCATGCTCGGCTCAGACGTTCCTTGTAAGCCTCCCGTCGGGCTCGTCCCGGCGGAGGCAGAAGTTCGCGGCTACAGAGTCAGTCTCCCGTAAGATTTCGAAGGCCGCTTCGACACACTGGGTCGATCCAAGGTTAGAATTGAAATGCGGTTTCCCTACGATCCAGGTTACTTCGCGGATCGGCTCACCCGATCGAGAACCTTCTATCGATATGCAAGCGATTCTCCAACGCATCCAGCATCTTTTCCATTCGGCCTTTGGATCTACCAGCCTGCTGGAACGCACCAAGGACATCCAGCAGCAGGCCAATGCGGTCGCAAAACACCGAGAACTCGATCACCTGCGTCACGAAGTCGGCGACCTTTTGGCCAGCACTTTACAGCTCTGCAATGAGTGCGGTTGGGATCCGAGCGAACTGGTCAGCGAAACCCTCGATCGCATCGAACAAAGGGTCGATGTCTACAAAAAACTCAACCGAAAACAACGCATAGGCTTGCTGCGTGCCGATTTTGATCCCGTCGATAACCATCACCTTGCGATCATCCAACGGGCGATCCAGAGCCAAGCGGTTGACGAAGTCTGGTTGATGCCCACATTCCAAAGCTCCCACGCACAACTCGGTGCATCGACCCAAGACCGTGTGGCGATGTGCCGACTGGCCGTCGAAGACCTCGACCATGCCCACGTCTTTACCTACGAACAGGAAAATGAATTCTGCGGAGATGTCTATCACTTGATCAAACGACTCCTGGGGGAAAACTCCTTTCGCGATCGTATCGAATTCTTTCTGATCCTCGAACGCTCGGCGGCCGACCTATTGCACCGCTCCAACGCGATCGAGCGAATCGAAGACGCGATCGCTGTCTTGGTCGTCGAGTCCAATGAGCCTAAGCCCGCTCCGGAGAATGCATGGTTCCGCAGCCCCCCTCACCGCTTGCTATCCCTGCAAACCGTTGGTGTTCCGATGTCGACACCTCTTGAAATTCGAGGACTTTTGGAAAAAGGGGACCAGGCCGCCTGGGCGTTTTTGCCTCAATCGGTCGGCAGTTATATCCGAGAACAAAAACTCTATCTGCGATCCGAAAATCCAACGGCTCGGGGGTCGCCCAAGCAACGCATTGCCGTCTTTTGCGAGTCGTTCTCTCCCCCGACCCTTTTGCAATGCGAACAGATTCGTCTCTTGCTCGAACAGGGCTTCGATCGCGTTATCATCCATCCACGCGGTGTCCGTTCCGATCGCGGAGAGCACGAGATGGCATTGCCCAGACACCGCGCCGCACTGGTCTCCTTGGCCTTTCAAAACATCCCAAATGTCGAGATCAACTACGACGACATCAGCAATGGGACAAACTCCACTTTGTTCGACCTGATCTACCGCTACGCCTCGTCGGGCGAAGTCTGGCTGGTCGTCCCACAATCCGATGCGTTACGAGAGGCTGCAACCCAAACCGCGGCAATTGAAAAACTCGAACAAGGCCAACGGCTATGGAAAGAAGCTCGATTCGCTCTCTTGGACGATTCCACCACCAGCCCCGACCCCGATCGTCTACCCCCGGAGCATCGCTCCATCCGAGTTCCTCATGGCCCCACGCCAGCAGACCTCCGAAGCGAGATATTCCATGGAAATCCGATCGATTCCTACCTCGATCGAGATGTATACAACTACATCCAACGCCACCGACTCTTTGTCCCAGGGAGCCCTAGCCGTGACGCGATCTTCCAAGTCCTACGCCCCGAACTGTTCATCATTCACGACGAAAGGAATCCCCGTGCCGTCGAATTGGCGAACTCCTATGCAAAGTACCAATCGAGCCAACCGAACCTGATCCTCGTCATCGGAGGGGATGGAACCATGCTCAAAGCCATTCGCGAGCATTGGCGCAGAAGACTCCCCTTTGTCGGTCTAAACGCCGGTCACCTAGGGTTCCTCATGAATGCCTCACTCCCGGCAAATCTCGAGAACATCGATCTGATCTCTCAATCCCTCCCATTGCTGCGCGTCGATGTTCGATATCCCGATGGAAAAACGGCGATGCACCTAGCCTATGGAGATGCTTGGATCGAAAGAGCCGAAGGCCAAGCAGCTTGGTTACAGGTACGAGTCAATGGCGAAATCCAACTCCAAAAAGTTGTCGGTGATGGAATGCTCATCGCCACGGCTGCCGGCTCGTCTGCCTACGCCCGCGCCATGGGTGCTGTTCCCGTTCCGCTCGATTCGCAGTCTTTGATCCTCGCCGGTTCGAACATCTTTCAACCCCGATTCTGGAAACCGATGAATCTCCCAGGCTCTAGCCAAATCACCCTAACAAGCCTCGATACGCGCGGCAAACGCCCATTGAGAGCCTTCGTCGATGGACAAACACTCGGAATCGTCCAGGAAATCTCTGCCAAGCAAAGCCTAACGGCTGCCGTCGAACTGGCCTTCACCAAAGAATATGACCCCTCGACCAAACTCCTCAAATCGATGTTCCCAAGCGACCTGAGCTGACTTCGGTGCACAGCTTTGTTCGTGCTTCTTTGTCGTACTTGTATTTAGTCCGCCCCGGCGGACTGAGTACGAGTACGACGAAATCCGAGGCGAGGCACGAGCGCATGCTCTGTAGCTGCAAGTTACGCCTCCGCCGGGGCAAGCCCGACGGTAGGCTCACCCAGCGTTCATCGAGCTCTTCTTGGCCTCCGTCGGCTTTATGCCGGCGGGGCCAAGACTCTTGAGCTACAGAGTGTTGCGGGTCTTTTTTTTTTCTTCCGCCGCAAGCGGCTACTTGCCCGTTTGCGTCTTTTGACCAGCCATCTCCGGCTCGTATTTGACCTCGGTCAATTCGATCCCCTTGAAAGGGAGTACGTCGGGTGTGATCTGCACACCCGTCGATACCTTCAATGGGAACGGACCCCCGACATCGTAGGTAAGCTCGACGAAGCTCGCTGTCCAGCCGGCCTGTTCCGGTGCCGGACCTGCGACATAGTTCCCCTGAGCATCGGCTTTGAGGGTCGTGCTCTCGAAGGCCGGACCGATGGTCTGGAGCCTAAAGTCGCGAGCCGTTGGGTTGTTGGCCCGCCAAAGCACCACTTCGGTCGGTTTGGTCACAGGCACCACACGAATCGATCCGTCTTTTTCGAAGGTCCACGAATACTGTGGAGATTTTTTACCCGCGCAGATCATGCTGTAATAAGCCGCAATGGATTGGACCGCATCGGTATTCTTCAATCCGTGATCCCCGTTGGGGACATACCATAGGAGCTTGTCCCCCTGAAGTTCCTCGTAGTAAAACTTCGAAGAGTCAGGCAAGAAGAACTGGTCTCCACTTGCATTGACAATGTACTTGGGCAACGTCAGTCGTTCTTTGTAATAATAAGGATCGACGATTCGGTAGAGTTCCTCCATGCGGGGGTGATTGAAGCGTTGAAGGATCTTATGCTGATAATAGTTGCCGATCGCTTCGGACCAAAAGCCATAGGCCTCGGCGTGGTTTTGCAGCGAGGATCGGGCGTTGGCCACATCGATGACGATCGGGACGATCGCTTCAATGCGATTGTCGGCAGCCCCGGCCATCCAAGTAGTCCAACCACGCTTGGATCCACCGCCAACGATGAATCTGCTTACCTTGCGTTTGCCCCCCACTTCGCTGGCCGAAAATTCCGTGATGCAATCCATCGCGCGCACGACACTCTTGACCATCGGCAGACGGGGTAGCCAAGTCGTATCGCCGGTCTCAAGGAACTGAGCCCACGAGTAGCCGATCAAGTCGTCTTCGACACGAGGGATACCATCGCCATGAAAGACCAAAGGTTGGTTGGGGATGTTCTTTAGTTCGGCGACCACGCCACCGGTGGTCGCTGCGATCGCGCCGGTGATCGCATCGGGTCCTTTAGGCTGCGCGCTGCTGTGGCTACCCCCACCGATCATCAAGAATACCTTGTCGGTAGTGATCTTGGCCGGAACGGTCAGCACGAGCCAGTGCTCCCACAAGGGGCGATCGACCTCCTGCTCGGTGCGCCAACGCTGGGAGGTCAATCGAATCGCATGGGTCGTAAGGTTCCCGGTCTTGATCGTCTCGGCTAGCGACCATTGATAAGCGTCATCGGGCTTGGCAACGTACGCGTCCAAGGGGGTCAACTTGCTGCCCGCTGGCGGTTCGGCCAGGGCGACTGAAAACACCGAACTACATGCCATCGCCAAAAGCGACAGATTCAACAATCGTTTCATGGTATCCCTAAAAACAAAAAGGTTGTTCAAAAACACGTAGTGGATCTCCCACTCGTACTCGAAGATACGGCATCGAGTACGAGGAGCTACTTAGTCAAAGCAAACGGAGGTATTTCTTTAGTCGACGAAGTGATCTCGGCCTTTAAACCCGAAGCCCCCTTCTTGGCGTATTTGCCACTCAGAAGATCTGGACCTGGGTCTCCGAGACCTTGGAGCTTTTGCGCGGCTGTCGGTTGAACCGACGGATCTGGCCATACGACCGTGACATCATAAGTCCCTGCCGGGACGCCTACTTTGGCGCTAGTGGCCAATTGGAATTTTCCATTCTCATCGGTCGTCGCCGCAGGGATGAGTTTCATCTCTTTGTCGGTCGGATGAAAGATCAACGTTGCACCGTTGGCCGGTTTGCCATCAACCGTCAAGCTTCCGGAGACAGGCAGCAATGTTGGACCTCCACTACCACAACCGGTCAGTACGATTCCGATGGAAGCAAGCAGCGCGAGGGAAAGATTGAATGAACAGATACGTGCCAACATGGACAACTCCTGGAGGGAAAGGGATGACGATCTAGCTCCGTGTTAAGATAACAAAATCTCCGAGCGAAGTAGTGTCTAGGGCATTTTGTTCGTGGGAAAAAGCCTCCCATTCGGGCTCGTCCCGGCGGAGGCAGAACTAAGCAGCTACGAGGGCAAAAAAAAGCGAGCAGGCCAAAGGTCTGCTCGCTTCCATTATTTTTCGCTTCGTGTTTGAACCGGCGATCTACTCTTCGATGTTGACCGTTTCGCCACCGTCACGAGTGACCAAAGCGGCAAAGACATTCGTCGAGATCGTAGCTGGCAAGAAGATGACCGAACCGTCCCCGCGGAGACCTTGGACTCCACTTCCGTGGAACGAATAAGGGTTATCTTGGTTGAAGATATTCATCACCGCGCAACCGGCTGCCGATGGGTTGTTGCGATCGATTCCCGAGAGGCCGCGTGGGTGTCGGGCTGTGTTCCAATCCACATACGAGGAGTTCAAAGTGAACCCTGGAACCGGAGTGGTGGTCCAAGTCCCTTGATAGGCTACGCCGTTGAAGTAGAGACGTTGGCGACCGGCGATTTCGGTGAAGCACAATGTGTTCGACAATCCGTCAGTAATCGAAGCGAACTTGCGCTTCGGATTGACGACGATCTCGGCGTTTTCGCCGTTGGCGTCGTTGGCTCCGAGCATCGAATTATGCGTTGTCACGGCAGGTAGTCCTACACAGGAAGCAAGCGTGCTGTGGAGTCCGCGCAATGCGGCGTAATCGGTACGCGGCAGAAAAAAGGTAACGCCCGATGGAAGGATCCCTGCCTGATTGAAATAAGGACCGTAGTCGGATTGAGTCTCAGGCGTCGATGGGCACAAGAAGCTTGGCACCGGGGTCGTCGCAGATGCCGGGACCTGACCGATCGGGGCCGGTAGGTTGCGAGGGTCGATCAAAGGCTTCTTCATGTCGAAGACCTGGTAGGTCGTATTGCCTTCCATGTAAGGCAACATCAGCCCAAGCGGAGCCATACTCCTGCGAGCATCGACTGTTGCGGCAAAAAATGGATTGCCTTGGGCCGCATAAGCGTCCGTCAAACGGAATTGCGTTGCCCAGGTTGGCACCCACTTGTTTGCAGACTCATGGTTGTGCAGTGCCAACCCGATCTGCTTCATGTTGTTGCCGCAGCTCATCCGCCGGGCCGCTTCGCGGGCCGCTTGGACTGCAGGCAAGAGCAAACCTACCAAAACTCCAATGATTGCAATGACCACCAATAATTCCACCAGCGTGAAACCTGCACGTTGTGCTGTTCGTTTCATCACCCACCTCCGAAAGAGAAAAAAAGACGCATAAGAACCGGACAAAGGGGGGAGCGGACTCCTTAGGGAATACTGTATGATAGAAAATTGTCGGAGTCTACTAGACACTTTCCAAATTCACGGGTTACGACTTCGATATTTTTTAGTTTTTTTCCGAATCTCCGATCTCGGCCGTAGGGCACCCTATGCCCCCCTTGGACTCGGCTCCTTCTCAAGGTTCCTAGAAATGCAACGAAAAATGAAACGAAACTGGTTCAAAACGTATCGTAAATTGCGTTTTGCCTGCTGTTTTGCAGGAATTGGGATGCTTGTGAGCCCGGTAGGGATAGCCCAGGAAAGAGCCCCCTCCGACGAGCCGAAACCTTACAAGACCCCGGAAAAGATCGCCGGCAGCGGCTTTCGAACCGAGGTGGGGCAGGGCGATTCGAAATTTCCGTTGGCCGTCGTCCGCGGGACTCCCTACGAAATGGGACACCACCTCGGTCGCCTGTTTTCCAAGGAAATCCAAGCGTTCGTGCCAGCGGCTCTCGATGGAATCGGCCAAGAGCTCAAGCTTGCTCCAGGGGTGCTCAACGAGGTCTGGTCGCGCACAAGCAGCTACGGCGATGATCGGCTCGAACAGGAGCTTGCGGGGCTAGCCGACGGATCCGGGGTGGCTCTGAGCACTCTCCAAGCCCTTCATGCCGTCCCGTTGCTGATGCCCTATTCGTGCAGCAGCATTGCCGCCTGGGGTGATGCGACCGTCGATGGACATTTGTACCAAACCCGCAACCTCGATTGGAGCATGGATGTCGGTGCCCACGAGTTCCCGATGATCGTGCTGTACATTCCCGACCAAGGCATCCCGCACGTGGTCCCTTCCTTTGCGGGGATGATCGGTGCGCACACCGGGATGAACATCAAGGGGCTTGCTCTGAGCGAAATGGGGGATGCATCTGCCAAAGAAGCACCTTATCAGATCCATGCGCCGCATTTTACGGTCTACTTCCGCACCATGCTCTACGATGGAGATTCGTTGACCAAGGCCTTGTCGATCTTCAAGTCCCAAGCGGCCACGAAGCGATATCACTTTGTTTTTGGCGATGGGCAGACCGATAAGCGGGCCGTGAAGGTCCGAGCCCATTCGCCCGAGCCGGCAGATAAGCAATTGATGATTTGGAAGGATGCCGATCCGACCGACGAGTTCGCCCCGAACGTACTTTCGTGCGTAGTGTACAACGACGAAGGACGCGGCGCATTTCCGACTCTACAGAAAGAAAGAGGCAAGCTCGATGGACCGACACTCGTGGAGCTTGCCAACAAGATCCCTATCAAGGGCGGCAATGTCGAGAACGTCGTTTACGACGCGACGGCCCTGCGGATGTGGGTCTCGTACGCCAAGGCGGGAAAGGAAGCCTACACGAGGCCCTACACCTACATCGACCTCAAGCAGATCGACGCCGATGGCAACGGCAAGGCGGACCTCGGAGAGTAACTTAGCTTACACTTGGTCCTTGCGTGCTAGCCTTCAGTTTTACGAAGTACCTTTCGGACCTCAGGAAGAAAGACTCGGAAGAATTCATCGGTTGAGTCTTCTTTCTTTCCAACGGCTTGGCATGAGGTCTGGATTTTGTACAGGTAGTCTGTGCGCCAAAAACGTGGGCTCTTTGCTGCTTGCCACGCCCCTCCATCAGTCCAACCGTAGTAGACGCTCATCTTTCGCTTATCGAGGGTGTTGGTTTCGAATCCAAGCTTCCAGAGTTGCCCATCTTTACCGTCATAATCTGCAGGGACGGCTTGTCTCTCAGAGGTTTGTGTAACCGCCCTTGCGCTGTAGCAAATCTCTGGCGTGTGGACAGCAATAGGACCTTTGGGACCAAACACTAAAAACACGTTGATGGCTTCGGCCGTGGACTGGTGCACGTAAACTCGCGAAATGTAACCGGTAGCCTCAAGAATCCCGAAAATCACGCGGTCCTCGAGTTTGCCTTCCTCGGAGCATTTCCAAGGTCCAATCTCCATGGGAATCGAATTGAGTTGGGTGCCAAGGGTTTGGATGTCCTCAGAGACCCCCCATCGATTCGATAGAACTCCATGGGCAACTCCCCCCAGTAAGATTAGCGCCAACGCACAACCTATTCCTAGCATCCATTTCTTGAATTCTGAACCCACCGCCGGAATTCCCTGTTGGTCTGCCGATAAACCAGGTTGCTCAATCGAACTTTCCAAAGAAAGACTCTCGTCGCGTGCACTCGGTATCAATTGGTCGTTGTTCATTTTTAGGGGGCTTTTCTGGGGGAAGGACATTTACCTGGGCTAACCACGCCGAGACTACTCTTGGAGTTCCTTTTCGAAAATCTCCAAAGCCGCTTGGTCATCGGGTGTAAGAACTGATTTGCGAAGTTCGATGGTGCTGATTTTTGATTTGATACGGAGTGATTCTTCCACACGTCCGGTTTTGACCAGCGCTTGGTATAGGTGAAAAATCACACGAGGGTCATTGGACGCAGAAGCGGCGATCTCGAGGATCGGAATTGCTTCTTCTGCGCGATTTGCCAACATCAGGATAGCTGCCTTGGAGTCCAGTAGCAAAGGTTGTTTGCCTGAGATTCGCATCGCTTGGTCGATCAGCGAAAGGGCTTCCTGTGTTCCATCAGGTTGCTCCCCGAGTAAAATCGCCAGATTGTTCAACGCTATGACGTCGTTGGGTCTAAGCTTTATAATCTTCCTATAAGCTTCAATGGACTTATTCGATTTTTTCTGGGCAAGCCACATGTCGGCAATTGAAAGCAACAAATCCGCGTTGGTTTCGTTTGCGGCTCCGGTCTCAGAGAGGGCTTCGTCTGCTTGTTCGGCAAGCTGGGTCGAGACTTCCCCAACGGATAGTAAGCCTGCTAAGAGCCTAGCGATCTCTGGCGTTTTCTCCGCCTTAAGTTTAGCTAGCAAGTAGCGTATGGCCGATTCTCGCGATTCAGAATCGTCGGATCGCGAAAGACTTCGGACGTAAACGATTCCTTTTGTACCATCAAGCTCAAATGCTTGCCGAAGCATTTCCTCAGCTTCCTTGCTAGCCCCTAGTTCGTTCAGAGCATCACCAACCTGCGAGAGAATGGTGGCTTTTGTCAGGTTATCCAGATTGACATCTTTTTTCTGAAGTTGATTTTGCTTCCAATTGGTCAAAAGCAGGATCGCACGTTGCAAATTGCCCGAGATCTTTTGAAGCCTTGCACGGAGCAACACCGAGGCAAAGTGTTCCGGCTCTTGGCCTTCCAAGCGGTCTGCGATTTCGACAGCTTCGACGATCCGCTCTTGTCGGATCAAAAAATCGCCGTAGCTGTAGAGGTATTCCACAGGGGGTTGGGAGCTTCTACATAAAGTCGCAAGCTGTTTGCCAGCAGAGTTGATGAGCTGTTGGACCTGCGGACTTTCGGAGTCCTGGATCTGAGCCATTGACGCGTTGCGCATGTAAATCGAGGCTAAACGGAATCGATCTTGATCGGATCTGGATTTCGGATCTTCCACCAAGGATTCGAGCAAATATTGAGCGAGAGCAAGGTCCTTTTGGCTACCTTTCTTGGCCAGAAGTTCTGCGCGCAGTCTGCGATCATCGGGATTCTCGGCAGCCTTATCGTTCTGGTAGATTTGGTCAATCGTAAGCCAGTCTTCCTCGGCTCCCCGCGAGGCGAGCAACGTTACATAAAACCGTCGAACCGACCCATCTTGGGGCAAATTGTTGTACAAAGTCTTGTACATGCCGATGGCCTGTTCTTGCTTGCCCTGGGCAAGCATCAGTCTGGCAATCCGATCATCGACCGAATTGACATCCTTACTGGTTTTCCTTGCTTCCGTCAGGGCGTTTTGTGCCAAGTCCATTCGATCAAGGACCTGATAAAATTCGGCCAGAGCTAGGAACTTGCCAGTGGGTTCAATTTTCGATGCGATCAGATCTTCGAGCAGGGCTTCGATTTTATCCGTTTGCTTCGTGAAAAAATAAAGTCCAAACGCTGCGCTAAAAACAGGTAGGCTCATGTCGCCGGAAAGCTCCCTGGCGCGGGCGATCGCCTCCTCGGCCTTGTTGAGTTCCAACTGACGCGATTCGTTTGGCTGCCCCCTAGAGGCCATCTCGGTTGCTTGTCCCAGCCATACCCAGGCCATGGGGTCTCGCGGTCGCGACTCGGTCCCGGACTTCGCCAAATTGAGCATGGCAGTTTGGTCTTTTCCAGACAGTCCGATCGCTATCGACGAGAGCCGTTGCGAACTGTTGACTCTATCACCAAGCCGATCGAGCAAAGTACTTAACTCCGCCGTTTGGTTTTGGCTGAGCATTAGGTTTGCAAGTTGCTCGTAAATCCGAATGTTTTGTTCTCCGAGTCGGATCGCACGGCTGAAATCCTTGATGGCATTGACAAAGCTACCCTTTCCTGACTCTAAGAGTCCAGACAAGACGTACGTGCAATTCCAAGAAGGTCGTTTCTGTTTTAAAAAGTTCGCAAGAATCTCTACTTCCGAGAAGTCTGTTTTGCGTTGCGATTCGAGTTCTCCGAGCAGTCTTCGACCCCGTAAATATCTCCACTCGGTTCCATCCGGGCCTTCGAGTTCCCGTAGCTTCCTCTCGAACGCTTCGATCTCCGAAGACCAATTACTGACCGCCTCGGCCAACGTCGATTCGTCCGAGGATACGTCCGCAAAGATCGGGCTTTCAATAAGGTTTCGACCCGCCTCGCTCAGTGCAGAAATATTGTTCGCAAACGAATCCTGGATCTCGAGCTTTTGCCCCTTTGTTCGAGTCCCAATCGCAAAACGCATGGAAGCCGACTGAAGTGCTGGGTTATTAGGATCCTCCGATAGCCTCTCATCCAGAAGCCGCTTGGCTTCATCCTTCATCCCATCCTTCAATAAGAAATCGATCCTGGAAAGAAGGATTTCAGAATCCATCGGCCTAGCCGCTTGTAGCTTGGCGAAAATCTCCCTAGACTTCTCACCGAATCCGAGTCGTTCGAGTTTCTGAATAATCAAACGTTGGAATTCATAAGATTCTGGATACTGGTCCGAAAGCTCCAAAAGCCGGTCTCGGGTTGCAATAAGCGTGGAGTCTCGCGATTGCAATCCACTTCGATCCACTGCTGAATCGATTTGTAAAAAATCGATCATCCAAGGTCGCTCAATCAAGAATGGATCCAAGGCGCTGAGGGAAGCGGCTTGCTTTAGAGCCGCATCAAACTGCGCCCAGTACTTGGCTTCTGGCTGGTTGCGTCTCTGATAATCCAGAATCAACTCGCAGGTGCGAACAAAATCCTTCCCGGTTTTTTCATCGATCAACTCCATTTGATCAATCGCCTCACGCAAACGATTCGCCGCAGCGAGCGAATCGACGTATCCGCGTTTGTGGGCGTCGTTCGAGGGCGCTAGCCCGGAAGCATCCTGATAGGCCTCGACGGCGCGATCGTATTGTCCCGACCTCAGATAACAGAATCCCAGTGAAGCAATGACCTCCGAGCGATTCTCGGGATCCATCTCCTTGTCCTTCGCCGCAACGTCTTCGAGGTACCTTGCGGCGCGAGTAAAGTCACCCTTGAGCGCATAATACGTCGCCCATTGCTGGCTTGCGATGCGGGTGAGTTCCATTTGACCGAGTTTGGACAAAAGCGGTGACTCAACACGGATCGACTCATCCATCGAGGAAAGAACGTCCTTAAGCTCGTCCAGGTCCCGCTTTTGTGCCCAAGCTTGAGAAAGTCGGAACCAAAGAAGTGCCGTCGGTGCGCTGCTGACTCGTGCCCCGTCCTCCCATATCCGAACAGCTCGTTCGAAATCCCCCTTCAATAAGGCGATTTCCCCCATTCCAAGATAGACTTTTCCATCGCGTTTAACTCCTTTCTCGAGTACTTGACTAAAGTACTTGTCCGCCAAATCGATCCATTCGGCTCTCTTCGTTGGTTCCGAGTTCGGCGCCGAACTCAACGCCCTTGTCATAAAATGATCAGCCGCTTGGCGAAGCACATTCGGATTCTCTCCGTCCATACTCAGAGCTTGACGTATGTCTGACTCAGCACGAACCACGTCCAATCGAGATACAATCGAATAATGTGCAAGCCAAGCCGCAACGCTCTCTCGATTTGACGCGAGCATCTTGTCCATCACCGAGATAGCCCGCTCTCGCCGTTCGGAAGCCGTATTGTTTTCCAACTGAGACTTTTGAAGAAACTCAGGATTCCCCAAACAAGCCTTCGCAATCGCAGTGGAAATCTCAATATCCCCAGGATTGTCGATGATCGCCTTGAGCAACAAATCGACCACATGGAGCGTCGATGCAGTGTAGAGCCATTCGGGGATGGCAATCTGTGTCGAATCCGTAAAAGAGTGACTACGCTTCTCCAAAGCCATGGAGTAGCGACAAAGACTCATCGATTTAATCAACGAAGGGTCTATCGTAGGGCCAGAAAGCTTTGCGATCTGATCCATGGCATCTTCAAGCCTGTCAGCTTGAATCAGTCTCTGCAACATCCGACGCCGAATAGAAGGTTCTCGGTCCTTCAATTCCGTATCCGCTTCGCACACACCCAACGCTCGAGATTGAGCACCCAGAATTCGATTGAGCAAATTTATAGAAAATGCATCTGTATTCTCATCGGGTAAAGCCTCATCGAGCACCTCGGCAAGCTCAACCCTTTGATCCCTATTCTCCGGTTCGAGCAGCAGGTAAACTTCAATCGCTCGGGCCGATGCCAACCAGTCCTGCTTCTCCTTAAGTCCCGCCGCCCTGAGTTTCATCGCACTGGAAACACGACCCAACTGGGACTGGTGTATGTAGTACCCAGAAGGAAGAACAACCCCCAAAAACAAAAGGGACCCAATAAGCAGTCTCCAATTGAACTTTAATCTTTTGCGAGTTTCAGGTAAGGAACGCGAATGGATTTTCATAGGATCGTCAGTGTGTTAAAAGCAGTCGCAATGCAACCGACACGCATTAAGCTGGGCTGGCAGGGGTCGCTGGGTTGGCAGGGCTTGCTGAGTCAGCGTGCATCGAATCACGATCTGCTCTTGACGCCCTGATCAGACTTTCGAAGCGTAATAGTCCCCGTAGTAACTCGCGTACTCTTTGACAGGTACACCAGATAAAACCGAACCGACTACATTCGCTCCAGATGCATCCAAACGATGGTAAGCTTGGACCAGTTGTTCGATGCGGCTCTTGTCACGCAAGGCACACATCAAAACCGCATCGGCACACTTCGCGAAAAGCAATGCTTCACTCGCAGGTAGCACTGGTGGAGTATCGATCACAATGTAATCGTACTCCTCCCGAGCCTCTTCGATCAGTTTCTCGAAGCGTCCATTGCTCAAAATGCGGTGCGGACTCCCTTTCAGGTGCCCTGAGGTCAAGATATGAATCGAATCGTTCCATTCGCGGTCAATCAACGCACGCCATTCATCGGTCCCGTTGAGATAACCGACCAAACCGGATGTCATTTCACGCCCGAACACGTGGTGAACGTCAGGGGCCCTTAAGTCACCGTCGATCAAAAGAACCTTGCTCGAAGTCGACCGCGCTAGACTCACGACCAACTGGCAAGATACGCTCGTTTTTCCTTCACCGGACAAGGCGCTTGTGATGGTGAAAACCCTACAATTTCTAAGGTCCTCGCGAAGAGTCAGCGTCGTCGACAGAGAGTCGACACTCTCTTCAAATAAACGCAACTCTCTGGCATGAGACCGACGCTTCTTCGTTAGGTTCCCGGTCGTCGCTACCGGGATCGTTGAAATCTCACCCAACACAGACAGTTGGCTACGGGTTTCAAGCTGATTCGCATCGTCGACCTTGCGTGAGCGAAGCTCCATCAAAAAGCCTATTAGAAAGGGAAGCGTTAATCCAACTGCTGAGGCACCGGCAAGTTGCATGTAGGGCAACTCCTCTACCGGTAATTTCGGTGTGATCGCGCGCTCTAACTCACGGACATCATCGATCGCATCCCGCTCGGTTTGCAAGCGAATACGGCGTTCATGGACCGTCCCGCGGATGTTGTTCCACTCCATTAAATCCGCCTCCGCAAACTGCAAGTCCACCGAAGTAGCACTCGATTGCTTAAGCGAAACTAAATAGTCTTTAACCTGCGACTCTAGGACATCGCGTTTCGTTCGTAATTCACTGATTTCATTGGAAATCTGTGCAATTCTGTCTCTCCGCTCGTCCGTCGAGGTCAGGTTCCCTCGGTCGAGCAATTCTTTAGTCCTCGATTCCCGTATCCGCTTAAGCTCTTCCTGCAGAAAATCGACCTTCCGCTTGGCTTGGACATAAACCGGATTCTTCAACCCAATGGACGTGTTGGCATCCAAATCCTTCAATTGCAACTTGGCATTCTCATACTGTTGCCTCGCCGTTAACACCACAATATCTTTTTCAAGTATTTCCTCGGGTATCGTCGTCGCCTTGGACTGCAAGTTTTCGGTGTTTTGGGTCTCTAAATCCCGTTCATAAGCAGATTTCAGTTCCGCTAAGTTCAACTGAAGGATCGATAGCTGACTGGCAATTTCCATCCGTTGAATTCGGATGTTGTCTAGGTAGGTCGTATCTATTTTGCCCGACTCAGACTCTCCCAAAATAGTGTCGGATTTAACCGCTTGCATACTCAAATCACGGACGCGTTGCTTGGCGGACTCCACCTCGCTTTCCGCTTTATTCAATGCTACCGAAACGTTTCTTTCTTGACTGGAGGTCCGAATCTGTTCGATCGATCGACGCGAACGAAGGAATTCATCGACCAACGTGTTTACCACGCTTGCCGCTATTTTCGGATCCTCATGAGCAAACCTTACATCGACCAAACGATTCCCTGCCGCAGCGGTCACTTTGACCGCCTTTTTCAGGGCCTGAACCGGATCCCGTGATTTCGCGATCGAAGGTACCGAAGCGACTGTCTTATCAGCGACAACCTTCTCTAGCACGCTATTGCTAAACATGATCGCCTTTTGCAACTCAACAAATTCCGGCGTCGATTTCGTTGAATTGTCGGCAAATACAATATAATTCGACGGGTCAATCTCCAGGCGAAATCGGGCCTCATAGGTCGGCTTGAAGAACGCCAGAATCCCAGCGCACCCAAGAATCGATAGCAACATCCCTACCGGGATCATCCAACGCCAATGTTTTCTAAAGACGCCCCAAAAAAACAATGCGTCGAGTTTCGGTAAACCAATATTTCCCGAATCCCGAGCGACGCTGTTTTTCATTTTTGAATTGTACGCTGGAACGACCGCTTGCCTGCTGGAACTCACTTTTTCACCCTCACACCCATCAAATTTTTTGCCGCGATATTCTCAACGATTTCCGTCAAGGATTTTCTTTGTGGACGAACTAGCCAATCGAACAATGGACCAATTCCTCAAATCCAAAATCAACCCTAAGCCCTTCTTAAAGCGACCTGCTCAAGTGTCTGCGCGTCTTGAATCAACCACCTCAGGTAGTACACTAGAAAACCGAATAGACCAGCGGCGATACCAATCATAAAGTAACCGGCCAGATCGTGGGAGAACTTGCGTGCCGTCTCGCCACTGAGCCACTGATAGCACAGGCCAGTCACAACGATTCTCGCCATGTTCGCGATCAAAGCGATAGGAATGGATGCCAAAACAATGACGATACCCTCCCACCAGTTTCGACGAGCTAACATCGCATACACGTAGGACAAAGCAAATACTCCGACGAAAATTCGCAGGCCAGAACAGGCCCGCTCGACTTCCAAGGTCTGATCGCCCAGGAGAATGGTAGTACCCTCCGAAATGGCCGGTTGGCCGAGCAATTGAAGAACAAACGTGCTGGCTCGCGTAGCGATCCACTGCAGCGGACGACTCAGTTCGCTCTCGACACGATAAGGCAATGGCACCATGAAAAACAAAAACAACATCGCAGGCAACGACCAAATGAAAAATGCTCTTCCGCCGATAACCCAACTCAGTGAGATCAACGCCAAGGGAATCGTCCAGCCATCCATGGAGTCGAAAAAAGCCCATCGGGAAATCACCCGCAAAACGATAACCCCTAAAAGGATCAAAAGACCGCCAACGTGAAATCCAGCCCTAAATGGCGGGCGGGTCGAATTGATGCTCCAGAGCAAATAACCCACAATCGGGATGACAAACCACCCGTGTGAGTAGTCCGGCTCCTTGATCCAAGCCGCAATCAGACTGCCCCAAGTCGGCCAGTAGGCCCATGCCATGAGTAGGGCAGCCAAGGCACAGAATATCCCGACTTGTTTGAGCGACACACTAGGATAAGTCCACAAGGACTTATCTTGCGATTTGCGTGCCAATCTTAGCTTGGTTTCTGGATCGGCAAGCTCGATATTCGGCAGCGCTGCCGAGTCATTCTGCCGAACGAGTTCCTGCTGACCGTCCCGATAGAGAGGGTCCAAGGAAACCGCTGGCCTCGAGGCTGGTGTGCGTCTACGTCTTTGGTTCATCGGAAAGTAGCCAGTAAGGGGAGTGCAAAACCTTTCAAAGGATAAGCGATTCGACCGTTTGGTCAACCGATACCTGGAAAATTTCGGAAAAACCAGGGGGATTGTTGCAGTTAGGGGATTCCTCTGACAATCGGTGGCCCGAGGATTTTCGATAACCAAACCGGGAGTCGTTGCCAAGCTTGAATCAGTTTCTGTTTTCGTGGGGAGTCCGGCCTCATATCGGCCGGATCCCCCTTGCGCACATAGTACTGCCAGACGGCCGGATGGGGCTTGGCTCCCCATTGCTCTTTGAACTTGAAAGTCCCGCTACCGACGGTGCTACGGCCGAAATCAAACCATTGAGACTCTTTCTCGATGGCTCGATCCAAGAGTTTCGAATACATCCACAGGTTGGCGCCGGTGCTGCTGAAAGCCCGCAGCGAACTGGCGCTTGGAACTTCGCTAGTCCCGCGTTGATGGATCAAAAGAGCGCCGGCAACGGCCTTGCCATGGAGCCTGACGATAGCAAGCTCGGCAGCTTCGGGGCCGAAATTCTGCAAGATCGACAGGAAGAGCGTTTTCGAATACACCGGTGTCCCGAGATCACGCATGTTGGTCGCAAAAACACTGTAAAACTCCGGTAGAAGATCCTCGGCCCCAAAGTGGATTTCGAACGGGTTTTCGGAGTTCTTTTTGATCTGGCTCCTGAGTTTGCTTTTGTAAGATTTCATCTGAGCCTCGGGCGACTCGTTCAAAGCCAAACGCATATGGACCTTGTCGGTCCTCCTGAGATTCAGTTTTGGATGGTCGATCGGGACTTCATGACGAAGCTCCAGATGCTTGACATCCAGTTCGTCGGCTAACGCCACAGCTTGATCGACTAAGGCCCGGGCGACCTCAGGACAGTTCGTAGAGACTCCACCAGAGTTCAGGTAAGGCAAAGATACAAGGAACCTTCCGAACAGACCGCTTTGGACCAAGGCCAAGGGCAATACTCCCACAATGTCATCGGAGGGGCAATGGGCGATGAGGCACCGGGGTTCATACTGTAAACCGTGCTGCAATGCAGATAACCAACGGCTGTCGTGACTTGAAAGCCAAGGCCGTGTAGTCTGCGGTTGATGCTTGAGATTCCATTTCTCAATTGCAACGGAAAACTCACTGAGGGTAACTTCATGAATTTCAAATGACATTGGTAAACTCAGTTATTGGAATCGCTAACAGAATCCGTCTGGACATGGATCTTTTCCTGTTGCTTTAATCGTTCAACCAAAGAGACATTAGGGGCGTCGGCGGGATGCTCCAGTCGTACTTGAGCCCCCGCAGTTCCCAGCCCTGCGATTGCCTGAGGACCTTGATGGCACCGCAAACAATCGCTCTCTGAAACCCGCATGCGAGTGTGGATGAATTCAATTTCGTTTTGGTTGGACGGAAAATGTGGTTCCACATCCTCTGTATCCGACAGATTTGCATCGGACTGATCAAATTTCCAATCGTATACAAAGGGAATCCACTCGAGCTCGGTTTTTATCAAACCAAGAGTCTTTAGGATGCGCGTTTCCGAACCCTCTTGGCTTTGGATATAATTCTGCAAAAGCAACGAACCGGGTGGAAAACTCTTCAATGAGCCCGTCTGAGAAACCGTGACCTGCTTGTGATTCGGCACTGACACAAATCGATCAATCCTCACCCCGTGTGGAACCTCTTTGGTTATACCCCCGGGCACAAAACCAATGAAGGAGTCGGTGAACTCAGCTTTGCTGACATCGGTAAACCACCCCGTTTGACTGATTCGACCCGGCAGTGCCGAAGTCACCTCTTGTTTTTTGGTGTTTTTCTTGACATGCTCTTGAGCGATCTTTGGTTCAATCATCAATAATACACCAAAGCCGTCAAGTACTAAAGGCTCGAAGGTTGTATCCAAAAAACAGCCCAGAATCCCTCGACTCGTTTTTGCAACTAATTGAACCGTCTGCTTTGAGGAAGCACCTGCTTGAATGGCTTGCGAAATCGATCCAACCTCAGGATTTAGGATTAATCGAGACTTATCCGCATGAGACAAAATCGAACCGTGATAACACGACTGAAAAATCGGTTCCGTCAGCTTGGAACTTTCACGGTTTGATTGTGCGATTCCCGGAAGAAATCCTCCTCCAACGGCCATATCGATTTGAGTTATATCCACATCTTTTCTCGAAAACGACCAAACGGAATCCAAAGAGGTCTGTCTTAGCTGCCAATCTTCGTGAATCTTGGTTTCGAGGAAATCACCGTGGTATCCCAACAGAACTCCCGGTGTTTCCCCCGACATCATGTGCATTCGTGGAGATCTCCGGGCTGTGGCATCCAAGAGCTTTTTAGCCATGGTAGGCTCAATAATCGAAAAGGGAGGGAGGGCTTGCACTGGTATTTCCACGATTGCAATCCTGGATGTATCCTTGTCTAGCTGATTGCTGACCAATAGATAAACGAACGCCTGCTCCTGAAACTCTTTTAAAAAAACTATGGCTTCGATCTTGCCTTCCGCTTGGTAATAAAGCGACTTCGTCTCCGCGTCGGGCAAATCGCTCCATTGCCAAATACGGCTGGTGTTTGCAACCGCGTCGTATTCCCCTCCCCAGATGAGACCAAGTGCGGGAAAGCAACCCACTGCCGTGAGCCTCGGGAGTTTGAGCGATCGGTATGCCGGAACAAGCCGAGCACCCGTCGCGAAGTCGATATTCGAAAAGTCATCGGCCGAATCGAGACCTTGTGCACTGGGTTTCGGTCTGGAAGATCGATCGCCAGGATTTTCCTGCGGATCTGCCGAGGGCATTTTCAGGCGAGCATCATCCGTTCCTTGGGGTTCCTCTAAGTAAATTCTGAGTTTTTCTTCCACCTCGGCGATCTGTTTTTCCGTCGAGCCATACGCTGGATGCTTCTTGCCATACCTCGCTGCATTCTTCCTTAAGGCTCTCAGGCGTTCGACTTCCACGGCAATTGCCGGCTGGGCCAGCAATTCGCGTGGTATTCGATTCTCAATTCGCGATGCAGAATCTAGGCGATCGGATTGGGCGTAAACTAGATTGAGTGAACCCTCCAAAACGCACAAAAAAAGCAAGAGCTTCTTTAGCGAACAGACACTCTGTAATACATGTCGGAACGATTGCATGATGGCTATCGGAAACCTATTCCCATGAAAACTGAAGCACATAGGGCGCTTTACCCTCGTTAACTTGACGCCATCCAACTACATAAGCTCTAGAAGCATGATCGATGGTTTCTGAACCATAGGCTAGCAGGTTTGGACGCTGCAAAAGTTTCTGGCTGTCGGCGTCGAGCTTAAGCGAGAAGGACTGCCGTTTTTCGATATCAAAAACATTCCATCGGTAGATCCCTTCCCCCTTTTTATTCGTCAGCCCACTTACGAATCGTTCCCCATAAGGTGAAAACAATCCCCCACAAAAACAGGGCCCATCGGTTCCAATCCACCCCAAACGCTCTAACTCAGAACGGTCTTCTTGCAATCGAAGAATCCAAAGGGCACCCGACTCTGTAACAAAAACGATGCTCCCATCGACTAACTCACAAAATCCAGTAATTCCCTGTGCGCTTGTGGTGCCTGTTATCAAATAGTCTTCAAGCGGCCAGTCGTGTATCTCTTCCAACTGTGTGTCCAATTCGACTAATGAGACTCGAACAAGCTGTTGGTCCACTTTATAAACTCCGGCTTGTTCTCCTTGTTCGGCTTGCCTTACTCGAATGCCATAAACATGCATCCGGCGATCCATAAAGATATTTCTAGACACATGCCCCTTTATGGTACCAAGTTTTTTTGATTTGATCGATTTCGTATCGATATTGTATTGATAAAGCACATGCCCGAAATAGCCCTGAGCAACGACGTAACGTCCCCTAGCGGCCAAGGCGATTAATCCCTCGGGGGCCGTGTAAATGCATTCCCATTTCTTCAGGTTTGGATCCAATGCGAACAACCGCCCACCAAACAGCGCATTGCTACTCCCATCCTCCTTTTCTTGATGCTCGTCCTGTGAAGAGAAGTACATTCTACCATCGCTGGCCTGCACAATTTTGGAGTGAATCTTGATCTGCGTCTCAGGAAAAGGGTTTTTTCTTCGAATCCCTAGCTCACCGAGCTTTTGGTTGACGTCGCCTAGTAACTCAAAAGAGTCAACTCCGGAGTCATACCTCCATAACGAGGCGCTAGGGTCGTCTCCACCATCCCAGGCTGATACCCCTAGGTAAACGCGTCCTAGATGATCTCTACCTGTGGCGCCCCAAATGGCGTTCATCCCAGGTGCAAGCGGAAACTCAAGACTTCTTATCTTAGGGGCCCGGAGAAAACGCAGTTCCTTTTTCTTTCCATAGCTCGGGTCGATACGTCTGCTGAACTCTTCCTGGGAAACTGTATCGCGTGGCCCAGACATCCGTTTGGATTCGCGATCCGAAACACCCCTGCTCTTGGTTTCTACGATGGGCTCTATTGAATCGCAACCAGACAATCCTGTGCAAAGGAGCCCCATGCTAAGCATCCATTTGGAAAATCTCGGCGATCGACTAAGCATCGGTTGTTTTTCCCGGCTGGTCAAAACGAAATGAACCTCCCAGCAATGCCACACAACTGAGTACCAAAGCAGTGAGCCAAGGTGTATCGACAAGCGTGCCAAACATCCCCACAATCCAAAAGCCTAGGAGGGATAAGCTTATCCACAAAACCGCTTGGTCTTCCTGTTTATCAGACACGATTGCTTGATACCCCCGGAGTGTGCTGTACAAAATCAAGAGCAACCAAGCAACGACTCCCAGCAAACCTTGCTCGTAATAAGCATGCACCAGAAAGTTCTTCGCTCGCCAAATGAGGTGATCGTCGCAGGTAAATACCCACGGATAACTCGACGTTGCGGAAATCAACTCCAAGGATGCCTCCTGATTCTCTACGATCAAGCCACCAGCAGACGGTGGTGAAATCCCTACAAAAACGGGGCGAAATCTTGAGAATGGATTGCGATCTGTGGTCTCTCTTACCATTTTTTCCGGCCAAAGAACCTCCTGGGGTTTCTCTTCCGCTAGTTTCAATCCAACCGACCCAGATCCGTAGGATTGCAACAAGGATTTCTCAACGCGATAAAGACTCGTCGTTGACTCTTGAGCGGCAATCAATTCAAGACGCACTCCGTAGGAAGTTCGAACCATAGAACCCGGGATCTCCATCGTATAGCGTTCCAGGTAGAGAGGCCATCCGGAAAGAATTTCAATTCGCCCATCTCGACCGTCGGATTGCCAGCGCACCGGAGGAAATCCTATCCCCTTTTCTGAGGCCATCATGCTCGGCAAACTTCCGATACCGTGGCCGATGCTTAAACCACCGGGCCCTGTAGTTCCGCCGTGTACGATTCGAGACCAATGCGAGAATCGCCCTTTTGTGTCTTCAACACTCGAATTGAAACGGGATAGAAGAACTGAATAAGCCACTAAAACAAACAGTCCAGCAATCGGTAAGGCGACCAAGGCAAACCGTGAAAAATTCGGTTTACTGATGCCTTTGTGAAACCGCAAGGTAAAAGCAAGCAATAAGATCACGCTTTGAACCCCAACAGCCAAAATCGTTCCTCTCGACATCGTCGCAAATACCGCATGGCACACGTACAGAACCGCTAGTATGCCAAAAAGGGACCTTGCTGCGAGGCTCAATCCATCGTTTCTTTGCACCTTTTCTAAAGTCCATCCAACGGCAATCGGAAAAGCTAAAACAAGGAAGCCATCGATATGCTGATCACCTATATGCATCGTAAAGAAAGGACCGGTGGCCCTATAAATGTCAACGATATTAGTAATGCCAGGAAAAATAGCGCGCTCGATGAGAACCCATATCCCGACGTACCAAGCCACCAGCAAAAAACCTTGAATGAAACGTATACGCCATTGGTCCAGTGTCCTTGGCCCAAGTAATCGAAGTACCGCGTAGAAAGCAAAACCCCATAAAAAACCCTTGACCACTCTCACTGCATTCCAACCGGTGAAATAAACAGAAAGCTGATCTCCAAACGGAACCTGTGGCAATCGATACAGTCCGATACCAAGTCCAATCAATACGCTCAGTAGCATCGAAGTCCAACCAATTCGTCCTAACCACTCCAAGGGAGTTGCTATTCGTGAAACCTGCAGCTTTGAATTGACTAATCCTCCAGACCCTAGCAGACAACCCCCAAGACTCCCGGCTAGAATGCTGTCATACTCTTGAACCGTAAGTTGTCCAGTCCACAAATAGGCATCTCCGATTACCAATCCCACCACGAAAACCAAGGGAAATAGATCTGGCTTGCAATACACCGACAATGACATGCACAGGCAAACAAGTAACTGGGTAATCGGCCAACCTGGATGACCGAGCGCAAGCAATCCACCGGCTATCAATAGCCCAATCCCCGTAGCACTCCTAAACCAAGATACTATCTGCAACTTCGAGTCCGTGTCTAGATTTATTTTCACCCCTATCCGGTCCTCGGATACAGGCAATTCCTGTTGGAGGTCAGGAATTCCATGCAAAACATGCCTTAATAATAACATCCCTGCCATCCCACCGAAGATGTAGATCAGCACATCCGTGGTATCTGCAATCTGTCCGTCAACGTAAATCTGGCCGATTTCGACAAGAATCGCCACGACGGCCATGAAACATCCAGCGGCCCCAAACCATCTCGATCCGACATTATTAGGATTGGACTCTCGAAACGCTTCGGTCAGGATTCCTAAGATACCAAACGAAATGGCTTTTCCCAGAATGTTGTTAACCGCTGCGTACTCACTCGAAAAATAGTAATGCAAAAACGGTGGGGTGAATAAGTTCCTCCATCGGTGGGACAACAAAGCGTCATCTATGATCAAGCTTCGCCCAAAACCAAAGGGCCATACCCCGATGTAAACCCCATAAAAAACTAGAATCCAACTGGCCATCAGGAAAAGCCATAGCCAACTTTTCCAACGAATATGTCCCCAAAATGATTCCGATCGAACTGTGAGAATCCCAAGAGAGCCTCCCAGCATACCCGAGATACAATCCAAAAAAGTTGAGTGCAAGCTAAATACGGGAAGTTGGATCATCTCTAAAAGCAGTGATAGAACGACAATACTTAGGAGTCGATTGGGCCAACGAGAAGTAAGTCCAAGCGCAACGCCGAAAGGAAATAATAGGATCACCGAACTTACGATACCCTTGAGGTTCTCGGCACTTGCCATTTCTGTACCCGCATTCAATAAACCGATTCGACCCATAGAAATCTTGAGACGAAACTCCTCGATATTGAAAACAAAATCAAATGGATACAACGTATACAAAACACAAAAAATACAGGCAAAAATCGCCAACCACAACAACCTCTGCCTGAGTGTTTCCAATGAAAAAAATCGTAATACGGAGTCCGTGGCCCTCTGCCCAAAAACTACCCATGTGACAATCCCAAGAAACCCCCCGGCAAATCCCGCCAGAATATCATTTAGGGACCTAGTACGCCTCGGAAACCAAACCTGCAAACATTCGATTCCCACAATCACGGTAGCCATCATCGCCATAATGAATGAAAGCCAAGCAAATAATCCAAGACTCCATTTCCGGCGATAGCCACAACCAGCGCTTAACAAGAAGGTGATAGGCATCACTACTAACGCATTGGCGATCCAGTCAGCGCGATTTACAACCCGAAGATCCAACCATGGCATTGACTTCCACAGTGAAAACGCCTCCGGCCAGTCCAGTGGGACGTAGATTAAAGGCAGAATTGATGCGTATACCAAAAGCGGGATAAGCAACAGTCCTCCCAAGGTACAAGCAAATCGTACCGTCGAATCACTGAATGTTCTATTCAACGTCTACGCTCTCTAGACCGACTGTTATCGATGTAAATCGAGTAGTTGTATACAAGATAAAAAGGACGATCATCGCCATCGAATAAAAAACTTGTAGCGGTCCCAACAGAGTTATCACCGACCTAATGATCGTATGAAAAATCCAACAAATCAGCCAAAGAGCAAAAAGCAAGAAAACAGAAAGCTACTGCCGCACCAAAACCGTGCTCAAACCGTCCCGATCAATCAAAAGCAACTCTAGGTTCGTGGTAAGTCCTATCTCTCTTATTTCTTTATCCCGTCGGGTTCGTTTTTCGAAAACCAACGGAACTTCAGAATCAAGATTATCTGTTTCTGCCCAATAGATATTTCCTAGACTTCGGTCCACGATCATTACTTGGTACAAAGGTCCTGCGCCAGTACCCTCTAGGTCCGCTGCAACAGCAACCTGCACCAGTGCTTGTGAAACATTAATTGGTTGCAGATCCTCTGTTAAGCAGGAGCGATTCCGAGGTTGATTATCGGCTTTCTTGTTCATTAATTGAATTCGAGATTCAGCGGGGTGATAGATCGCGTGACTAAATACTTGAAGATTGCTTTCCTCTGTCTCTGCCGCGAAGGACGAACGTAAGTACTCAATTGCTCCAACGCGTCCCTGAGCGGTTCGTTTACGACCAAAAAGATCGTTGCTCGTCAGCAAGCGATTGGAGGCTGTCTTGGCCTTTCTCTCCAAGTCCGAACCCTCTTCGAGGTCACATACCAGTTGATTCGAAAGATAGATCGCTTTGCCAAAACCCGAATGAAAGTAGTTGCGTGTTTTTGAACAGATTAAATTGTTTGCAATCCAATTGTTAGAGCGATTCCATTGTGATGCTTTAATTCCGAATGTATCGGTCAGTATTGTGTTCCCTAGAATCCTAACGTTTGTCGGTTCTATTTTCCCAAATGGCTTCGAAGCAATACCGGTCTTCTTTCCTGAAATCCAATTGCCTTGAACCAGCGCGTTTGCAGTGACCTGAATCCCACAATCGTCTGAATCCAGGATGATGTTTTCTTGGATGATATTCATTGGCTTATCTGCCTCGCCTGTACCGTATACCGTTATGCCTGGATACTTGGTCCCAACAATATAGTTCCATTTTACAGTGTTTCCGTAAGAACGGTTTTTAATCTCAATTCCATCCCCCTGGTTATCTGCTCCCGAAGCCAAGTCGTGGATGTAGTTTCCAACGAAAAAAGAATCGTGAGTAGTACGTGTTCCATCGTGGGACCCTGCGTAAATTCCCTCTCCATGGCCTTTTGTTTGGTAAATTTCATTATCCACAAGGTAGATCGATGAGGTATTTCGGAAATTCAATGAAATCCCAACATTCCCGACATCATGAATCGTGCTGTTGTAAATCATCAAGTTTCTAGCGGTTTGAATCCGGACGCCAGTACTCCCCCCCGTTATCTCAATCCCTCCTAGAGCGACATAGGACGCGTTCACGATGTTGATTACGTTCTCGGTAGGATCGGGCCGAGTGAACACCACCCCAGCCCCCTGGCCCTGAATCACTATAGGTGCGGTGGCTGTACCCTCGATTTGCAGATCAAGCCTCGCTTGACTCGAATACACGCCTGGCTGAACCAGTAGCAAATCCCCAGCTTCCAAGCTGGAAATCCTCTTCCATAAACTCGTACCGTTGGCCAGAGGTGTCGCCGTTGAATCATAATCATGCCTTACGATTCGCTTACCACGATGCTTCCACCATTGCGGGGTCTGACTGGGCTCCGAACCTTTCTTGCGCCAAAATGGGCGCATGTCGGATCCAACTGCATGTTGTGGTTCGGCAATCGTCGTGACGATCGATTCGCTCGCCACGACGATAGGCTCCTTAAGCGGAACGACGCTGTCTTGTACTTCCCCACGCTTCTTTGCGGTGAGTTGAAGGATCACCCCGACTTGGGGGAAACTCCTGGCCTCAATCAAAGGGCATTTTTCATTCAATTCCAATCGCCCAGAAACTCCCACAATCAATTCGTTTTTTAACGGATCGAAAAACATACTCAGAAGATCGTTCTGATCGCCAAGTATGCCTTTGCATAACAGATGGCCGCCGCTATCTGCGCTTTTAGAATGCGTCCCGGTGATCGCCCATATCTCGACCGACGAAGTATGGTTCGATTCGGTGTCCCTACAGATAACAAAAGCAAGTCCGTCCAAATCGAAATGTTTCGAAGGGTGAAATGCAAGGATAGGCTTAGAACCTCTCCAAAACTCAGTGCGGGTCTTCTCCCTCCAATTGTCGCTCCAGGCCCAAATGACTCCTGAGGTGATCCTTTTGTCTCGATCAAAAATCGGCTCGATCCCCCACATAAGTCTCGTGCGAGGAAAAAATCCCGAATCCTGAAAGCCTTCTGTATCTAGCCAAGGATAAGCTCTTAGTTCAATGGTATTGCCATCGAAAACATCTTGCGGGTCCGATTCCCCAAAACGTTGGGCTTGGGCTCTCATGGCTCCGTCCCCTCTCCCATCCGAGCTTGATCCAGCGGTTCGAGATTCATTTCGGGAGGCTGGATCAGGTGAAAGCTCCGGTTGATGCTCCGATCCTCCCGCCCCGTCCCCATTGGGATCCATCCGCAGGGAATCTTCTTTCGGTTCAACCGATGGAGCGAGTTCCTGGATTCGTTTCCGCAGAGCCTCCTCTTGACGCTTTATCTGTTCCTCGAACTGTTTGCGAGAAGGATGCTTCGAGCCCATCGAGTCGAAGCGATTACGAAGCGATTTGAGACTCCTTACCACCTCGCTCACTTGTGCATCTTTTTTCAGTTCGATGGTCAACCCCTCTTCGATAGGGATTGGTGGTTGCTGCGCGATGACCCGGCTTGAAAGGATGATCGAAATAACGAGCAAGTATCCCCAGGTACTCACTGATCCACTCCGGAATTCAAATTTTCCCAAACTTTTTTTTCCCGATTCTCAAAAACTAGGATTCCCATGAAAACCAATAAGCCCGCAAGAAAGCTGGAAAGGACCAATACGGGAGTCCCATTTTTTGTCGAAATAAAAACCTTTCCCAATTCAACTGCTAGGCCATAAAACGGAGCGATTGCCATGAGTGTCATGAGTGTCATGCTTGGCCTAATCCTGTTTCTGTTTGACCTCAGAAGCATGTACCAGAAAATTCCCGTTGCGGCCGAGCATGCAAAAACGAATGCGATTCCAAGGCGATTGGCTTGCCAGTGCAAATCCCACGGGTAGTTGGACGTCAAAAATGGCAATACCAACTCCCTGACCCCATCCTTGATCGTTGAAACCTCGATCGAGGGAAACCATGGAGTCCACTCGAAGACTAAAAAGCCGATCGAGAATGCAATCAGAGCCACACTCCTAGAGGTTAGTCGGCCCAAAGCTTCGGGTAATTGCAAGTGGATTCCTATCCTATTCGTCCGAAAACGCAAAAAAACCCAACACACGCTAATAGCTCCTAACACCTGGAAGAGGATGTCGTAAAAGGATGGATGACGCTCAGCAAAAAAGTGTTGAATCGTTTCAACGAAGAGTGCGGTAAAGAAAATGATCGTCAAAACACATACAACCGTCTGTACGCTCCTAGCAGGAGTTTTCCTGCGGTCGGAGCGTGTACCGACGGCTTCTAGGAGTAGCCATGCGCTTGGCCAACCTAAAAGAAAATTCGCTAGCACATCGCTCTTTCTGGGGATCTCTCTGCTCGCAAGTAAAAACCTATTTAACAGGGAGCGATTCCCGTCGGTTTTCAAGGAGATTGGATAGATCGACAGATAAATCAGGACAAAGATCCAAACACCCAGGCACTTCAATGGAAAGTGCATGCCGTTGTCGGTATAGCCTACACAGTAATACAGCAAAAATCCGAGCAAAGCCCCTGCTGAATAAGCGATCAAGTGGATCAACACGTCCCCTCCGGATATGGTTCTTCCTGGAATAAGTACTTGAAGCAACTCAAGCGATAAAAGGTATAAGGAGGTTCCGAATGTTACTGCGAGGATTTGCTGAGGACGCCGCACCACTCCATCGCCCACGGCCAGTAGCATCGATAGGATGTATCCGGAAAAGAAACAATGAGGAGCGACAGAGGATCGCCAAAATCGATCTGCCGAAAAACTCCAGTTCGCGATCCCCTTTGCATCTCTGATGAAAATGGTCAACGGGATCCACTCGAAAAAAAATGGGGTCAGATATGTGCAGGCGATCACTAAGAGGCTTAGCAACCATAGAAGCATCCAAAATCGACGTTCCCCTGCGCGAACGCCGCTGGCGCCAAATACATCAGCTTTGCCACCGCTCATCGTGGCTTTCCTAATGGGAAGCGGGCCAATCCATAAACAACCAAAAGAATGAGCATACGAATTCCATCGATTGGACTAGCGTTGAGTCTCCTGTAAATACTCACAGCTCTATAAATCGAAGGAGAAACCAAACCGATCAGCAACAACAGAGATATCGTAATCCCTTGGACCATCCCAAGCATCCAGGTTCCCAAAGATGCCCCTAAAGCGACCCCTACAAGCCCCAGCACGACCCAAAAAGGCCAAAGCAAGCTGGGCAACTCTGAAAGCGGATACCCCTGTGTAGCCCATGCCTTCCACCCACTGGATCCTCGCCACCGCTCCTTGCGAAAAAAATCGATGAGTGTCTGTGGATCTCCATCGTGGTAATTGATAATCTTCGGATCGCAGATCACCCGGAATCCTGCCTTGCGAACCCGGAAGCTTAAATCGACATCCTCCGATGCGACCAGGTCGGTACGGAAACCTCCGACGCGTTCAAAAGCCGCACGTTTCACAAAGAGATTGCCCCCCTGGAGCCATCCGATGTCTCCACGCACATCCGAGTAACGGCGTTGCAAGTCCAATGTTTTTGCCACCCAACTGCTACCTTCAGGAGCGTGGTACCTAGCTCCTACCATCCCCGCCGATTCCTCTCGAGCAAGGGCCTCCAGGCCCGATGCCAACCAGCCCTCAGCAGGCCGTTGATCAGAATCGGTGAAGACCAAGATCTGACCCTTGGCCACCTGAGCACCCTGATTCCGAAGGGCACCAACGGTGAGCTTCGGATAGATCAATACCCGGTCGGCAAGGAGCTCGGCTACAGCACAAGTCTCGTCGGTCGACCCGTTGTCGACGACAATCAGCTCAAACGCAATCCCCTGGCCTCGAAGTGCTTCGATGCATCGTCTGAGCCCCTGCGGGTTGTTCAAAACGGGAATGATGATCGATGGCGTGCTAGATTCAATCATTCTCACTCATCACCACTTTGTACGCCCCACCCAAAGTCTTGCGTCGCAAGGCGTAAGTCATCGTTTGCATACCAGTGCGTGCTTCCTGGCGAGTACTTTCGTTTTACGACAGGACTAATCATTCGTGTTTTCGAAATACCGCGAGAACACATGACTCGGGATATGGGATATTGAGGGCGCTTAAAGCTTTCCAAGCTGACAGTTCTAGCGTGTTGAGTATTTGCCATTTGGAAGTAGTAGAGCAATCTGCCACTAATTCTAGCATCTCAGTTGTGAATCCTTGATCGCCAAATAGTTTCCGCAGTTTAGATAGCGAGTTCATTTTGTATGCAACGGGAAATGTATCTTTTTCCTCTCCTCCCCAGAAAACTTTCTTGATTGGGAAGTGGACCCAGTGAGGAGTTAACCATGATATCCAAGTAATGGGTGCGTAATCCCAAACCGTTAGGATCACGACGAAACCGCCAACCTTGGTTGATTTACTAATTTGGGAAACAATGGATTGTGGGTCCTGGATATGTTCCGCAACCATTCTTAATGAGATCACGTCAAAGTTCCTCTGGCCTTTAAAATCTTCTAGGAAACCCTGGAACCGCTCTTTGATATACCGGTTTTCCTCTATATTTGGGCTTGGGTCAATGCCGACTACTCTGCCGCATCTTTTTGACAATTCGTTTGCAAGTGCCGGATTCTGAGGGAGCAGATGACGCCCGCCACCCAGGTCAAGCCAGTTCGATTCGGGCTTAAGCAATCGGTTCAAAATCGCTTCATACTTTTCGCTGGGTGTGTAAAAACCAAAGTTTCTTCTCCTTGTTGGTGCTGGACCAAGAGGTCTTCCATGTTCGTTTCTTTTTTTGAATATGTAATCGAGTTCATCGCTTGTTAATTTTTTTTGCATGATTTACTCTTTACCACTTTGATTGTGTGTTTCATGGGCTTTTGATAGTTGCTTCTTTAGTTCTGGCGGTCCGCTTTGAGTCAAAAATGCACTGTTTTGGTTCAGCGTGAAATGAATTTCTGTCTGATCGGCGCTAATCGTAAATGGGTAACGGTCACTCATTTGTTTTGAGATCTTCAAGATCCCAGCGTTTGGATTTATCGCATTCTCACCAGAATCGAAGGGAAGGAGAGCGCCAAGCCGGATCGGTCGACGCAACCCTTCGATCCTGGACCTGAGACGGCGCGGTAATCAAACAACAGGGGGTTGCTTACCAGCATTGCCCTATCCTCCGCTCAAGTAAGCTTCAATCTAATCGATTCCGGACGCTCATGCAAGGTTTTTATCGCCTCAGCTCGCCGAAGCCTTAGTCTTTCCCGAGCCGCTTCGAGCTTCTGATCTCGCTGGGCAAAGAGTTCCTTTTCCTTGCCAGCAAGCTTCGTATGAGGCGTTACGTATCCAATCGCACGGTGGAGCCGGTCCGTGTTGTAATGATATTGAGGACCGTTATCTGTGATGACTCGAGGGACTTGCTGCGACGACGTTCGCGTCGAACATCATGAAGGTCAGACTACGATATTCCTCAAGGGGATGTTTGGCATGGAACTCCAAGATCGCCTTTCGCTCGGATTCATCTAGCCAATGATCCCGTGGGATGGCTCCATTGTACTCGTTGACTTTGCCATAGTGTTTCTTCCAGTCGAAATACTTGCTGCCGCCAACCCCGAGCCATGCAACGATTTGCTTAGCTGAGATTTCGGTTCGGTGATTCCAGTGATTCACGTAATCGACAACTTGGTCGCGGGTATAAGGGGGAACCCAACATCCATTTAGAGTTCCCCGAGGTTTTTTTAGCTGCACTTGCTCTTGGAGCAGTTCGGCGACGACTTCATTTTTCTGTTGGATTTTGGCCTCAAGAGCAATGATTTTAGGGTCTTTGGCATCCTTCCGCTTGGTCGACTGGCGGGGCGTCTGAAATACCAAAGCAGCGTTATCTGTCAGCTGCTTTTGCCATGTGTAGATTTGAGTCGGATGGAGCCCAAACTCGTCACACAGGTCTGAAACGGGTGTTTTGTCGATCAAATGCCGCAAAACAATCGTGGCTTTTTCTTGCAAGGTAAAAGTTCTTCTGGATCGGGTCATTTTGAAAGCCTCCTTTTGGCCTAGAATAACTCGATCAAATCAAAACTCCAAATTCAGCTGGGGCAAAACAGGTAGACCTAACCTGCAATCAATTAAAATTTAGCCAGGTAGTATTCGACGGTGCGACGAAGCCCTTCGCGACATTCCACCTCGGGGTGATAACCAAGCATACGACGCGCTTTGTCGATATTGGCCAACGAATGGCGCACATCGCCTTTGCGGAATTCACCGTGCACGCACTCCGCTTGCGGGTTGCCCATCAACTCACTTAAGGCTTCGAAGAGTTCGTTGAGTGATGTCTGATGTCCGACTGCGACATTATAAATCTGGCCTTTTGCCTCTTGCGATGCCTTGGCTGCTAGCAAATTGGCTTGGATGGCGTTTTCTACGTAGCAAAAATCTCGGCTGGTTTGTCCGTCTCCATGGATTTGAACCGTTTGGCGGTTTTGGATCTGCTCGATCCACTTGGGGATCACTGCAGCATAAGGTCCATTGGGGTCCTGACGGGGGCCGAAGACGTTAAAATAGCGAAGTCCGATCGATCGGAAACCGTATGTTGTTGAGAAAACATCGGCATAAAGTTCATTGACATACTTAGTCACTGCGTAGGGTGAAAGCGGTTTACCAATTTGGTCTTCCACTTTAGGCAACCCAGGATGGTCTCCATAGGTAGAACTTGATGCCGCATAAACAAACGACTTGACCTTCGCATCGCGACTGGCCACGAGCATGTTAAGAAACCCAGACACATTATTGAGATTCGTTGCGATCGGATCATGGATCGACCTAGGAACCGATCCCAAGGCAGCCTGATGCAAAACGTAGTCAACGTTTTGCGAGACGAGCATCTTGCAGGTTTCTGCGTTGCAAATATCCCCTTCGCTGAATCGGAATCGTTCCCACTGCTCGGGAGTCACGGCTTTTCGGACCGCATCTAGGTTGGATTGGTGCCCCGTTGCGAAATTATCCAATCCGATGACCTTTTGGTTTAAACCAAGCAGAGCCTCCAATAAATTGGATCCAATAAATCCAGCCACACCAGTGATTAGCCAAGTGTCGGTATTGGATTGAATTGCGGATTCGAAGTGAGCATTCAACATTTAAAAACCTTTTCTAATACGGGATCGAATTACGGCAGGGGCTATTTTTTAACGAGCTCGTAACGTACTATCGATGCTCCAAATTCACGGAGTGGTTTAGAAGCAAGAACCGAGAGTCCAAAAATGGGTACAGCCGAGTACTTGTGAATACGGAATGGGCTACGTTCAACGGTGGACTCGAAACGTCGAATCGTCAGTTGATTCAATCCACCGTCGATCTCCCTAAAGCGGGTTGCCCCATCGTTCTTGAACTGAGATCTCCATTCAATGAGCGATTTTTCTTTAAAAATCAAATGAGCCCAGGGAAATACTGAAAACGAATGGCCTCCATAAGGGTGATACCATGTGGGTCCAAAAGAAGCGAGCACCCTACCTTCTGGCTTTAAAAGTTGATCCATTAATATCAAGATTTTCGATGGGTCATCGAAATGCTCGAACGAATCTTTTGACAAAATGAAGTCTGCTTTCTGATCCGTACTCTTTGTAAATTGACAGATGTTCCCGACCCCCTGGGCCTCAGCAAGTTCAGTCGCTCCATTTAGACGATTTTCCAAAATGTCAATTCCGATCACCTTGCCGGCACCAAGTTTCGCCACTTCAACGGACTGAACTCCAAAGCCACATCCGAAATCCAAAACCGTCTTTCCATGGATTTTTTCAATGAAATCATCTCCAAAGTGAGTCTTCAAGTTCGATTTTGTCTTTGATTCCTTATTTGGTTCTTTTGAGCCCAAGATCCTCCGTTGTGGTGGGGCGACCGCATTAAGAATCGTTTTTGCAAATATTCCACCTATGATTCCCATTGCGTTTTCCTGTGTCTGAAATAAAGTGAAGTAGGATTTGGTTATCGGAATTTTGCGGATAACAACTCCGCAATCCGGACTGCGGCTTTTCCGTCCCAAAGTTCTGGACATTTCCCGATCTTGTAACGATCGCTCAGTACCTCTCGAAGTTTCAAGTCGAGCAAATCGGCCGAGTTTCCGATAAGCGTGCCAGTCCCCTCGCTACAAGTGATGGGCCGCTCTGTGTTTGGACGCAGCGTCAGGCAGGGAACCCCCAAAGCCGTTGACTCCTCCTGCAACCCTCCCGAGTCGGTCACCACAACCTTGGCCTGCGATGTCAAACATAAACAGTCCAAGTATCCCAAAGGATCCACGACGCGGCATCCCGGTGCAGCATCGAGGATTCCCCTCAATGCGAATTGGTCGATCCGAGATCGCGTCCGTGGATGGACGGGAAAAACCAGCGGTAACTTCTCAGAGATTTTCGCAAGGACCTGCAGTATACCCTTGAGTGTCTCAGGTTCGTCGACATTGCCCGGCCGATGCAGCGTCACCACGCCGTACTGGCCAGCAAGGAGTCCGAATTGCTCGAGGGTCTTTTGCTCCTTGGCCCGGGTAACTTCGTTCATGAGCGTATCGATCATCACATTGCCCACCAGATGAACATTCTCGGCTGAATGCCCTTCGGCGATGAGATTCTCGACCCCTGCCGGTTCGGAACAGAGAAGCAAATCCGAAATCGAATCGGTCACCAAACGGTTGATCTCTTCGGGCATCGTTCGATCGCGACTTCGAAGTCCAGCCTCGACGTGCACGACTGGAACATGCAACTTGGAAGCAGCGATCGCAGCGGCCATCGTTGAGTTGACATCCCCTACGACAATCACGGCCGTAAATGGCTGGCCTTTTTCATTGGCTTCGACAATCAAGTTTTCAACCGCAACCATGACATCGGCTGTCTGTTTCGCATGACTTCCAGAACCAACCCCCAAGGCCACATCGGGCCTACGGATTCCAAGTTCTTGGAAGAATACATCCGAAAGATTTTTGTCGTAGTGCTGTCCGGTATGGATCAGACAAACTTCAAGATCCGGATACCGCTCCAGGGCTCTAATGATCGGAGCAATCTTCATAAAATTAGGCCGAGCGCCAGCAATTAAGGCAAATCGTTTGGTCGGTGTCATGGACGGTCAAATACTCTTTTCATTTACAAAATTGTGGTCGATCAAGATCAATGGCGGTCCGAAGGTGGCATGGAAAGCAAGATCGAGAATGTGTTTTCGAGTGCGAGCACAGTCGTCAACTGGCTATCGATCTGCGCTCCGTTCGGTTCCATACCGCAGAGTACTTACCCGATAGCCCTTGGAGCAATCCGATGAGCATCGCCCAATGGCTCAGACCAAAATAATAGATCAAACCTAGGATCGGCCAATCCCGGAGTTTGGGAATCAACCAAGCTAGGACCGCACCGCCGATGGCCAGGATCTCTAAACCGAGCAGCGCCTGAAACCATGTGTTGGAGAACGCCAACAAAATGCTGAAAAGAAAAATACCCATGAGAACCAACGGGTTGAGCCATCGAAGTAGTTTATGGCTGAACCATTGGGCAAATTCGACGGGCTGATCGAACACCGACGGATAGATTCCTCGGAAGATCGATTGAATCGCGCCCCGAGCCACGCGTTTTCGACGCCCAAATTCGATTTCCGAAGAAGGAGTTCCGTTTTCATTCGCAATCGCGGTGGGTTCGTAACGAATGCAATAGCCTTGCCGGATGACCGTCATGGATATCGTAAAGTCATCGAGGATCGTATCCTTGGCTACAGGCTTGAACAATTCGCGTCGCATGAGGTACATCCCTCCGTCAACCCCCATGACCGAACCGATGAAAGACTCCCCCTTTTGGATCGCTCGCTCCACGTCATAGTAGAGCGACTCACCCCTACCAAAGTCAGATTCATCGCTCGCCAGGCGCACGTCCCCTGTGACGGCCCCTACCCTCGGTAACTGCAGGCGGGTCGCCAATCGAACCAGTGCATCAGGACGGAACATGACGTTCGCATCGCAAAGACAAACCCATGGATCGGTACACTGCGAGAGTGCATCATTGACAATCGATGCCTTGCCCCTGCGTTCTTGGAAATCCAATAGCTCGATAGGTCGATTGGATTGGTAAGAGCGTACAATCTCTTGGGTACCATCGTCACTGCCATCACTTGCAACAATCACACGGAGCATTCCGGGGGGATACTCCAAAGTGTCGATGTTCTTAAGCTTGGCTAGGATGACCGCCGATTCGTTGTAGGCCGGTACCAACAACGTGATTGGCTGGAGCTCCTGTTCCGAACCATGCTTGGATGATTTTGAGTGGCTTTCTAAAAAGCCAAAACATGCAAACACAAGAGGGTAAAGAAAGTTGCTGTAAACGAAAATTAAAACGAAAACACAAAACAACACAAACAGATAGAGATTCATAATCCAGTACCTTGAAAAAACCCTTCTCAGCGATTGCTCTTGGTGCATTGGTTGCATAGAGCAGTCACTTAGTCCCAACCAGGGCAAGCCTAAACGACGCTTCAATAAAAAATTTCAAACACCTTGATACACGTTATCTTTCATCGTATTTCGCGAATTATATACAAAAGGGATCATTAATCCCATGGAGAATGGAAACTTCGGACGTATTCGAGACCCAAAAAAGGCCCACTCTGAGCCGTAAACGCCTTACCCCTCAGCGGTCAGGCTTCCAGGTTTTGATATTCCTTCCCGTGAATGCCAAAACGAGACCAACCAACGCGGCCGCGTTGACGACCAGGGCATAGCAGGCAGTTGAAACAATCGGGATTCTGCGAAAGGGAGGGATTAAATACAAGCCAGCGATGGCAAGCCATGCCAAAAAGGCGATAAAAATCACCTTTCCCTGAAAGCCACCACGAGTGACATCCAGTCCAGCCCCGAGGAGCAATAGACCTATGAAAACCGGCGAAAACCACCTCAGTACTTTATGAAACCAAACCTGGATTGCAAACCAACCTGTCTTCCACGGGAGAAGAACCGTGGGGACTTGACAGACGGCTTGGAGGCTGCGGGTGATGATGCGGACCTTTCGAAAAAAGTTCCGTTGCATCGACGATACGGGAGCCTCGTAACAGACTGCTTGGGGTTCGAAGACCCCACGGTATCCTTTTTGGATAATTTTCAGAGGACCCAGGAAATCGTTGATATCGCTTGCCAAAAGCGGTTCAAAAAGCTCTTTTCGCATCGTGAAAATCGCTCCGTCTGCCCCGACCACACTGCTGACATTGCTCTCCCATTCCTTAAGTTTAAGTTCAAGTTCCCAATACTGATTCTCCGAGTCATGCTCCGCATGGTCTTGACGCCGAAGATACCTCTGCGCCCCGACGACATAACCGATTCGAGGGTCTTCAAAATGGGAGACAAGCCGAAGGATGGCGTCTGGCTGGTAGATCGAGTTCGCGTCGGAAAAAACAATGAGTGACCCTTTGGATTCAGGAACAAAGCGTGTGAGGTTTTCGGATTTACCAACACGCTCTTCAGATCGAAAAAGCCGGATTCCTTGATCGGCAAACTCTCGAGCGATCTGATCGGTCTGATCCGATGAGGCGTCTGATAGAACCATAACATCGAGTTTGCTTCTCGGGTAGTTCAGCGCAAGGGTATTGATAAGTTTCTCTCGGAGTACTGCCCCTTCGTTGTAGGCGTTGAGTATGAAACTTACCGAGGGCAAATCGGATTCCAACTGGATTTTGGGATCGGTGTTCTTTGGGCCAGATGATCTCTTGAATGCCGAGACCAAGCAAATCAAAAGCGGATACCCTAGGCTTGGAAGCAGGATCCCGATCAAGCCCGTAACGATGAAAACGTTCACTTATTTGGCCAATCTAAAATGGTATTGGTGTGATAATTTCAGCTTATGAGGGCGCATTAAGATTTGGTAAATCGACTCAGGTATTATTCCCGCAATAGATTCCCATGTCTGCTCGGCCAAGACATAGCATTTGGCCTGAGTTCCAATTCTTTACGCCGATCTGAACCCGTCGTAGGATCGATTAAGAAAAGTATTTTCATGGGAGAATCCTTGGATCATGCAACAGGAATAAAGGTCTTTTGTGTTTCGACGCGATGCAATTGCTACAAAGGTACATTCGATATTACAAAACGGCGCTTGTTCGACCTCTCAAGAGGTATATCGCTCACGGGAACAAAATCCACCTGCAAAGGATATTTGCAATTCATCTGGATCTGCTTTTTCAAACCGTCGAGTAAACCCACTTCGAATCTGTCGCTAGCAACATAAAGAATACGAATTCGATCCGGCTGCTCTTGACGAACCTGAAATTGTCGAATCTGAGGAACCATTTCAAAAAGCTGAGTGAAAAAATGAACAATGAGTCGATCGCCATAGGGTGTAGAGACTATATCTGTAGCTCGCCCCTGAATACGCGAAAGCAATCGCAATTTCCGTCCACAGGGACAGGGATCTAGAAGAAACGAAGCTACGTCTCCTGTATCATAGCGAATCAGTGGCATACAACCGTGTTCCAAGCGGGTAACAATCACTCTTCCGATTTCACCCGTGGGACATGGATTCCCAGCGGAGTCCACAATCTCAAGCACAACACCATGCATCGCTTCATGCAATCCGTCATGTATTTCGCATTGAGCCGCGCATTGCAACCCTTCGCCTAAACCATAACAGTCACTTACCTTGCAGCGAAAAACTCTCTCGATCACTTGGCGAAAATTGGGAAACAGGCTGTCTCCCCATGTGAAAACAGAGCGAAGTTGGCGAGTTTCGCCAATCGACTCAAGGTATTTCGCTAGGACATAGATACTCGATGCGTAACCAAAAACAAATTCAATTTTTTTCCTGTCAATCTGTTCGAGCATCAACTGTAAATGCTTGTCCGTGAGACCAAAAGCACTGAAATAATTACAGCGAAAAATCATATCCTTTAGCTTCTTCGTCGCCCCACGATCGACGGACATTCCTGTCTGGAGATGCCTGTCAGCAAGTTTAAACCCACCCCACTCCCAAAACAAGAGTTGAGTGGCGTAGACTTCGTTCATCGAAGCAATATCCGACCAGACCGTTGTCTGAACGCCAGTCGAACCCGACGACATCATCTTGTACCTGCGTCCTGTAAAGCGTGGATCTATAAGCCGATCGCCTTGCTCGCGTATGGTTTGTTTCTCTAGGATAGGAAATCTGCACAGATCATCATAGGATAACATGGAGTTAGAACGGAGGTTCAACGTTTTCATCACGTCTTGGTAATAAGGAATCCTTTCGGTGGCCTTCGTAAGAAGCAGATGTACCTTCCGATCCCTGTACGAATTGATCTTGTCGAGTGAATTCCATTGAAATTCTCTCAGTTGTTTCAATGTCTTCGAAACTCGTTGTCCTAAAATAAGGTCTGACAACGGGAGGATCAAGTTTTGGCAGAAAAATTGATAGGCTTGCATTTCTAATCAATGCTCTTTCTTTTTTTGGGGTGCCGAAGGTATGGATCAATGGCTTCGAGAGTCTTTTCTGCATTGATTCGCCAAAGCCGATGCGTTTTTACATAACCCATCCCATTGTTTGCAAGTTTCAGCCTCAATTCCCGATCTTCATACATGGTCGAAATCGCTTCTACAAACGCAAAATGGTTTCGCTGCTGAAAGATCATCCCATTGACTCTGTCTTCCATGATCTCGTGAATTGGCTCTACGTCGGGTGCCACCGGAACGACCCCCATCGACATATATTCCAGAATTTTCATCGGAGAACCAAATTGATTTGAATCAGGCATTAATCCAATCGTCATGATCGCCAAATAATCGAATACAGCGTCATGATCAACCGCCGGGTGCAAGACGATTTTCGATGATAATTTTTCTCTCTTTACAAAGTCGTTGAATTCCGCCTCCATCTCGCCAGAACCAATAATTAGAAACTGAGCGGTTGGACATGCCTGGATTATATCGGGAATCGCTTGGATGAGAAAATCAATGCCGTGCCAACGACGGAGGGACCCAACGAAGCCGATTACGAATTCGGATTCAATTCCCAAGATTGCGCGTAACTTTGGGCTGTTTTTTTCAGCAGCTTGTTCGGCTCGTCTGCACTTAAGTTCGTTGATTGCATTTGGCAGCACCAAAACTTTGTGGGGTTCAACACCTTGATCGATCACGCAATTTCGAAGGGCATTTGAGACAACAACTACAACCGATGCGTTTGCCAGTGAGATTCTTTCGCAAAACTTCAATGCATTCGGATAGCATACATGGAAACGGCAACCGAATTTTCCCGCAAATGTTGCATTGACCTCTAGGACAACAGGCAATCTGAGTAGTGCGGCAGCAAGAATTCCACCGCAATTGAATGCCGAGTATCTTTCGTACATGAATGCCGGACGAAACCATAAAACCCAAAAAAACGCTCTGAAAAAAGAAATCGCGTTGTAGAGTAATTCCGCAGTTTGTTTGAAGAGCACTGCCAATCGAAAAGAGCTCTTTTTGGTTGCGAGGTTTGTTTGGTTTCTAGCTAGTCCAAGTTTTTTCTTTTTCGACCAGGGGCCAGCCAGTTTAACCTGGTTTCCTAAGGATTCAAAAGCTGATACAATTTCACCTATATGGATTCCTTCGGCTCCATCTCCGCGCGTTCGATGATGATACAGTATCCGCATAATCAAGACCCTATTCGATTCATGAGAAAGATCCGCAGTTTGGTTTTCTCGCGTTTGTGTATCTTCTAGGTTTCTTCATCTTGATCGCTTGTTAATCCTTGATCGCTCAACGGATTTTTCCTCGGTCTTTACGCGTTTTCACATGATCATCTGTTCAAAATCGATCGTTATGGAAATCTTTTTCTCGTTTAATAAAGTCTTGCCTTTGTTTCTCATTTTCTATTTTTTTCCTTATTCTGGTTTGTTGATTATTTTTTATTTCGGTCTATCTTGATTTCTTCTTGTCGAGGGGGATTTTCTAATCCCTCGGAAGTTTTTTCTGATCGCCCCAATTGGGCCTATCAATGTCTGAGTCCCCCTTTGTGACGAGCCAATCCAATTCGCATAAGTTAGGGTGTGCCTCGAGGAGTCCTCGTGATGCAAAAAGATATCGCGTTGGAGGTCTATTAAGAAATCCGTTTTCAATGAGTCCTTGCTCTATAAGTTTGTGAGTAAGGTGAACTGAGATCGCATCGACCTTTAGTTCTTCGGATTTTTTAATGCAACCCTGAATCATTGTATTGATCGTCCGAGGATCCATGGGACAGATTAAATCGATCCAATGGAGGCGGCTATAGGGATATTCTCTGGTGGCATTCTCTGTCCTTGTAATCACCACTCCCAGGATTCGATCCGAAAGAATTATTTCCCAGCAATCGTAGCTCAGCGCAGGTTGATCGAAGTATTTCCAATTAAGAAAACTGCTATCTCTGACAGCCAAACAGGATACGGATTTACGCATTTCGTTCCATAGAGCATCATGCGATCGATCAAACCGCTCGATCCTACGAAATTCGATCCGGCTATCTCGACTTGTTTGCAGGGCGTTACGACGAGCGCGATGGAGGCTGAAATATGCAGCCGCGAGTCGGTCTAAACCCATCGGAAATTTACCCTTGAGAATGCTCTGAGGATTGGTCATGAACACATGAATATTTAAAGGGCAAATTTGTTTCCATCCGAGTGAATCGAGGATTTTACGAACCTCGGGCGTTTGGCCCAGTGAGAGTGCCTGAGGCATCTGTTCTTCTGCCTGCAGTAGGATCTGCGCACCGAGGCCTTGCGAGCGATAGCGATCTAGAACCATCGTTTCGACAAACCAACCCGATCGAATTTCTTCCTTGGCTAGCTTGAGGCCTGTGAACTGAACCCCCATTTGGCCGACGATTTTATTCTGGTCGCGAGCCAACCATACCTTCGGAGTGGTTTGCAATCTTGTTGCAGAGCCAACGAACATCCAATCCCAACGCTTTTGTTGGATCTCCGGTACGCGGTCCTGCCAACCTTGGGCACAAAAGTCCATTACATCTGCATGGAGTGAGGGCTCGAACAATAGGATTTCGGCTCCTTGATCAGCGGTTTGTCCACTTGGAGGGGCTTCTTCGGTGCGTTTCCAATTGGGTTGGTTCAAGATCGATAGGATCCAATCACCGATCGTTGGGTACTGCATCAGGCGTGGCGGGGAGGAAAGGCCCAACTGTTTCCTAAGGTGGGTTGCGAAATCAACGGAGCCGAGCGAATCGAGTCCTAGATCGGACATTCGAGTTTCAAGAGCAAGCCCGGACGTGGGTTTCCCGAAGAGGCGTTCGAGGTCCCTGGCGAGCCAATCGAGCATTTTGCGTTTTTTTTCCTCGATACTTGAGAGTGCCATGAGCTCTTTGGTCCATGGTCCGGTGACCAGTGGTCTTGCAATTTCTGCACCGACAGATGTTGGATTGGCTGAAGTCTCTGCTCTCCAATGGTCCAATAAAGCTTTTGCGACCGAGTCGATCGTAGGTTCTCCCGAGAGCCATTTTCCTGCAACGATTCCGGTCCCCTTTTTTATCCGCATCGATAACTCCACGGCGGTGATCGAATCCAATCCCAAACGGAATAGATTTCGATCTGAATGGATTCGCTCCTCTTGAGATTTTAGTACCTCTGAAAGTTCTTTACGGATCAACCGCTTGAGTTCGGTCTCTTGGAGTTTCTGGTCCAGAATGCGGAGTTCGGTCAACCAAGGTTCTTTGGATAGAGCCTTTTGGGGAATTCGGATTTGATCTTTATCCAGGAGTACCGAGTTGAAAACGCATCTCGCTCTGCGAGCTGACATGACCGATACAAAGCGTTCCCATCGCGTGTCGGTGATGACCGCTTTTGAAACTCCTCGTTTGAGAACCAGATCGATCGCTCGAAGTGTCTCGGTAGGATCCAATCCTTGCATTCCAACCCGTTGGTATTCTTCGAGCGACGCTCGATCGGCCATGCCGCCGTCTGCCCAGGGGCCAAAATTCAGCACAGTCACTGGAAGCTTAAGGAAAGTTCTTGAATCCCCGAGTGCATCGAGAAACGCATTTGCAGAGGCATAGAGGAACCGCTCGGGGGCTCCCCATACCGAGGCGATCGAAGAGGTCAACACAAATTGTTTGATCGGGTGCTTCAAGCTCCATCGATGGAGGTTCCATGCTCCTTGGATTTTGGCCTGAGTGACCCGACGAATATCTTCGCCAGTCCATTGAGCGATCGGAGAAAGGAAATCGATCCCAGCGGTATGGAAGATCGACTCGATTTGTGTCCCTTCCAGGGCAGAGTCTAGTTTGGCAAGTCCTTGTTCGCTTGAAACATCGGCAGATAGGTAGCGAATCGAGCACCCGTTGCGCTGCAATCCTTCAAGCCTTCTGTGTTGCTGGTCGGTTGGTTTTGCGTTGCGGCCGACCAGGATCAATTCCACGGCGCCTTGTTCGAGGGCATATTTGGCCAATCGCAATCCGATCGCTCCGAGTCCGCCGCTGATCAACACGCTACGTCCGAGGGGGTGGGCATTCGTATCCGAATCGACTCGCAGCGGTTCGAGTCGAGGCACCCACGCTCTTTGGCCATCGAGGATGACTTGGTCTTCATCGAATTTTCCAGCGATCCATCGGACTGCCTCTAGCACCCTATCTCCCGCATCGATCGATCCTCCCCAGTACTCGGGAAGTTCGATCGAAGCGACTTTGGCACCACCCCAGAGGACGGCAGATAGTGGTGAGAGAGCCGGCGAATTCACGAGCATCGATGCTCCATTGGTTACCAACCAAAAAACTCTTGAACGATCGGTTTTGGACGGTTCAGAGGCCTCGGCTGCTTGGGCCAGCCTGAGCGCCTGAGAAAAGGCCTCAATTTGCGAATCGCAAAGCGATTGGACATCGTCGTGGTTTTCCAAACTCCCAGAAGCCTCTCCTGCAGCCAGGATGATGCGTTCAACCCCCGTCAGATCGCTAGGCTGGAGATGCCAGTCCCTTTTTTCGGGATTCCAATGAGCCAGGCGTACTTGGTATGCGAGGCTCTGAAGTTGTTTTTCCAGATCTGCTCCGAGTGCAGCATCGCCCACCGAGAGCACGAGCCAGGGCTTGTCCGAGACCATAGGCTTGGCTGGGTTTGCCAACGTCTCCTCACAGGTTGCCGAGCGTGTCCAGCCGAGTTGGTAAAGAAGTCGTTCCGGGGAGTTTTGGCCTAGGGTTTCTGGTTTAGTATGCTCGACGGTGTTTTGGTTGGCTACCAGCGATTTGATTTCATCGAGCCAAATCCTGCGATTGGAGAATTCATAGCCTGGAACACTCACCCTTTGCCTTGCATAGGGTGCCTCGGCCGTCTTCCAATCGACTCGATATCCGTCGACGTAGAATTGCGCGATGCTTTTTAGAAAAACCGGCCAGTCTTTTTCTCCTCGACGAGCGCTCGGTAACCACCGAGTTGTCTCATGAAAATCAGCCAGTTCCATCGTCTGAGCCATTGTAACGAGTACCGGATGTGGTCCGATCTCAACGCAGTGTGAAAGTTCTTTGCTCGCGAGGGTTTCCATCGCTTGCATGAATCGCACAGGCTGACGCACTTGGTCGACCCAGTACTCCGACGAGGCGAGCTCGATAGCAGCGGGCTTTGCGCTCACCGTGGAAATCAATTCGATGCTTGGGACCCCGAGCCCTAGTTTGGAGACAACCGAACGAAATTCATCGAGCATGGGCTCCATGAGTTTCGAATGGAAAGCATGAGAAACCTTCAATGCTTGGGTTTTGATCCCGGCGGAAAGAGCTTGTTCTGCGAATCTCGCGATTTGCACAAGCGAACCAGAGACAACCGTCTGGTTCGGACCGTTATACGCAGCGATCGATAGATCTGCACCGCTTTGGGTTAGGAGCGATTCGACTGCCTGAGCCGAGGTCGAGACCGACATCATCCCACCCCCTGAGTCCAAACGTTGCATCAATTCGCCACGAGCACTGACGAGTCGAAGAGCATCGGCAAGAGAGCACCCTCCGCTTGTACAGTAGGCTGCGATTTCTCCGATGCTATGCCCAAGTACGACATCGGGCTTAATTCCGTAGGACTCCCAAAGTTTGAACAGGCTGTACTGAATCACAAACATTGCTGGTTGGGTATAGCGAGTTTGATGAATCGATGGATTGGGGTCAGAATTTTGCCCGAAGAGGATATGCAGTATCGGCACTCCGAGCAGTGGGTCGAGCAGCTTGGCGCATTGATCGATGGCATTCTTGAAGATTGGGTTTTCCTCATAAAGCTGCCCGAGCATACCAGGATACTGGGCGCCTTGGCCTGTAAAGAGATATGCGATGCGATTGGATTTTTTCCAGATCGCATTGCCCCAAAATAAATCTTCGGAATGTGGGTTCGATTCGCACAGGTCGCTGGATTCAGTACCCCAGCGGTCGAGGCTGTTCGAAGCGGCCTGAAGGTCATCGACCAGTAAGGCGGCTCGGAATTCAAAACTTTTACGTCCATCGATGTTGGAATAGATCGCATTTCCGATCGACGGTTGGTTCTGTACTTTTAGGAATTTCGACCAACCTCTGGCTTGGAGTTTGAGTCCCTCTAGATTTGTTGCTTGCAGGGTTAGCAGGTGCCAGGAGCGATCCGTCCCCGAGGAGGGGGACTCGAGCCTAGGAGCCTCTTGGAGGACGATGTGAGCGTTTGAGCCACCGACGCCAAAGGAGTTGACTGCGGCTCGACGCGGCAGGGTTTCAGAGGCTTGCAGGCTTTTTCGGAATACTTCGAGCGGTTCCCAGTTTTGGGTTGTGCGTTGGATTTTAAAGGGGAGTTTGTCGAATGGGATTTGGGGGTTGGGGCGATCCGAGGTGAGGCTCGGCAAGAGGGTCTTGTGATGGAGTTGGAGGGCTGCCTTGACCACTCCGATGAGCCCTGCACCGGCTTCGAGGTGTCCGATGTTGGGCTTGATCGAGCCGATCCCTGTATGGGCTTGGCACTCGAGATCTTGGTCCCAGAGGGTCGTGTCGCAGTAGGCCATCTCTAGGCCACGGACTTCGATGGGATCGCCAAGTTGCGTACCGGTTCCATGGGTTTCTACGTATCCGATCGTGCGAGGGTCGACCTGGGCATCGGCAAGTGCGGCCCGGATCGCAAGGGATTGTGCGACGGGATTCGGTGCGGTGAATCCGACGCTTCCGGCTCCGACACTCAGGCCCGTTCCTTTGATGATCGCATAGATACGCTGCGAATCGCGCACCGCATCGGAAAGTCGCTTGATCACGATCGCGACGGCTCCCTCTCCGATGACGGTTCCATCGGCTTGATCCCCAAAGGGTACACATTTTCCTGAGCGTGTCAGGATTCCCAAGTTATCTAGTTGTGCGATTCGAGCTGGATCGAGAATCAGGTTCACTCCGCTGACGACGGCGCTTTGGCACTCGCCATTTCGGAGCGATTGCACAGCATAATGGAGTGCTGTTGCAGATGAGGAGCAAGCTGTATCGATCGCAAGGCTAGGACCTGAAACTCCTAGGACTTGGGAAAGCCTATTGGCAACTCCAAAGCCTTCCCAGCATCGATAAACACTGGCATTGCTCGTTGCGATGACGTTTGCCAAACGTCCGTAACATTGGTACATCACTCCTATAAATATCCCCATGGATCGATCGTAGTGTGCACCGAAGGAGCCCGCATCTTCCAGAGCATGCCATGAGCTTTGTAGCACCATCCGCATTTGCGGATCCATGTATTGCGCTTCGCGTGGGGAGATACCGAAGAATTCAGGATCAAACCCGGTAACCTCTGGCATCAATGAAGCGAAATAAGGATGCTGAAATTCGGTTTCGCCGACGTAACCGTCTCGATGCTCTGGCAGAGGGACGACCATCGATTTTTGATTGAGCAATGCATTCCATAAAGAACCCGGGTCTTTTCCGGCTGCGCACTGGATTCCTATTCCAACGATCGCGATTTGATTATCGACCGGGGAGGTTCGAGATTGGTTTCTATCTAGTGTTACCGACGTACCCGAAGTAGCGTGCAAGGAACGATCAAAAGATGGAGTCGTAATCCTTTTGATTTGCTCGATGATTTCCGAGACGCTCCGGTATTCGAAAAGCAAAGTCGGGGGCAGATCGGTGAAAATTCTCGTCAGCGAGACGGTTATACCGACGATTTGAAGCGAGTCGCATCCAAGAGCATCAAGCCGATCGACGCTTTTGACTTTTTCGGTTTCGATTCCCAGTACGCTCGAAAATGTTTCGAGCACATGGCTCTCGACGTCAAGGTTGGAAGGAGGATATGATGTGCTGGTCTGAAAACCGCCTCGAAACGATTTGGATAAATTCTGCCAAGTCGCAAGTTCCTCGGCGCTTTTTCGGATTTGCTCTTCGCGGACTCTTGCTGATCGCTTCTTGGTACTTTGCGATTCTTTTTTGGGTTGTGGATCTTGCGGAGAGGGGGCATCGACCACCTGGTAATCGTGGTCGGCTTGGAATTGAAGATTCTTGAGGGTCGCAACGGCGATGGGAACTTCAGTCCCCTTGGGATCTACTTGGATTTGTTCCGCGATTTTCTCTAGGAACATACGCGCGGGAGCATTTTTTTCGCTTGGTTTGTATGTCCAAAGAACTTCGCTCAGCCCACGTCGTTCGGCGAGGGTTGCGATGTGCGAGGCCATTCGATGTTCCACACCTCTTCCTAGAACACGGCAACTGAGCAAGAAAGTATCGATGGAGTACCCAGAAGAGAGCGTTTTTGCGATAAAGAGCCCGACGATGCCGTAATCTCCGAATCGATCTTGAACCTGGACAATCTGTATATCGACAGTAGGGTCATTGAGCAGTTCAAGAATTTCAGATTCGTTACGGCGGATGGTGGTGAAATTGAATTGGTTGGTTCGCAGTGTTAATTGGGAAGCTCTTTGGAGATTCTCTGGGGTGACTTCATGGTAGACCACTTGCAACTCGAGTGAATCGATAAATGCTTGGAAGTTGGCCGCATTGGCTTGGACTTCCTGACGCTGAAATTCCTCGCGGTACATTTTTGTCCGCTCGCGGTCTTCGTTGGTCGTCGCGTGAACATCGAGTTCCCAGAGATGATCGAGCAGTTGCATGGCTCGATTGTTCTCATGATGCCATTGAAGGGTAAGTACGCTTGGGCAAGTAGCGCGAACCTCGGCGCATTCGACTGGATTGTCATCGAGAAAGATGAAGCTATCGAGTCCGAGATTGAGGGACCGGGCCAACTCTTGAATGTTTTGCCCCTTGGGCATCCAGTTGATTTTCGATGCAACGATTTGATCGCGTCGGATCCCAAAATCCTTTCGTTTGTCGAAAACCTCCCAAACGTCCTCGGGTTCGTTCTTGCTACAGAGGCACAGCAGTACTCCGCTTTGGGCTAGCTCGACGAGTTTTTCTTGGAGTCGCCGGTGCGCTGGATCAAAGCCGATACCTTCGACCCCCAGTTCCCCAACCACTCCACGCCAGAGGGTGTTATCGCAGTCCAGGACAACGACTTTCTTTGGGGTATCGAGCCTACGCTGCAGATGTCTGACGCATAGGGTAGATAGGAAATCATAATATGCGTCGGTGTAGGGGATATGCCCGATCGTATTTCGCAATACATCGCGAAAGCTCAGGTCTCGAATGTCATAACGGGCGTGAAAAGCGTCGGCTCGCCAAACCGTCAAGCCGGCTAATCCTTTGAGTGCTGTTTGGATTTCCAACTCGGCTTGCTCAAACAGCGGCGCAATTGCGGGCTCTGCAAACGATGGGCAGAGCAATAGCAGCGTTGGTCCTTTGGCCAAAGCGCGATGCGTTTTCATCGCGCTGACAAATTCAGAGACACTCTTGCTTAGGATTTTCGACACCTGATCGCTCGAGGAGAGCAACTCGGGGGCTAGTTCGTGGAACCAATCCTCACTTCGGAGGAGGAAAACGCTTCCGAAAGTCGATCTTGATGCGAGGCTGGTTGGATCGAGAGCTTGTTGAAGGATCTGAGCATAGGGTGCGACATTGGGTCGGACCGCGATGTCGAGAAGTTCGCTCCAGCCTTCAAACCCCGGATGGATTGGATCCAATGTGAAACTTGCCACAAGCGCCAAATCGATTTGACCGTTGCGTTTATCTCGAGGCGCCTTCCGCTTAGGAAACTTGGTAAGCAACTTGAGATTGCGATCCCAAGTCGGCGAGCTGATTGCAACGAGTACCTCGGAGGCTACTGCCGGTAAGCTGACCGATCCTACGGCACGAATCGGAGTATCATTCCAAGCGGTCTGCAATTGGGGAGGTCTGACGATCAAGCAGCGGAGATTGCTATTTTCCTTGGCCAAGGTCCGAATGGAACCCTCGAGAGCAAGCTTCACCGAAACGTAGTCCCCGAACCCAGAGGGTGGATCTTCGACTGCAGAAGAGGAGATCGCGACGAGCGTTCCGTCGGCTTTCTTGAGAAGCCCTAAGAAATGCATCAGCGGTTGCTGGTAAAGTGCGATATTTCGCTGGATGTAATTGGCAGAGTCGAGTGGATTCGAATCGGCGATCTGTTGGAGAAGCGGCAGCTCGCAGGCGTTGAGAACAAGCAGATCCAGGTGTCCATGGTTTTGTTCGATAACGGTGCGAGTGCTTTGGCACCATTTTGGATCGCCTACGTCTCCAAGAATTACGTGAACTATTCCCCCTCGCTGCTGGATTTGGGATACCAGTTGATCGGTCGTAGGGGAGCGTCGGCGGCTGGCCAAGTAGGTGATGCAATCGGCAGAAGCCAGGGCAGCGGCGATATCGGCTCCCAAGCCGCGGCTTGCTCCACAGACCAGAGCGATTCGACCTCGGATCGCTTGTTTTTCCGAATCGGATATAACCGTCTCGTAGGTCGCCAGTTGGGGATCGCGTTGAGGGAATCGGACGTAGCATTCGATTTGGCAGTTGGCTACCGGACGGAGGTTAGCGGTGGCAATTTCTAGATGCATTTCCAAAATCCGGAAATTGTCATCATAGTTTCTCAAGGTCAACCGATAGAGTAGTTCCTCGGTGGCGGGTGGATCGTCTAGGAACTGGGCTTTCAATTTGGTGAACAGCGAAGAGAGTCCTGGGACTCTCATACCGACGATAAAACTGCAAAGCCCGAAGACTTGTTCCTGAACGGTGCTGAACTTGCTTTTTTCTGAGGGTTCATGGAAACCGAAGCGATGGACACCGAGGGTTTGCTGTCCCGCGTAAAAATCATCGGTGGTCCAGGGTTCGGGGCGTTCCTCGATGGATGTTCTTGTGCCATGGTCAAGCGCGTTGGACATCCAGGAAAAGGAATGCTCTTGGGGTGTTGAGCCCTGATTTGCGATTGAATTTTGCCAGCGGGCTGCGATTTCCATTTGGAGCCCTGCATTGGAGGTGACTTTGCCTCCCAGGCCCGATTCGGTTCGGACAAAGTCGATTTGGCTCAGCGATTCGGGTCGGACCTCGCTACGGAACTGCACATCGATATTTGCAAGAGGTGTCGCAAAGCGATCGAACCCAAAATCCGATTGGGAAAATGCCTCGATCAGCACGAGCATGCCGTGGCAGATCGTGCCACCGAATGCCGATTCTTTGGCAGCCACCGGATCGACGTGGATCGGATTGGAGTCCCCGGTCCATCGTGCAAATTCAAGAACTTGTTCGTTCGATACTCGCATCTCTTGAGAATGCTTTAATTAGTAGTGATTGGGGTCAAAAGTGGTATTCAGTTTGGTAGCGACATCAAGCAAGGCTAAACCTTCGAAATGATGATGTTCGATTGCGTAGCGGAGCGTTTTTTCCAAACGATCGTACAGGTTCTCAATTGCTTCTGGCGTTTTGCAATAGGGGGAAAACCCAGGCATCAGCGAAGTGCTGTGGAGCATCAGCACGATATGGTTTATTCCATCTTGGACTAGTCCGTCGACGAGCCCCTTGAGTTCTCTCCATTGAGTCCCTTCGGGGGATAGTTTCAGATGACGGGTCAGACCGAGCCTGACGGAAAGTCCTGCCAATTTCGTTTTTCGTCCAAGCGGGCCGCCAACGCATCGCCAAAGTTTTTTCCTCAAGCTATAGTATCCTGGCCTGGAAAATCCGGTTGAAACAGGTAGTTCCCAAATGGAGTGTTTGGAAACAGGATCCGAAATCACATGAGGTTTTCTTTCGCTTTGTCGATAATCGGGACCGTCCTCGGCGCTATAGTCAAAAAAGGGCAACACACTCGAATCCAGAACGTAACCGAGTTCGCACAGGTGCGGAATACTTGCCTTGGAGAAGCCATAACGGCCGGCTCGGTAGGTCCGGGGTGGCTGATCGAATACGTCGGTGATTCGGTCGGTCAACCATTGAAGTTTTTCGAACTGTAGGTCGTTGGGTAGATTGCAAAAAAAACTATCTCGATTCGAGACGTTTTGAGCAACAAGCGGCGGGTTGCACCACGGGTGAGTGTGGGCTCCGATCTCGCACCGTCCTTGAAGCATCCATTTCTTCAAATCATTGATGGCCCTTTGATCTTCAAGCACAGGGGCAGAGATGAGGTATGTCGGGGACAAAGAGAACCTATTGCATAGATTTTGAAATCGCTCCAAACCCCGAAGGTTTTCCGTGGTGCAATTGCGCACCGGAAAGGTCCCCCCCCAGAGTCCTTCTTCCTCGGTATCGACCGTCACACAGATTGTCCTAGATGAATGAACCAATTTATCCTCGGCCGAGTCGCTCTTGGAAAAACATGTGGACCTTCTCAGCCGTTCCATCCCAAGTGTACTGGTGAACGGACTGGGATATTGCCCTCGAATCCCATGGGTGTTCCGATGCCTGCTCGATCGCCCGGTGGAGTCCCCTGGGATCCTCATGCGGCACGATGAATCCGTTCTTTCCATCGACGACAAATTTCGTATTGTCACCTGCAGGTGTTGTAATAACGGGCACACCGCTCGAGAGCGCCTCTAGAACGGCATTGCAGCACCCCTCGCGTCTGGTCGGCAACACGAAGGCATCTGCTGCACGCAACCACTGCACGACCACATCCGGGGTTGCTTGCCCCAGAAACTGGACTTGGTCGCTCATTCCTAATTGCGCTACTCTTGCCTCCAAACTCGCCATCGTCGCCGTTTCGTTGACACCTCCAAGGATGACACAGCGAAAGCTTGGCGTATCGCGATACGGAGCGATCGCTTCGACCAGCAGATCGTAGCCTTTTCGGCGTTGAACATTACCGAGAGAAACGATCAACTTCGCATCGATTCGGACCCCCAACTGCTGCCGACTTTGCAACTTATCCCGAGGACTGTAGATATCTGAATCCACACCGTTGCTGATGACTCGGATTTTCTTCGCCTCGAGACCCTGCTCAACGAGCATGTCCTTGAGCGATTGGCTTACCGCAATGACCCCAGTGCAGTAATCAAAGGCCTCGAGCATCTGCTTGCGGATCGCAGGAAACTCCATCAACTCTGTCTCCAAACCACGGACAGTGATGAACAGAGGAACCCCAAGGCGCTTGGCAACTCGGTAGCAACCCACCCCCTCGGGATAGCCAAAGTGAGCGTCAAGAATGGTCGTACCCCGATCCAGGTCCTTCATCGAGGAAACCCATCTTGAAACGACTCGCTCTAGCCACCCTCCATCCCAACTCTTGGCAACGCCAGGCAAATAGAACATTCGCTTAATGGAAACAGGCATGTTATTGCCTGCAAGCAACGCATCGGCAGGCCTCGGCCTTAGGAATGGAAAATAGGGTTGTGGGACGAGCAGGCGCAGATCGCCGTAACCAGAAAGTTTGCTCAATCGACGGTAAACAAACAATCCCAGTGTCGGTCGGTTTCGCGTCGGAAAATTCGTGCAGACGCTCAGGATTCTTAATTCGGACATCGTTCTAATCGGCCCAGCCCCCTAACTTGCTGATTTCGTTCAAGGGAAACGTCTCTCATTGAGACGATTGCTCCTTCATGTAACGAACTACGTTTTCGGCTGCGCCATCCCAAGTTGAGTTTCGAACGGATTCCGATATCAATTTTGTATCCCAGGGATGGCTAAAAGACTTGGCAATCGCGTCATAGAGTGCGGTCGGCGATTCGTGCGGAACGATAAAGCCATTGAACCCGTTTGCAACATAGTGGACATTGTCACCAGCAGGAGTGGTGATCACCGGAATTCCAGTGGAGAGAGCTTCCAAAACAGCATTACAACATCCCTCACGGCGAGTCGGTAGAACGAACAAGTCGGCCGCACGAAGCCAATCGATGAGCTCGTCTGGTGGCTTTGCACCGATGAGTTTGACACAGGATTCCATTCCCAAAGCGGAGATTCGATCGAGGAGCTCATGATGACAAGACTGTTCCATGACTGTACCAAGGATCACGCATCTGAAATCCGAGTCGTTTCGAAAATGCTCAATAGCGTCCAACAGGATATCGAAGCCTTTGAGTCGCCGTATTGAGCCGACCGAGACGATCAGTTTCGCTGAGTTCTTGATTCCGAGTTTGGATCGGCTTTGTTCTTTACTGCCAGGATGGAAAAAGGAGTTGTCCACACCGTTAGAGATCACTTGAATCTTGGATTCGCAGATCCCATTTTCAATAGCTGTTGCTTTTAATGAGTGGCTAACTGCAATCACCCCAGTTGCGGAGTTCAATGCACGTACCATTTGGCTTCGAATGAACTTGCTTTTAAAAAGATCCGTTTCAAGACCCCTCAATGTGATGAAGAAAGGTAGTTTTCTTCGTTGGGCGACTCGGGATACTCCTACACCTTCGGGAAATCCGAAATGTGCATCGAGGATTGGATTTTTCAATGAGGCAATCGGTAGGCTGCTGACCCATTTTTCAATGCATCGCTCCATCCATAATCCGTTCAGCATACTTGCAATCTTGGGGATATAAAACATTCGTCGGATGTCGACAGGTTGCATTTCTGTCTGGAGTGGTTCGTCGACGATCCAGGGCCTCAGGATTGGGAAAGTGGGCCTTGGAACCAATACACGAACGTTTGCTAGCCGCGACAACGCAGCGAGTCGCCTTTGAACAAAAATTCCTCGAGTTGGACACTCTAGTGTGGGGTAGTTGGTGGAGACACTTAGAACGTTCAAGCGTAAATCCGATGATTCCATTGGATGCGACATAACTATTTTTCTGGTGAACCTTTGGAAACTCTGGACACCAAATCAAGAATCTCGGCTGCATTTCTCGGCCAATTTCTGCGTTGAATCACTTCGTTTCTGGCCGCGTTGGACAATCGCGCCCGCATGGAATCGTCCTTGGCTAACTCTAGTATCGCTCCAGCAAACCGATCGGGATTTCTTGGTTCAAAGACCAATCCTGTTTGACCATCGTCGATTATTTCGCGGATCGGTAGATAATCCGGAGCGATCGGAACGGCCCCGAGTGCCATATATTCCAAGAGTTTCATCGGTGAGGCGTAAGGTGGTGTATCTGGAGAGACGCCGATGTCCATCGCAGCAATCAATGGATAAACGTCATCGTGTTTTACCGCTCCAGTGATAGTCACGTTTGCCTCCAAGTCTTGTTGAGCTACGATTTCTCGTAGCTCGGCCTCCATCTCCCCTGTTCCCACCAATAAAAAATGGGTGTCCGGATGGTTCTGTAGGATCTTGGGGATGCAATCGGCAAGGAAATCCAACCCGTGCCAACGCCGCATCGAACCTACAAAACCAACGACAAAATCCTGTTCGATACCGTACTTCTGGCGAATGCGTTGGCGTTCCAAATTCGGATCGATTTGGCTGATTTTTCGCAGATTGATCGCATTGGGGGTTATCAGGATTTTGGATGGATCGCCGACCCGATCCATGACGCATTCTTTCAATGGTCCGCTGACGACAACGATTCCATCAGCCCATTGAAGCACTTTCCGTTCGGCCCATTTTGCAACACCTGGGTACGCCATCTCGATATCGCAGCCCAAGCGGCCGGCATAGGTTGCATTAACCTCGAGAATTAATGGGATACCAGATCGTTTTGCCGCCAACACACCTCCAAAATTCAGTGGTGAATATCTTTCGTAAATGAATTCGGGTTTGAATTTTGATATTCCCCAAAGTGCTCGTGAATAGGTGATGGAATTATAGATTAGCTCGGCGGACTGCTTAACAAATGTTCGAAACACCCTACCCGAATGGACTTTCTTCGCGTGCGAGGCTTCTAATCCCGTTTCCCTGCGTGCTGCTCTCGGGCAAATGACCATTACTTCATGTCCGGATTCCCTAAAAGCATTGACAATTTCCGTGATGTGGATCCCTTCGGCTCCATCCCCCATAGTACGATGATGGTAAAGTATTTTCATGGCATTATAACCATCGATTGCACCACATCTGGAACATCAAGATATTCCAGACCGGTGCGTTGGTTGTCGCATCCCCCTTCAAAAATCTTTGGCATACTTGGTCGACCTGCTTCGGGTTCAAAATGCCATGTCGCCTTACCGATAAATTGGATAAATTTTCATACAGCAAATTCCTAAGTTTTCCACGAAGCCATTCTGCGTAAGGTATGCTAAAACCCTTCTTGGGACGATCGAGCAGGGACCGAGGTATGTACTGTTCCGTGACGGTTTTGAGGATGCGTTTGCGCTCGCTACCGCGGATTTTCCAGTCCATCGGCATTCGAAATGCCAATTCAGCCAATTGGTAATCCAGCAGAGGTTCACGCCCCTCGAGCGAAACCGACATCGTGGCTCTATCGACCTTCGTCAGAATATCTCCAGGCAAATAGAGCAAATAGTCCATTTGCATCATCTGTTGCACACCGTGACCTCTCGCATCAAACTTCGGAAGATCGCAGTTGGTCGACAGGTCGAACCACGGATCGTAAGTTTCCCCGAGCAGTTCGTTGACGAAGCTCTCCTGCACAATCTGAGACGTACGCAGAACTTTTGTTTCGAAACTCGTCGTCGGATCATGGTAACGTTGAATAAAATCCAAAGTGCGTTTACCGGGAAACCCGCCGCCCCATGATTTTTTGATCCATCCGGAGGGAATACTCCGCGATAGCATCCCAGGAATCCGCTTAGCTTGTCGCTCCAACCTCTGCCAGTATGCGTAACGATTGTAACCTCCGAACAATTCATCGCCACCGTCGGCACTTAGCGCAACCTTGACATGCTCTCTAGCGAGCCTGCTGACTAGAATTGTCGGGATGGCAGAGGAATCACCAAAGGGCTCATCGAAAATATCGGGGAGTTGAACAATGATCCCTTGCGCTGCTTGTTCATCGCAGATCAATTCGTGATGTTTGCTCCCTATATGCTGAGCGATGGCACTAGCGTAAACGGATTCGTCGTATTTTTCATTTTTAAAACCGATGGTAAATGTTCGAAGCTGACGCCCTGGCTTGCTTTGCAATAAAGCCGCAACCAATGTGCTATCATAGCCGCCACTCAAAAACACCCCCACCTCTACATCGCTTACCATTCGATACTCGAACGCTTTATAAAAGCTTTCGGTCAGCAGGCTTACCCCTTGGTCGAAATCGATTGCAAGTTTTTCGGAACCAAACATCTCCTCCGGACGCCAGTAGCGGGATGAGCGTTCCGTGCCATCGAGCAAGTTTATCTCCAGCAGCTCCGCTGGTGCGATTTGTCTGGTGTTTTTATAAATGCATTGGCTCGCTGGCACATATCCAAAGCGAAAGTAATTCGCCGTAGCCCGTGGGCAAATGTCTTTTGAAAAACTCGGGTGTGCGTGCATCGCCTTGAGTTCAGAAGCAAACAGAATCAGTGAACCAGAGCGATAAAAATACAGGGGCTTGACCCCTACGCGGTCCCTTGCAAAGTACAGCGTTTTCGTAGCGGTGTCCAAAAGAGCAATTGCGAACATGCCATTGAATTTTTTTACGGCCTCCGCAAAGCCCCATTGCAGAACGCTCGCGAGAATGACCTCGGTGTCGCTGTGGCTCTTGAACGAATGCCCCAATTCCGACAACTCGGTTGCGATCTCCTCAAAATTGTAGACCTCGCCATTGAAGACGATCCATAAATGACCACGAACCATCGGTTGGCTTCCAGCCTCGGATAGATCTAAAATCGATAGGCGTCGATGTCCTAATCCAACCTGGGCCTCAGATATGCGAAATTCCTTTTCACCCCTGGCATCGGGCCCACGATGCACCAATGCATCGGTCATCGATGAGAGAATCCCATGCGATGTCTGGCCCCCGAAGTCAACAAATCCTACGATGCCGCACATATTTCTTCAATCCCTAGTTCCGAGAGACACCCTGAGAACTGATGCGATCCATCCGTTCGGTTACCGAACGATGTTCCCAATCGAATTCAATCGGGTCGTCTGAAAATGTCTCAATCTGTTCCGGGGATTCCCTCTCCCGATTGAAACGCTCACGTTCGGTCGTTTCAAAAGTCGCATAAGCCAACCCATAAATCGAAATCCAAACGAACCATTCGCCATCGTAGTAGTCTCCAAAAATGGTCGTAACAGCCTGTCCGAAAAAAGATGCCAAAATCGCGGCACCCAGAAAGACCATATTCTCATTTCCCATTTCCTGGAAATACTTGACGGCTAACCATGTTCTTCCCATGGCGATCAGGAATGCCAAGGTTACCAACAAAAATCCTTGGATCCCCCAACCGGCGGCGATACTGATGTATCCGTTGTGAACCGATCGTAGATCATCGCGGCCCAATGCTACTGAGCTGTAAAGGTTTCCGCGGGGACTGATGAATGCGGCGCGTCCTCCAGAACCCAATGGGTAATCGGCGATCATTTGGATCCCTGCTTTCCAAGAATCGATCCGACTCGCTGCAGAGTTATCCCTTTCCGTTTCGCTTGCTCCGATCGAAAAGAAGCGTTCCCAGATCTTCGGATCCTGAGCTTGGTATAGGAATGCAAGGACGCCAAAAAAAACCGCAACAAAGGCATGGCGACGGGATTTGCCCCTTGCCATGACCAACATCATTATGCCCGAGACAATCATGCCGAGGAAGGCACCACGGCTATTGAATCGGAGCACCGAATCCAAAACCAATGGGGCGCACAGAAACCCGATGATCCGTGAGTATTTGAAGGGTTTGCAAATCACCAAATAGGCAAGGTAGGGGAATACCATCGACATGATCGTCGCAGCGCCGTTGGAGCCAGAGGCTCCTGGAAAGTCAATCCCTTCAAGTCGCCCACGAATCGACTTACCAGCATCATTGATGACGATTTCGTATCCGATGTAGCCACAAGCAATCACACTCGTCGCGAGGATCCAGTTCAAGTCCTCGATCGATTGGATCGCAAGTCGAAACAATATCGCAGTCAGCATCGTTTTCCACAATAGATTCCACTCGTCATAACTGACGATCGGATAATCCGCCAAAAAGAAGTGCACCATGGTGCAGTTAAGGGTATAGAGGCTCAGCAAAAAAAGAACCAGCTTATCTGCACCCAACAGAGCATTCGACTTATGGGAATTCAGTAGGATCCCGACGATCAGTAGGATAGCAGTGTACAAACTCCATCGGCTAGTGGTTGCTAAAAGCCCGTCCTTGCCCCACCACCAGAAATTAGGAGCGACGTAGAATGAAAGGACATAGGCACAGACCAACAAACCGGGTCGTCCGAGTCCCTTCAGAATTAAAAATAGATAAATCAACAGCCAAACAACCGCTGTACTACTCATGGGTTACCGGTTGGTTTCTAGGCGTAGAGATGTGTTGGACATCAATCGCTCGTACAAATCGCAGAAACGATCGAGCATTGAGGACAATCTGTAGACGTTTTGGAATCGGATATGAGCATTTTCGCCCGCGTCTTTTCGATGCTCCTGGCGCGATGCAAAAAAAATCAATTGTGTTTTTAGGGCTTCCGCAGTGGGTTCGAAAAGTGTTCGGCCGCAGCGTTCCGAGTCCAGCATCCTTTTCGCATCTCCGGCATCGGTCGAGATGATCGCTTTTCCCGAGGCCATTGCCTCGAGGATCGATTGACTCATACCCTCGCTGTGGCTGGTACTCATAAAAACATCCATCGCAGCATAATAAGGCCAAGCGTCTTTTTTTTCGCCAATGAATTGTACGGATTGGGTGATCCCCAAATCCTGCGATAATTTTTCAAGAGAATCTCGGCAGGGGCCATCCCCAACAAGGATCAAGTGCGAACGACTTGAGAGCCCATGATTGCTGCGAAGATTCGACAACTCCCCTTGGACTATTTGGTCCGGCCCCGATGTTAAATACGCAGCAAAGCCCGTGAGTGCCAATTCAAAATTCTTTACCGGCGAGAGCCTTCCAACCACGCCCAAGAGCAAGTCACATGGCCCGACCCCTAAATCACCCCGTGTTCTTTTCCGCATCGCATCCCAGTTGGGGTCTGACAGTGGATTATCCGAATAGGGATTGACCAAACCGTTGGGGATTACTTCGATGGGAAGATTCGCAAGGCCGGTTGTTTCCCTGACCTTTAGAGCCGTTGCATACGAATTGCTCATGACCAAATCCACACGGCCGATCAAATGCCTCATCAAACGGGCCTTGAGCGCGGTTTTGATTCGACTATGTGATGGAGGCCCTAGAACAGTGCCCCGTTCCGCATGAATATGATGTACCCGCCTTTTTCGATTCGCCCAAACGCTTTCGAAAAGTGTACCCCAATTGTGCGATTGAAGGATATCGATCCGCTGGGACTCGATCAGGTCTGCAAGCTTCCGAATCGTTCGGAAGTCCCATCCTGGTGATTTGCGCAGTTCGATGACCTGAACCTCTTGGTTTTCCACCCAATCCATCGCTTTGCCCGATCGATCTAAGCAGATGACCGTCATGCGAAAGCGATCCTTGGGGAGTCCATCCAGCAATCGGGCGATAGATCGTTCAACGCCACCGATGTCCATCCTCAGGACAACAAATCCGATATGGATCTTGCGACTCACGATAAGGCCCTGTTGAAAACAAGAGCGAGTTGACCTGTAAGCCGTTTGGCGTCATAGGTCGTACGAGCTAAATCCCGAGCGGCCTGGAGTTCGGGGCTCGAGAGCATGTCCAAAATCTTTTCGATCGAAGCCGCAATACCCTCGACGTCTCGGCTCGGGGCGCATGCTCCCCCGGAGCGACGTACGATCGCTTCGGTGCATGGGCTGTCGCTCACCGAGAGGATGGGCTGATCGAAGGCCATCATCTCAAACACTTTGGCTGGGACCATAAAGGGAGCGTCGGGTTGAATGATGACCAATGCATCCGAGTTCCGCATGGCTTGTAGGACGTGGCCATGGGACATCGGTGGCTCGATGAATACTTGGTCCTGGAGTCCCAGTTCCTCTACGATAGCTTCGGTGTTGTAATGCGGATCGATCGAACCGACTTGACGAAAGGCAATCCTTTTGCCTTGGTCTCTGAGTTTCGCGACCGCTTTGATCAGCGGGACTGGATCGCGATGTCCGTAGAGATTTCCGGGATGGATGAAGACGGGAAACGGGTGTGAACTCGGCTGCTTTTGTAGCGTCGCGACTTGGTCGACAAGGTGCGCATCGAGGCCGTTGGGGATGCAAGAGAATTTCGAGGATTGCGATGGGTAGTGCTTTTGGAAATCGATGAGGCTCGATTCGGTATTGAGGATCACTTGACTGGCCCCCCGAACCGCTCGGCTTTCGTACCAGGGTAGAACGTAGTCTCGAAGTGGGTTGTCGTGATTTTTCCAAGGTTTACGTCCCCAGGGGTCCCGCAGATCGGTCACCATTGGGATTTTACACTGCTTGGAAATTGCAAGGGCTGCAAGATGGGTTGAGTGGGGTGGGCCACTTGAGAAGACCAATTGGGCGTTGTGTTCTTTAGCTAGAAATGACCCGCGCTTTGCCGCGAGCTTCGCCCAGCCGTAATTTTTATCGGGTGTCTCCGTGAGCAATCGAAGGAAAGGGCGGAGCGAATTTTTCAGAATCGCTTTGAGCCCAGAATCGCGTGTGGAATCGGAAACAGAAGCAGTCGAGGCGTTGGGAGTCTCAGGGGTTTCCCGGGCTGGGGCTCTCTTGTCATTCAAGCGATCGACGACCATACCTTCGGGCAAAGACCGAAACAACTCAGGCGTGTTGTCGACCCAGTCGCCCATCGTCAGGACAATAGGGTTCCATCCAAACTCGCGCAGGTGCCGACAGCAACGCAAAGATCGATGCACACCAGGGGTGGTCTTGGGCGGAAATTCAGTCAGCAGTAGTAAGCAGTTTCGCAAAGTGATGTTCGTTGTTTAGGAGAGCGTATATTTTTTTACCGAAAGCAAAGGACCTAGTCATTGCCTTTGATCGCTCTCGTTCCCGTAACGGCTGTTTCCTTGTCTAAAACCGTTAGATACCCATGTTTAAAAAAGTTGCCCCTATTGGACTCGGACAGCCAGAAATTCGTCGAGAGAGTTTCTAGTCATTCGGAAATCCGGTGAGCGATTTCGACTCCCGCTAGGCATCAAGCAAGGCGCGAGGATTATTTACCAAAAGATCCATACCAACCTTTAACAGCTTTCGGCCATCCATTGCGGTGATCTTAGCACCGCCGACTTGACTTACCGATATCCCGCCGCTTTCCTGGAGATTGCGGTACAGAGAACTTAGATCGCGTCGAATACCTGCCTGATGCAGTCGGAAAGCTCTTGAAAAGCTGCGTCCATGACTATCCGTGATATCAAACTGCGTTGGTTCCTTTTGAAGCAGATAGTCCACTCCCGCTAGTGCCTCTAGGGTGTGGTAGCAAGTGTTGGATTCCAGGGGAGCCCCAAGGAGCAGTATGGTCCCGTTGGAAGACAGCAGTTTATGGTAGGGCGTGCCTGAACCACAAGGAGTATCGCATTGGTCGTGGTCAGAGACAAGTTCTTCGGCCCCTCGTCCGATCGCTGCGACCGAATGTGTAGGATGCAGGCTACGGATCACGCCGGGTTGTTGTCGGAACCACTGGGTAACGGTCCCGACGCAACTAGGCGTTGAATTCGCATCAAAGTTCCGCAGGCCACGACTTACAAGATTCCATGAATGCGTCGGCAGGACAATCGTCATTCCTGGTTGGAGATAATTCTGGATACCCTCGAGCATCGTCTGCGGCCCCCCTGGAACGAATCCAAAAGTGCTCAGCGAGCTGTGGACAAGTACGGGTTTATCCTTAGGGACCTGCAAGGCCTCGAGTCCACGCTGGAAATCTGACGCACGGATCTTGGGCGCGAACCAAGCACGCAACGTGCCTTTGATCATTTTTTTAATTCTAGATTTCCACACAATGATACGAATCGATAATCGAAGTCGCAGATTCTTGAATAACCGTTGATTGTTTAGGTAGGATCATTCCTCTGGCGGACACCCACGTTTGAGAGAATTATTGGTTGGATTTACCGTTTGAGACAATGCCTTCGAAAACCCAGTAGACATTTGTCGATGGATGAGGTTGCTTTAAGCCAACCACAGTGAAATGGTTGAAATAAGTAGCATACCGCTCTCGTACGCTTTGTACAGTATCAAAGTGTCTAACGTGACTAACGTAGGGAAAATTGGGAACTGTTGCTAATAGACGAGTTCCAGGCTCCAAGCGATTGATGACTTCCAAATCGCGATCAATATGCTCTAGTACCTCTGTGCAAATTACTACATCAAACATCGATGCTGATCTCTGCATTAGAGGTTCCTCATATGCGTTGCCGACATGAAAATTCGCAGTCTGTAGGGATTTCCCTTGGGCTAGCTCAATTGCTTTCGCGCTAAAGTCGAAGCCATAATAACTTTTTATTTCATTATCGACTAGCATTTGTGCAAATTGCCCGGGACCACATCCTATTTCCAGGACGCGGGCATGTTGCGAAATGCGAATTACACGATCTAAAAGTACGGTCCAAATAAAATAATATCTGGAATTTGTGTAGTGCTTGAAATACTCACTTGTACTTGAATAGGCTTGGTCATAGAAATCCGAAGGTGCTTCGGCGTCACGTGAGACACTCAGCTCCTTATTTCCGGCTATCTTTCGAATCAATTTTTTAAAAGTATTCATAGTGATTTTATGGCAATTTAATAAATCTATGTAGTGATGCGATTGGATGAACGTTGCTGGCAACATTCGGATTCATCCCGAATGGATCCCTGCCTGACAGCAAGAAAAAGAATTTATGCCCCCCTCTCAAAACACGTGTCTTGCCGTAACATGGCGGGTAAAGGTATGGTCGTAACGCGCAAAGAAACATGTTCAAACCTCCTGGTTGTGTGAGACTGATCGTCAGCTAAGAGCTACTGTTTACGCCCAAAAAATCCCGATTACGCCAACTAGAAGGAGAAGGAAACGTAAAGGAAATCAAGTCAACGAGTCCGAAGCGATTTCATAACCCTCTGGATTCCAGAGGCCACTTGATCGATCGTTTTATCGGGAACATTTGGCGACCAGCCCATCAAGATGGAATCCCTAAGGAATGCGATCGTTCCAGGATAATCCTCGGGCCTCGGATCCACATACCCATAAGTCGTAAGCGGATAACCTGAATTTCCATAAGTTTGGCGATCCACCAAAACCGTTTCCTGGAACATCGGCCGTGGTAGATACCCATTCTTGCATTTGATCCCTTCGCTACCGAGCAATCCACAGACCGTCTCCGTATTGAGCAAGTATTTGGATGCTTGGAAGATGAGGTGGAAAATCCACCAAGACGACCTTGACGATCCGATCTCGTTTGGCAAGACGATTCCCTCGATCCCTTTGAGTTTGGCCATCAGTGAATCGGCCGTCTTGCGACGTGCCTCGATCAATCCCGGCAGTCGTTCGAGTTGGACGTTGGCGACTGCACCTTGCATTTCGGTCATACGGTAGTTCATTCCAAAGAACAGGTGGGCTCGCCCACCACCGGTTCGATCCCAGCCTTTGTCGATGAACAATTGAGCGCGTTTGAGCAGATCTGGACGGTTGATCAAGGTGACGCCTCCGTCGCCCGAGGTGATCTGTTTGGATTGCTGAAAGCTAAAGCAGCCAAAGTCCCCGACAGATCCGATCTTCGCTCCAGGAACATCAGCGTAGTGTGCCTGGGAGCAATCTTCGATCAAGGCGATATTCCGATCTTTGAGCAGTGCTTTGATGCCATGCACATCGGCTGGGCGACCGAAAAGGTGTACCAGAATGACGGCTCGGGTCTTGTCCGTTAATTTCGAAGCGATGGTCTCTGCCGTCATGTTCCCGGTGATCGGATCGATGTCGGCAAAGACAGGGATACAATTGCATGCAAGAATTGGGATGATGCTTCCCATATCGGTCACAGGAGTGGTGATGATTTCACTACCCGGGTCTGGGTTCCAAGTCGCTAGAGCGACGTGCAGCGCCGAGGTTCCCGAGGTGGAGGCGACCGCACCGGGAACTTGGTACATCTTGGCCATGGCTGCTTCGAGTTTTTTGACCTCGGTTCCAGCCGTTGAGGACAGTTGACCGGTGGCAATGACCTTGGCCACTCGATCGGCTTCTTTTTTGCCGATCGTAGGCTTGACAGTGAACCAATTTTCAACGGATTTATTAAGACCATCGACGGCCAGGGAACGCTCAGCCAGGGGTTTTAGGCCTTCTGAAACTGAGCATGGTCTGTTCGTCTCGAAGTGTTTTTTTTCCGATTGGATTTCAGGGTAAAGTTCCTTGATCACATTCCCATGATTCATCAAGGGCAATTCGAGCCACTGATCGTGCTTAGCGGCTTCGTAGTGGGCCAGCATGGCTTCAACGCTGAGCACGGATTGTTCGGCGGATGCAGCGAAATGTTGACGTTTACCTAGGACCCATTCGACAAACTCCTTGAACATGCGGGGATGTGCATGTTTCGGGTTAGGATTTGGTTTGGGTAGTGAGATAGTCGACTGGATTCCTTTGGGAGAAAACGAGACGGCCCCTCGATCCGACTGGATTTCGATTTTGAAGAAATCCCAGGCGGCTTCCCCCATATCCAGATGCACTTGGACATCGCCATCGAATAGCAGGTCGCTCGATGAGGCATCTTCGGCTGGGTAGCCTCGGTTGTCCTCCATTTTGACGCGATCCATTTTGCATCGGATACGTTTCAGGGGGCGATCGCCCAGAATGAATCGAATGGCATCGATCAGGTGAGGACCGTTGTTAGCGACGGTGCTTTGGATGCAACCGCGAATCGATTGGATTTTACCGAGGTTTCCGTTGGCGATAGCTTGTCGTATGATTTTGAACGGATCGCTGAAGCGGTATTGATGGGCACCGGCTAGTTTGACTCGATTGGCCTCGCAATACTGCTTCATCGCGATGGCTTCATCGAGTCGTAGGGTCAAGGGCTTTTCGCAAAGGACGCCCCGTGCGCCGGAATCGACGGCCTGTTTGACGACCTCGAGGTGGGCTTGCGGCCAGGTACAAACGCTGACGATTTGGGGTTTGACGACTTGGTACATATGGTTGGGATCAATGAATCCGCGGACCATCGAATTGCGTCCCATCAGGTCACCGAGCGTCGAGACGCTCGGATCAAACACAGCGATAGGATCGCAGTAACCAGAATCAAAGAACCCGTCGATGTGGGTTGGGGATATACGTCCTGCCCCGGCGATTGCTACGGGTATTGTCGACCGAAACTTTGCCGTTTTAGCCAATGCGATCCGGCGAACTTTGGCAGTCGCGCGTTGAATAAAATCGTTCAATGGATGCTCCTATTAAACACTCTGTACTTGATATGTATCAATGTTAGTAAGTAAGGCAGGGGCGCGAATCTAGGTCGGTTTCAATAAACGAAAAAGCCGACTGGAAACGATCGCTCTCTCTGCTTTCGTCAATAAAATGGGCATTGCAATGATCAAAACAACGATCGTGGGAAATGCACAGAATGTCAATAGTTCAAGCCAATTTTCGGGGTTGGTCACGAATCGTGACCAACTAAGAAGCCCTACGCCGATCGCGATGCTGTAGGCTATTGGTCGAAGGAATACGGCTTGCAAATTGCTCGCATTAGAGACATTGATCATCTTGGAGAACGTCGGAAGACAAATCCAAAATGTAGAAATGCAGATCGCCATAAGATTTCCGAGAACCAATCCAATGACTCCTATCCCTATCCCTAACACCAACGAGAGCACGATCGCCATAATCGATTCGAGCATCATCGTTTTTCCCATAAACTCTACCCGATCGTTACCCATGATCAATTGCCAACCCACGTTCCGAATGGAATTCAGAACGTTGATCAAACCAAACGCCAGAAACAACGGTTTGGCCGAAGCGATAACATCCTCCTTCTGATTGACATTTTTAAGCCATAAATTCATGAAAGGTTCAAACCATATAAGACCAACGGTGATTGCGATTAAAGACACCGTCAAACTAATTCTCGAAGCGATCTGGAATAGCCTCTGTGTATGGCTTGCTTGTTCGTTTTGAGACAGATGGGAAAATGTTGGGAAAAGCACGCGAGCAGCCAGAGTGGTGATTTTTCCAGAGTGTTCTGCAAGCGATCCGGCAAGACTAAATGGTACGAGATTCGATACAGAAAATAAGTAGGCAGCAAGAAGCGTATTGAATCGCTGCAGGATTTGCTGGCTAATACTGACAACAAAGTTCCAGCCACCCACCCGATACAATTCGCGCAATTCAGACCGATTGCTTTTCAGGCGAATACCCGTCAGTTCAGGGATTAACTTGACGGCAATAATACATCTTGCAAATTGGTCGAATACGTTAACCCCAAGGTGGGTTAACGCGAGGTAGAACAAATTGTTTGTGTAGGTAAGTACGATGAGAGTACCCGCCAATGAAATCAATCGAGTGACCACAGCAAGGCCTTCTGCGATGTCGTACCGTTGCGTTCCGACCAAGACGGAAGCAAACGGAAAGCTCAACAGCGTGAAACCGATCCCAACTACTTGAACAAAGACCATTGGAAACAGAATGTCCCGGAGCGCTCGGCGAACGTCCAGGGTGTTGGATAACGTATATCCAATGAAAATCCCAGCGATTAAAATCAAAGCCGATGCTTTCGCCAAATGGGGCAAGACACCTCCGATGTAATTAACCAGTGTAGACATGTCGCCAGACGCAATGCGTTTGGTGACCGTTTGTGTCACGCCAGCTCTGAGCCCCATGTCGATTAGGCCGTAGTAGCCTGTGAGACTTTGGATAAGGATCCAGATTCCATATCCCTCAGGTCCAAGCTTCGAGATCAGAATGGGGGTCAAATACAGAGTGATCGCCAGTTGGACAGCAAACCCCAACCAGACAGACCCTATGTTTCGAAGGATTACCGAGGAGGATACCAAAGGAACTACTGCCTAAAACCTTTCGTTCGGACGTGTTGCTAAGAACGGTTCTGACTTTTATAGCTGCGGCGGGGTTAATCCGTCTCGTCGACCAATAACTCTTGCGGGCACCCCTGCAGCTATGACTCCCGGTGGCAATGGCTTGGTGGCAACGGCACCAGCAGCAAAGATGAATCCTTTTCCGAGAGTTACGCCCGGTAGGATCACGCAGGATGCAGCAATCCAAACGTCATCCTCTATATTCACAGGACTATACTCATATCCTTGACCTCTTATCTCCTTGTCCAAAGACTGGTAACGGTGGTTCTGGCTCCAGATAATGCAGTTTGGCCCTATCAACACACCTTTTCCAATCGCTATTCCTGCCGCCGCATTGATTTGAGTTCCCGATGAGATTCCGGAATTGTCCCCGATAGTCAATTTCAATGGGTGGTGAGTGATCACTCCCCTTAGGATTCGGACACCCAACCCGTGGCGATAGCCGTAGAACTTATATCGTTCCGGAACCAAATCCGAACCGCTAGCCGCGACCCGTGCAGGACAACTTCCCGACAATCGCAATCGATCGTGCATCTCGGTAGGTGCAAGGCTTCGCCGTTGTCGGTGACCAAGAACCATAGTCTTTGGAAGCCGATCCATGGATTGCTTACCGAGCAACTCGGAACTCAGCAGTCGGATTAGGAAAAGTCAACCGGGGCGATCATGGGCAAGTTCAACCCTCCGATTGGTCAGTAGGATACATCGGAAGTCCGAATTTGGAAGGAGTAAAACCGTAAATTTCACCACGGACGAAGTGATCTGGCCCAGCGTAGACATCTTAAACGTGGGCTGGGGGTTAGCTTCTTCCATGATCGGACAAAGAGATGCTCGTGGGCATTCGTGGCTTGCGGTTGAGTGATTACCTGTCTCAAATTGTTATTGCATTGACTGGCTAAACGCCCCAATCGCTTGGACGATGCTGCGGCATTGATCGTCTGTGAGGCTTGCATAGAGCGGCAATCGAAGCAAACGACCGCTGAGATCATCGGTATAGGGTAAATGGTAGTGATTTGAGCCAAGGGTGGTCGCAAACGGCGAGCGGTGCAGGGGGATGTAATGAAAAACCGCGAGGATTCCCTGGGATCTAAGGTGCTGCATCAACGCATCCCGGACTGGCTGGGACTCGAGCAAGATGTAATACATATGGTAATTCGGCTTGCAGTCTGTTGGGATGCGTGGACCTCTCAATTTTCCTTGCTCAAACAAAGTGGACAGCTCTCGATTGTAGGTCTCGAAAACTCTTCGGCGTTGATCGTTGATGGGCTCGAGGTTTTCGAGTTGTCCGGCAAGAAACGCACAAGCAATTTCACTCGGAAGGAACGACGATCCTGTATCGACCCAAGTGTATTTATCGACGACCCCGCGGATGAACTGGGATCGATTGGTCCCTTTTTCGCGGATGATTTCCGATCTTTCAAAGAATCGTTCGTCGTTAATGCACAGGGCGCCACCTTCACCGCATACATAGTTTTTGGTTTCATGGAAGCTTTAGGTCCCGAGATGCCCGATGGAGCCAAGGGCTCTGCCTTTGTAGAACGCGTTGACGCCTTGTGCAGCGCCTCGACGACCATGAGGCGATGTTTTCATCGATATTGAGCGTATCGGGCCGGATATCGACGAAAACCGGTTTGGCTCCACGAAGCACAATCGCGAGATCACTTCCCAGTCCTTTTGAGGGCTCCCGTCTTCAACGAAGATGATCGCGTAGCTATCCGTGAGTTTGGGTAACACGGCCGTCAGACGTCGATGCAATTCCTCAATGCAATCTTCGCACTTGTAGGCAGGAGTAACTATCGACAGGTGAATTTTACTGTTCATTGCACAATTAACATTATTCCGACGCTGACCATACGCGTACCGAGCCTAACCTGTAAAGCCAAAGGATATTTGCCGTGATAAAAAACAGCATGCCCAATAAGAAAAGTGGATTTACAGTTGGGAATAAAATAAATGTTTATTCGCAAGGTATTGTGGGTATTCAGCATAGGTGCTTTTGCCGATTGCCTTTGTGTGTTCTCTTAATTGCTCAAGACTCATCCACCCCTGATCCAGGGCAATTTCCTCAAGACAGGCAATTTTGAGACCCTGGCGTTCTTCGAGCGCTTCGACAAAATTACTAGCTTCAATCAAACTGCGATGAGTGCCGGTGTCAAACCAAGCAAACCCTCGGCCCAAGGGTTGTACCTGCAAATCCCCTCTTTGCATGTAGACACGATTCAAATCGGTGATCTCCAGTTCACCCCGCGGAGATGGCTTGAGATTTTTGGCAATCTCGCAAACATCAGAATCGTAAAAATAAAGACCAGGCACTGCATAGTTCGACTTGGGTTTTGCCGGCTTCTCTTCGAGGGACTGGGCGATCCCGGTTTCGAGGTCAAACTCAACAACTCCAAATCGTTCAGGATCCCGCACTGGATACGCAAATACCGTCGCACCTTGCTCCTGGTTGCCGGCTCGTTGCAACAGGGGCTTGAATCCTTGGCCATAAAACAAGTTGTCTCCTAAAATTAAACAACTCGGTTGGCCATCAATGAACTTTTCACCCAGCACAAACGCTTGGGCCAACCCATCGGGGCTAGGCTGCTGGCAATACTCGATCCGCATCCCAAACTGACTGCCATCCCCAAAAAGCCTCTCGAATGCGGGCAAGTCATGGGGTGTTGAGATTATCAGCACTTCCCGCATCCCAGCCAACATCAGGACCGACATTGGGTAATAAATCATCGGCTTGTCGTAAATCGGCAAGAGTTGCTTCGATACCGCTTTGGTTACCGGGTGCAACCGCGTCCCACTACCCCCGGCAAGAATGATTCCCTTTCTATTCATGATTTGGTCTAGCTCGACGATCTCGATGGCCTTTCAATTAGCAATTCAGAAACGGTGCGGCGGGGAGTTTCGGGCATCGCTTCAATTAGATTCGGTACGGTCTATCGCCTTAACTTCTCTCGAGGCCTTGGCGGGCGAGTTTGTAGTCTCCCGTCAGGATCGATTGCCACCAAGATTGGTTATCTAGATACCATGTGACTGTCGAGCCTAGGAGCGCCTCGTGATCATGATTCGGTTCCCATCCTAGCTCCCGTTTGAGTTTGCTCGCGTCGATCGCGTAACGCATGTCGTGGCCGGGTCGGTCGGTGACGAAGGTGATCAAATCCTCATGGATTGCTCCCCCTTGGCGGGGGCGCATTCGATCCATGATCCGGCAGAGCGTTCGGACCAAGTCGATATTTGTCATCTCGTTGTTCCCACCGACGGTGTAGGTTTCGCCGACGCGGCCCTTTGAAACGACCGTCTCGATCGCTTTGCAGTGGTCCAGTACGTACAACCAATCCCGAACATTTTTCCCGGAGCCGTAAACCGGGATCGACTCTTGGTGGATGCACTTTAAGATCACCACCGGGATGAGCTTTTCGGGGAACTGATAAGGGCCATAGTTGTTCGAGCAGTTGGTGATCAGGATTGGAAGGCCGTAGGCGTGCCACCAAGCCCGGACCAAGTGATCCGATGCGGCTTTGCTCGCAGAGTACGGAGAATGTGGATCGTAGGGGGTCGTCTCGGAGAAGTGCCCCTCAGACCCTAGAGATCCAAAAACTTCGTCGGTCGAAACGTGCAGAAATCGGAACCTCTTCTGGCCCTCTCCATCGAGCGCCCGGTAATACTTCAGGCTAGCCTGAAGTACCTCATAGGTACCGACAATATTGGTTTGAATGAATTGGCCCGGGCCATCGATCGACCGGTCGACGTGACTTTCGGCCGCAAGGTGCATTACGCAATCCGGAGCGAAGTCTTCGAGCCATCCAAAGAGCCTCCCATCGGTTGCGATGTCGGCTTGTACGAATCGATACTTCGGCAGGGAGCCAAGATCTTCAAGAGAACCGAGGTTCCCCGCATAGGTCAGCGCATCGACATTCAAAACCTCGTGGCCTCGGCCGAGCAAATACCGAACCAAGTTTGAGCCGATAAAGCCAGCACCACCGGTGATTAAACAACGCATACCGAACTTCTAGGTGATGAAATCAAACAAAAAAACAACCGCCGAAAAACGCACCGAAAGTGTTACGCGAATGCCCGAGGCGATTCACCAGCGGAATCACGGGGGGTAGAGGCAAGTCGATGGCAAAGAAGAACGCGTCCAGCCAGAAGAGCTCCCAGAGGCCCGACCAACTTCAGAAACAGCCTGTCCATTTTCGCGATCCATGGGGAGCCTTTGGGTACGATGCGGGCAATTAAAAAATTGAAGTATTGGGTGGTCCCACCTGGTTTAAGGTAGGACTGAAGAACTCGCACATCCTTCTGCGTCAGCTTTTCTTCGTCTTCCGTGGTGTAATCTTCGATCGGGTTACGGTAGATAAATTTCCTCATGCGAGGGTATAGAAATTTGTCGACCAGCTTCGTTCGCCTGAATTTTTCCAGAAGCGTATGGGTGTAGATCTCCGATGCGATGAAAACAGCATCCGGTTTCGAGATCCTGCAAACCTCCTTCATCGCAAGTTCTATCTCGATGTGGTGAATGATATCACGAGCCAGCACGACATCAAAGAATCCGCTCGGAAATGGGGTCGACTCAGCCGGGGACTCTCGGAAATCGATCTCCAATTGATACTTTTCAGCTCGGAGTTTTGCAATTTCCAGGGATTCAGGGCATATGTCAAAAGCGGAAACACAAGCACCCATCTTCGCGGCGAAGAGAGCATCGTCACCGAAACCGCATCCGATCACCAAAACGTTTTTGCCTTGGATGTCGCATTTTTTCAAGTGGTGGAACATCTGCCATGCCGAATTCCACCAACGGACAGAGGGGTTTTCAAGCACTTGCCAGGAAATTGGCTTGTCGATGATCGCTCGAAATTGTTCTGCACGCTTGCGATGGTACTCGATTTCCCTGAGTTGTCGGTCGGAGAGCGGAGTCGTCATTGGAGTCTGTAGCTTCGCTAGGGTCGGTGACACCGAATTAAGAATTGGTGTTTGGACCGAGAGGAGAAGTGGAGGGCACGTTTTGTCTTCGGAAGTCAAGCTCCCATCGACCGAAAGGAGCAAATTTCCAGCCAGCTATCGCTGAGCGACGATAGTCTACCTCAGGAAAAGGAAGCTGGAAGAGAGAAAAAACGGATTTTGAATTTGCCGCACGTTTCAAAACGCTGGGAGATCGCATCAGACAAATTCGGCCACCCAAAAACCCCGCGGACGAACAAAAAACGGGATGATTTATTTCAGGCTTTCGAGTAACGTAACCCTCCCCGCGGAGTGGATCGACAATCCGCCCCTATCGAAAGAAATGCAGATTGCAGGATAATTAATGAAAGCTTCTAGAATCTCAGAGAGCCCCGTTGGCATCGAACCAGCCAAATACCGTTTTTGGAGTTTGGCTTTCGTCGCGATGATCGCTATCGCTCTTGCAAGCCCCTCGTTCCTGATCGACAAAGAGCAATACAATTATGACGAGTCGGTATTTCTTGCAACGGGCACCTATTTTTCCTCGGCTTTTGAAGAGCTCGGGGGCTTTCTCAAATCCCCTGCCGGATGGTCCAAAGAATACTATAAACAGTATCCGGCAATATCTCTAAGAAGGCATCCACCACTGTTTTTTGCGTTAGAAGGTGGATTTTTCGCTCTCTTTGGAACCAATTATGTCATCGCCAGACTTTCACTTTGGCTTTTACCGTTGCCTGGAGCGTGGGTTTTTTTCTCCTCGCACACCGTTACTTTAAGGACAGTGCCTTGGCCATCACTGCTAATTTGATCCTGCTGGCGCTCACTTGCAGAATCGGCGCGATCCAAGAAGTCTGGCTCGATGTGCCAACGATGGCTTGGGCGATCTGGGGGCTGTACTTTTGGGATCTATGGCGGACCGAGTCGCGGATTACCCACGGAGTCGTTTTTGCAATCTGCAGTCTTTGCGCTCTGTACACCTACCAACTATCTCTCTTTCTGATTGTGGCGATGTTTGCAGTAGCTGGGTTTCTTTGGAGGTGGCCGAAAGCCGATTTTTCCCATTCCAGTGCTCGGGAACCTTTTGCCGGATATCTGCGGATCGCACTTGGGTTTTTCGTCCTGCTTCTTCCCTTGGTAATCTTCACGCTGTTGCTGGGCCAAGACCAGTTGAAGGTTGCGGCCGGAGGGCAGGTTATCGTCATTCCATCGGTGCTCTGGGTGGCCGAATTCCTCGGCTGGCTAACGGGTCGAATCGCTCCGAGATCTTGGCAAGCGGTCCTGTGCATACCCATCGGCTGCTTGGTGCTCATCGAGTCCGGAACGCGAGACTATTCTAAGCGATTTATCACCGAACCGGTCGACATGCAACGCGCATTCGAATTGGTGAAAGAAAGGAAAAATCTACTGTACTCCGGCACTTTCGATGCCCGGTTTATCTTCACCGTACGCAGCCAGGATCCTAGCCGTTCGTTCCGAATTTTTCGTGGCACCGTGCAACTCAATGAAAAAGACGATCTAGCTGTGTTTTTAGAGAAGAACAAGATCGATGCGGTACTGGTGCAGCGATCTCAGGAGGGTAAAGCGGTTGCCGTCCATCAGCGGATGGAGAATAAACTCACCGATCAGTTGCCGGGGCTAGGATTTTCAAAGATCCAGACGCTTCTCGGTACGGAAATTGGAGATTCTGTGGTTCCCATGCTCGACGTCTATATCAAGCAGAAGTGACGCCATCGGTGCCGATGGCACGTCCTTCTTTCTGATACACGGGAAGTTGAAATCTACCACCGCATAGTTGATTCTGATCCGCAGATTGAATTTGTTAAGCCTTGATAATGACACCGTTGGTCTGGATGTTCTTCATCGCATTTCGGGTATCGACGATCAACTTGGCCCATTGTCCCAACTGGGCGTAATCGACATTCGCATGCGCCGTGGCAATCAACACCGCATCGAAACCCGAAATCGTCTTCTGATCCCAAGAAACACAACTGGTCCCAGCCCAATGGCCATGCTCGCGACTCGGTCGGATCACCGGGATATAAGGGTCATAATATGCAACCTCACACCCCTTAGACTTCATCTTGTCAAGCAACACATAACCGGGCGACTCGCGATCGTCGTCGACGTTGGCTTTGTAGGCCAAACCAACAAGCAACACTTTGCTGCCTCTCAGAGGTTTACCCGCATCGTTCAGCGCGTCCGATAAACGGTGGATGACATGCTCAGGCATTGCGGTGTTGACTTCGCCGGCAAGCTCAATAAACCGCGTCGACATCCCAAACTCTCGAGCCTTCCAAGTCAGGTAAAACGGATCGATCGGGATGCAGTGCCCCCCGAGGCCCGGGCCGGGATAAAACGCCATGAATCCAAACGGCTTAGTCTTGGCCGCCTCGATCACTTCCCAAACATCGATCCCCATGGCGTCGTAGACGACTTTCAACTCATTGACCAGGGCAATGTTCACCCCTCGGAAGATGTTCTCGAGCAACTTGGTCGCCTCGGCCGCACGGCAGCTCGAAACAGGGACCACTGTATTGAGCGCCGAGCCATATAGCTCCGTTGCCCGTTTGAGGCACTCAGGGGTCAAACCACCGACGACCTTGGGGATCTTTGCAACCACACTGTCTGGGTTCCCCGGATCTTCGCGTTCTGGAGAGAATGCTAGATGGAAATCGGTTCCGGCCTTTAGCCCCGATCCCTCCTCGAGCACCTTTCGCAAATCTTCGTCGGTCGTCCCGGGATAGGTTGTCGACTCGAGTACCACCAGCACCCCTTTTCGCAGGTGCGGAGCGATGGCCTTGCCCGTCGCGATGATGTAAGAGATGTCGGGCTCTCGATTCTTGTTCAGTGGAGTAGGTACGCAGATAACGACAGCACCGCACTTGCTGACCTCGGCAAACTCGCAACTGGCTCGAAAACGTCCTGAGGTCACTTCCTGAGCAACACTCGCCGAAGGAATGTGATGGATGAAGCTTTCTCCTCGGTTGAGTTTCTCGACTTTGGCTTGGTCGATATCGAGACCAACGATCGACATGCCTTTGCGACAAAACTGGAGGCTTAAGGGAAGCCCCACATACCCGAGACCAACAATTGCTATAGGATTTTCCATGATCAATTCTTCTTGTTCCGGACGTCGAAGGTGCGATTTCGAGGTCCAAAGCTTCGTTGTGGTCGGTGATACCGACTCTATCTGATTGAAAAACAAGCGAGGAGCGACAGAAAACGACGTCCCCACAAGCCGTCGGATCGGGTATTAGAGCGTTACCACGACCGGACGGGTAGTTTACACTAGTAAACGAAACCTGGAAGAGAAAAAACGGGATTTTAAATCCTGAATCCGCAGGGCGCTGTTAAGCAAGCTCGCACGCACCGACAGCCCTGCGCGCCCAGCTTGCGCTTGCAAGAGCCGACTGAGTTTTCAAGCATCACCGTAGAAATGAAAAAAGGCCCGGGAGTACCCGGGCCTTTTCGCTACGTAGACCTTTGTAAGCGATCTTGAACTACTTCTTGCGACGGAAGCGCCGTGCTGCTGCACCGACCCCGAGCAGGCCGAAAATCGCCATCGAGGCAGGCTCAGGAACCAACTCGCCGTTCAACATGATGTTGTCGATCAAACCACCGCTAGTAGAACCTGAGCGCGAGTAGTAGAACCTGTAGGTTACTGTCTCTCCAGGGGAGAGGAGGGTATTAACCAAACTATCGCCTTTCGAGGAGAGCGTACCACTGTTCGCGGTCACGGAGAAAACTTCATCCTCAGACCCAGTGCCTATCTGCTGAGTAACCAAAACCCGGATCACGTTCGTGCCGGACCCGCCGACTCTACCCAAATCAAACGCCATGTCGGTAAGAACATACGGGTTCGAGCCAGTGTTCGTGAACGAAAACGTGTTGTACTTCGAATCGCCGGCAGCGGCGGAAGTGTTAGTTACGTTTGTTGCAGTTGCCCAACGCTGGGAACTGATCGCGCCGTTGATACCGTTCGAACCGGCCGTTCCAACATTGGTGAATGCTGTACCAGTACCCGCAACACCAGCCGACACCACAGCATCAGCATTACTGTCGAAATTCCAAGTGCTAAGCAGTGCGGCATTGGCCGACTGGGCCATGGCGACTACCGCCAAAATCAATCCAAAAAATCTCATGAATTTACCCCTCTAAAAACCGATTTCCGAAACAAGGACCAAGTAGAAAACAGAACACCGCTTTCGCTTATACGGCCCCCGAAGCCTCTATAGATCCCACTACTGTAACTTTCTGGAGATTGGGTGTCAATCGTTCGCTACGGGATTGGATCGAAAACGACAAAAGAAACCAAAAAATCTAAAAAATGTTCCGAGGTAGCTTAGCTAACTCTCTTATTGTCTACGCTATCGGCACTTTATGGCCCGTTTCCAAAGCTTTTTTCGCTGCAATACAGCACCAAGCGTCGTGAGGTTCAGGTTAGAGTGCTTCGAAAACGCGAAAATCTCCATTTTTTGACCAGACGTGTCACACCCGAAAATGACAATCGGAAAAGTCAGCACATTTTCACGAAAGGACAGGGGGTATGATGGATTCGGAACATTTCCAACAGAGGCTCACGGAATTCGATGAGGTGGATTCCCAAGGGTGCGAATCGGGCATTTCTGCCGATACGCTCGGGTGTGTGCCCCTTGAGGACCAAGATGCTTTTCTGCGTTTATCGCTGGTCGATGGGGTCGGATATCGGACCATGTGCAGGCTGATCCAATGTTTTGGAAACGCTTCAAGGGTGCTTAATGCGACCTTGGGGCAATTGAGTCAAGTCGAACGAGTCGGCCCAAAGATCGCTTCGGCCATCCGTGATCCGGCGTCTGGTGTTTATGCGACCGAGGTCTTAAAAATCTGCAAAGAGCAGCATATAGATCTGCTTTTCCCTGGCGATCCGCGGATTCCCAGCCTACTTTCCGAGATCAGCAATCCCCCGTTGGTGCTGTACCTTCAAGGCGACTTTCAACCTGAAGATGCCCTATCGGTCGGCATGGTCGGAACCCGTCACGCGACGGCTTACGGCCGTCTCATGGCCGAACGCCTTACCCGAGGCCTTTGCTCCTACGGATGCACGGTCGTCAGCGGTCTGGCACGCGGAATCGACGGAGTGTGCCATCGATCGGCGCTGGAGTCCTCGGGGCGAACCATCGCGGTACTCGGTAGTAGCTTGACGGAAATCTACCCGCCAGAGCACAAGGATTTAGCGAAGAAAATTCGCAGCCAAGGTGCCCTGGTCAGCGAAACGCCGCCGTTGGCTAAACCCAAACCAGGGGTTTTCCCCCAGCGAAATCGCATCATCAGCGGACTGAGCCTCGGGGTCGTCGTCGTCGAAGCTGCCGAACGGTCTGGTTCACTGATCACCGCTCGCCACGCCGGCGAGCAGGGGCGGGATGTCTTCGCGGTTCCTGGCCAAGCCTGCGCGCCGACAGCCCGCGGCTCGAACCGCCTGATCCGCGACGGCGCACTGCTGGTCCAAGATGCCGAAGATATCCTTGAGCACCTTGGACCTCTTTCAAAAAGTGCCAAACTCAGCTCTGGCCAAATTGTCCAACAACCCAAGGAACTGGTATTGAACGAGATCGAGAAAACGGTCCTCCAATCGATCGATGTCTTGCCAACCGATATCGATCGGATCGTCCAACGCACCAACCTGGCCGTCTCGCAGGTGCTAAGCACCTTGAGCGTCCTGGAGCTCAAATCAGCGATCCGACGGACCGGTGGCCGCAGCTATGCTCGAAAATGGAGTTAAGGCCTCCGCTTGCGCGTCGTGTAGAGCCATTGGGGACAATAGCTCTACACTGGGGATGCCTCTTGCATGGTAGATCGATTGTCCCCAATCGATCGGCGCGATAAGACCGCGCGACCTGTAAGACCACCAGCTCAGAAAAAACCGTAAGACGCCTCCGCTTGCGCGTCGTGTAGAGCTATTGGGGACAATAGCTCTACACTGGGGGATGCCTCTTGCATGGTTGCATGGTAGATCGATTGTCCCCAATCGATCGGAGCGATAAGACCGCGCGACCTGTAAGACCACCAGCCCAGAAAAAAACCGTAAGACACCTCCGCTTGCGCGTCGTGTAGAGCTATTGGGGACAATAGCTCTACACTGGGGGATGCCTCTTGCATGGTAGATCGATTGTCCCCAATCGATCGGCGCGATAAGACCGCGCGACCCGTAAGACCACCAGCCCAGAAAAAACCGTAAGACGCCTCCGCTTGCGCGTCGTGTAGAGCTATTGGGGACAATAGCTCTACACTGGGAGCCGCCGCCCTTTAAGCCTCGGACGGCGCTATTGGTATATGTGGCTGCTAAGCTTTTTTGAGGATTTCGCTTACCACGCGAGCCGGGTCGACGCCTGTTAGGCGCGCATCGAGACCCTGAAATTTGGCGGTGAAACGCTCGTGATCGATTCCCAATGCATGGAGAAGCGTGGCGTGGAAATCACGAACATGGACCGGATTCTCTACGATGTTGTACCCAAAAGGACATGTTTCCCCGTAAACCACACCCCCTTGGACCCCTCCTCCTGCCATCCACATCGTGAAACATCTCGGATGGTGATCTCTTCCATAATTGTCCGCCGTAAGCTTGCCCTGAGAGTAATTCGTTCGACCAAACTCCCCGCCCCAGACCACCAAGGTGTCGTCGAGCATCCCGCGATCCTTCAAGTCCTCTAGCAAAGCTCCAGTGGGTTGGTCGGTCTCTGAGCACTGGGTTCGCATCCCGCCTGGCACCCCGCCATGATGGTCCCATCCCTGATGGTACAACTGGATGAATTTCACCCCGCGTTCGGCCAGCCGACGCGCAAGCAAACAATTTGCAGCAAAAGTTCCCGGAGTTTTGGCTTGGTCGCCATAGCGGTCCAACGTCGATTGGCTCTCGGTCGATAGATCGGTGACCTCCGGTACGCTGGTTTGCATGCGGTAAGCCATCTCGTACTGAGCGATCCGGGCTGTGAGTTCCGGGTCGGCAGTCCGCTCGGCCTGGACCTCATGCAATTGCTTGAGCCGGTCGAGCATCTGTCGGCGACTTGCCGCGTCGATCCCCGGTGGGTTCGTAAGGTAGAGTACGGGTTCTTTGCCGGACCGGAACTGAACTCCTTGGTAGCGGGCCGGGAGAAACCCTGAGCCCCAGAGGCGAGAGTACAACGGCTGATCTACCTTACCTTTCGTGATCAAGACGACGAAACTCGGAAGGTTTTCATTGTCGCTCCCTAGTCCGTAGTGCATCCAAGCGCCCATGCTCGGGCGACCTGAAATCTGGTTGCCTGTCTGTAAAAAAGTGATTGCCGGGTCGTGATTGATCGCCTCGGTGGTCATCGAGCGTAGGATTGCCATGTCGTCGACATACTTGGCCGTCTGGGGCAGCAGCTCGCTGACCCAAGCCCCACTTTTGCCATGTTGTTTGAACGTAAAGATCGAGCCTGCCAAAGGTAGGGTCGCTTGATTGCCTGACATCCCGGTGAGTCTTTGGCCTGCTCGGACCGAGTCGGGCAGCGGTTGGCCTTGTCGCTCGTTGAGCAGCGGTTTGTAGTCGAAGGTTTCGAGTTGCGAAGGCCCCCCGGCCATGAAAAGGTAAATGACGCGCTTGGCCGTCGGTCGATGGTGCGTGGGATTGAGAATACCGGAACTTGGTATCCCTTGGTCGGCGAAAGCTCGATCTCGATGCAAAACATCCGCCAAGGCGATCGTGCCGAGTCCCATCCCTGCGCGCAAGAGCCAATCGCGCCGGACTTCGACGGTCGATTGCGGTTCACGGTTCGGATTTGGAGACATGGCACGAGTTCGGTTCGAGGTTGGGGGCTGAATTGGGCGTCAGGGGCGTTGGATACCGACACACATTGACCGAGTTCGATGAGGGGACTTTACACAAATCAAAAACGCTCGATCGAGCACTTCGGTCCAATGCTTTGTTCGTGCTTCTTCTCGTACTCGTACTCAGCATCGCGGTACTCGTACTCGTACTCGAAGTGACCTAGTGTAGCAATCCGACCTATTGGTCCGCAAGTTACCGCGAACCTCTTCGATCAACGATCGGCATCGCCGCAGTTCAAACAGCCATCGAGTACGAGTACCGTTTCACTGAGTACCGCCTCGCTGAGTACGAGTACGACGAAATCCGATGCGAGGCACGAACAACTGTATTACTCTGACAATATAGCTCTGAATCCAATGGGACGTTAGAGCGTCCCTCGGATCTCTTGCTCCCGCTCGATCGCTTGGAAGAGGGCTTTGAAGTTCCCTTTACCGAAGCTTTTGGCCCCCTCGCGCTGGATGATTTCAAAGAACAGCGTGGGTCGGTCCTGAACGGGCTTGGTAAAGATTTGCAGCATGTAGCCTTCGTCGTCGCGATCGACCAGGATTCCAAGTTCGGCAAGTTCTTCGATGTCCTCTTTGATCGAACCGATTCGATCCTTGAGCGTATCGTAGTAGGTCCGGGGAACACGCAAAAAGGAGACATCGTTGTCACGCAGAGCTCGGACTGTCTTGATGATGTCGTTGGTCGCCAGGGCGATGTGTTGGACCCCCGCCCCACCGTAGAAGTCGATGTACTCTTCGATTTGGCTGCGTCGTTTGCCGCTGGCCGGTTCGTTGATCGGGAACTTGATTCGACCCCTTCCACCCTCGACGACCTTGGACATCAATGCCGAATACTCTGTCGAAATATCTTTATCGTCGAAGGATACAAGTTGTTCAAAGCCGAGCACACGGCGATAGAACTCGACCCACTGGTCCATGCGTCCTTCTTCGACGTTTCCGACGATATGATCGATGGCAAGCAATCCGGTTGAGTGATAGGTTGCCGGGTTGTATCTCGAGGGGTCGATCGGGTCGAAGCCTGGAGCGAAAGCGCCGTGGTAGCGATCCCGATTGACGAATGTGTGGGTGGTATCACCGTAAGCTTGGATGGTTGCGTGTTCGTAGATGCCGTAGGCGTCCTGGGTGCTTTGGGGTTCGAGCACCCCGATCGCGCCTCGTTCGATGGCCATTCCATAGGCTCTTTGGACATCGTCAACTTGCAGCGCGATGTCCGAGACTCCGTCGCCATGTTGAATCAATCGCTTGGAGTCTGGGTGGCTGGCGCGCAAGGGAGAGATCATCACAAAGTGAATTCCACCTTGTTTGAGCACATAGCCTGCCTCGTTCTTGACCTTGGTTTCCAAACCGGCATAGGCCACGACGTCAAAGCCATAGGCGTTGCGATAGAAGTATGCCGACTGCCGTGCATTGCCTACGAAGAATCGGACATGATCGATCTTGCGGATGGGCATGTCATCTTTTTTGCTCATGAGATTTAGTCCTAAAAGTGGTTGGTCAAGGCTTCCAGTTTTGAAAGAAAACTAGGCATTCGGGGTTTGCAAGTGCCCCGGCATTTCCGATTCTGATTCCGCTGATCGCATTGCGAACGGCGATTTCTGAGATTTTACCATTCATGGTTTTGGGCAAGTCCTCGACCGGGACAATCCAAGCAGGAACGTGCCTTGGAGAGCATTGGAGTCGGATCCGACGTTTGATTCGGTCGATGAAATCCGGGTTGGCCAGAGAGTCCTGTGCTGAGGGCTTGTTCAGTTTGATGAACAATGCGATTTTTTCATCACCATCCTCTTTTTTGGCCGTCGCGACCGATTCGAGAATTTCGGGAAAGGCTTCAAGTTGCCTATAAATCTCAGCCGTCCCGATCCGAACCCCACCAGGGTTCAAGGTCGAGTCGGAACGGCCGTAGATGATCATGCCTCCCGATTCGGTTTCCATGGCCCAATCCCCATGCCACCACATCTCCTCGTAACGTTCCCAGTAGGTACTTCGATACCGGACGTTGTCCGGATCGTTCCAAAACCCAAGTGGCATGCTGGGAACGGCATTGGCACAGACCAATTCGCCCGGCACTCCGAGCAGCTTCGAGCCATGCTCATCGACAATCCGTACGTCCATCCCAAGTCCCTTCGACTGAATTTGACCAGAGACAACTGGGATTGTTGGATTGCCCAAAGCGAAGCATGAAACGATGTCTGTGCCACCCGAGATCGAGGCCAGATGCATGTCCTTGCTGACCGATCGATAGAGCCAGCCGAATTGCTCTGGCAGCAGCGGCGAACCTGTCGAGAGCAATACCCGAATCGAATCGGTATTGCCGTTGGCATTCGGGACAAACGGCTGTTTTTCCAAAGCTGCATAATAACGTGCGCTGGCACCGAAATGGGTGATGCGATGCTCCTGGGCCATCCGCCATAACACCCCATAGTCCGGGTAGACAGGGGAACCGTCGTAGAGAAAGATCGTCGCATCGGATGCCAGAGCACTTGCGAGCCAATTCCACATCATCCAACCGGTGGTCGTGAAATAGAAGAGGCGATCCTGCGGATGGATGTCGCTGTGCAATTGATGCTCTTTGACATGTTGAAGCAGCGTTCCTCCCGCTCCGTGCACGATGCACTTGGGCGCGCCGGTCGTTCCCGAGGAATACAAAATGTACAGAGGGTGATTGAAGGCAAACCGCTCGAAGCGAATCGGTTCGCTCGACTCGGTCTTGAGAATATCCCGATACCAAATCGTCGCGATCTGCGAGGTTCTCCAAGCTCGATCCGATGCGTCCAGGTTCGCGATACCCTCATCGTTTTCAACAATCAGCGTCGCTTGTAAACTCTCAAGTCGACGCTCGATCGACGCGATTCTAGCCCGCTGATCGAAACGCTTTCCCTGATACCTCGATACCGTTGCGTAGATGAGCAATTTCGGGTTGGTTTGTGCAAACCGATCGACAATCGCATCGTCGCCGAACTCTGGAGAACAACAGGTCCAGACGGCTCCGATCGCACTGCTGGCCAAGAAGCCCACCAGCGCTTCGATCGAGTTGGGCATCACCCCTGCGACGCAATCCCCGCGATGTACCCCCAAGGAGCCCAAGCACCTGGCCAATTGATAGACCCGCTTGGCCAGTTGGTCCCGGGAGAGAGTTTGTATCTGCAACGTCTCATCGAGTGCGACCAGCGCCGGAGGCGCGGGGGATTCCATGCGGCTGGGATCTAAAGGAGCGAACGAATCGGGCTTGAGCAAGTTCTCTGCAAAATTCAATGCGCCCTGGGGAAAAAATCGACGGTCCGAGGCACGGAGCGATCCGTTGGTCTGGATCGGGCCGAGCTCCCCTCGCAATTGGCCGTACTCCCAGACCCTTTCCCAAAACAGACCTGAATGCTCCAGAGCCCATCGATGAAGTTGATCGAACACCGAGCGATTGGCGATCGCATCTTCGGTAAGCTCAGGACCTTTCCAGAGCCCGTCATCGCTGAGGCGTCGAAGAAAGCGGTTCAAATGCGATTGTTCGATCCGAGCGGCCGTCGGTCTCCAAAGCTCCAGCTCTGGCTGCAAACTGGCTGGTTTGCCTGCCGTGTCTTGGCTTGAGTCGATTGGAAATTCGTTTACAGTCACCAACGGATTCCTAATTCAACAGGGGATTCGTGATCGCGTGTCCAGCTTGTCGTTACAATAAGTTAAACTTTTGATCTGTTTTCGAGAAGGTGCATTGCTGTGAAAGTTTGGATTCTGGGTGCGAGTCGCACACCGATAGGCCGGTTTCTGGGTGATTTTTCGAATATTCCCGCACCGATGCTGGCTGGAGTGAGCATTCGGCGAACGATCGAAAGGACTCGAATCGACCCGAGTAGGATTCAAGAGCTTTGGATTGGAAACGTCCTATCTGCGGGGCTTGGGCAAGCGCCTGCCAGGCAGGCTGCGTTGAAGGGGGGGCTTGGTGAGGAAGTCACTTGCACGCAGGTTAGTAAGGTATGTGGATCGGGACTTCAAGCTGTGGTTCTGGCCGTCCGGGCGCTTCAGAGCGGGCAAGCCAGCGCTTGCATCGCTACTGGCATGGAGAGCATGAGCCAAGCCCCGCATTTGCTTGTGAACAGTCGGATGGGAACCAAGTACGGATCGGTAGCGATGCTCGATTCGATCGAACAGGACGGATTGCGGTGCTCCCAGGGGAACGTGGCGATGGGGACTTATGCGGACCGACTGGCTTGCCAGCAAAGCGTTAGTCGATCGGATCAGGACGCTTGGGCTCTGCTGAGTCACCAGCGGGCTTGCGCCGCATCCGATCAAGGATTTTTCGAACAAGAGATTGCACCGGTGCTCATCGATGCCAAGACGACGATTCGACACGATGCTTGTCCTCGCCAGGACACATCGTTAGAAAAATTAGCAAAGCTCAAACCTGCCTTCGGTTCCTCAGGTTCGGTCACAGCGGGGAATGCATCAGGGCTTGCCGACGGTGCTGCGAGTCTTTTGGTCGTCGATGAGCCTCTACGCCGAACGCTATCGAGTCAGAGCTCGTTTAGAGTCTTGGCTTGTGCCCAGCACAGCCAGAGTCCAGCGGAACTATTTACTGCACCGGTTGAGGCGATTCGCAAGGTCTGCCGATACGCGGACCTTGCGCCAAAGGAGGTCGATTTGTTTGAGATCAACGAAGCGTTCGCGGCCCAAGTCATCGCTTGCGTTGATCAACTGGGCCTTGCACCTGAGCGAGTCAATGTCCATGGGGGAGCGATTGCCTTGGGGCACCCGATCGGATGCAGCGGTACACGTATTCTTGTGACGCTGATGCATGCGATGGAACGGTACGGAAAGCGCACAGGGGTAGCCAGTTTATGCATTGGGGGAGGGGAAGCCGTTGCAATCGCGATCGAGCAAGAGCCAATCGATTGATCGAATTGCTAACGGGTTGCGTTGCACTGTGAGCCATCAAGCGGGTTAGTACTAACCAAGCACTGGTAGGGAGATCTTTCCGAGCGGATCGGCAGCCGTCCGGGCAGTGATCGACCGGACCAATGCTCGGCAGACATCCTCAAAGGGTTTTGCGATCCTTGGATCCTTGAGTGCCTCGGCCAGTCGTCCCTCGTCGGATTCGCTGCGCAGGGTCATTTGGATCGGAATCTCCCCCAAAAACGGAGCGGCGATTTCATCGGCCTTCTGCCGAGCGCCTCCCCGTCCAAAGATGTCGAAGGTTTTTCCTGTCTCTGGGTCGGTAAACCCACTCATGTTTTCGACCACCCCGAGAATGGGGATCTTGGTTTTCTCAAACATACTGATCGCTTTGCCTGCATCCAGCAGAGCGACCTCCTGGGGGGTGCACACGATGATCGCACCAGTCAGTGGGATCAATTGCGATAGTGTGATCGCTACGTCACCGGTCCCTGGTGGCATGTCAATGATCAGAAAATCCAGATCCCCCCAAGCCGTATCTCGGAGAAACTGGGTGATAGATCCGTTGAGCATCGGACCTCTCCAAGCGACCGCTTGGTCGCGCTCGATGAGAAATCCCATCGACATAACCGGCATGGTTCCTGAGCGGATCGGCTGTATTTTGGAATCTGCGATCTGAGGGCGTCCTTCGAGTCCGAGCAGGTGTGGAACGCTAGGACCGTAGATATCCGCATCCATCAATCCTACCTTGGCCCCTAAACTCTCGAGTGTCAGTGCGATGGCTGCTGCAAGCGTGCTTTTGCCGACTCCCCCTTTGCCAGCCGCCACGGCGATCGCGACCTTGGCCGTCAACCCGATTTGCCCGAGTGGTTGAGCAGGGCGATCGAAGCGATCGAGCGCAATGTCGATCGACACGAGTCCTGGGACTTGACTGTGCAGATGGGACTTGAGTCGCTCGGCGACTTCAGGAGCAATCGCAGAGACCATCGAGGTAAGGCACAGTTTGCACTTGGCATGACCGTTTGCAACGACCCAATCGGTGACTTGTCCGGTCTTGGACAGCGGCCTGGCCGTTTCGGGATCCTTGAACGAGTCCAAGGCCTTTTGCAATTGCTGATGAAGTTCAAGATCGGTCATACAGAGCCGTGCCTTTATGGAGTTAGTCTGGTTCTAAAATGTGAGTTTCAAAGCCGATAATCGCCGCTCGGTTTCGGCCATGAGCAGATCTTCGGCCGCTTCGTCGGCAGCTTCGTAGGTTACCGAGAATCTTAGGTGACTACCGGCATCATCCCAGGGAACGATCACGATGGAGTGTTCGGTGATGAAGTACTGTGAGGCTTCCTCGGCGTTATTGAATTTCGCACCACCTGATACTCCTGTGGGAGCTTGGACGTAGAGGAAATAGCTACCTCCGGGTAGCTCGCAGGTGAACCCGCAGCGCCGCAAGGTTGCGACGAGTTTCTCGAGCCGCCTTTGGTACTTTGACCTTATCCGATTGGGAATATCAGGATTGTCCAGGGCGCTGACGGCTGCCCTTTGAATCGCCCCGAATTGCCCACTGTCGCAGTTGTCTTTGACGTCCGAGAACGCTTGGACAATCTTTGCGTTGCCGCAGACCCAGCCGATCCGCCAGCCGATCATATCAAAGCCCTTGCTCATCGAGTGGACTTCGACCCCGACGTCCATGGCGCCGGGTACCTCAAGAAAACTCAGTGGTTTTCCTTTGAAGGACAACAAAATATGCGCGGCGTCTTGGACCACGACGAATTGATATTTTTTGGCCATGGCGACGATTTCCGAATAGAACTCTCGCGTAGCGACTTGGCCCGTCGGGCTGTTCGGATAGTTCAGGACCAGCAATTTGGTACGTTCCCAAATCTCTGGCGTCACGGATGAAAAGTCCGGATAGAAGTGGTTCTTGGCAAGCAATGGCAGTCGATGGACCGTTCCGCCGTAGTAGCGCGTATGGGTCCCGGCAACCGGGTATCCCGGGACGGTCATCATGGTGATGTCCCCGGGGTTGATAAAGCAAGCTGGCAGCATCGACAGAGCCGTCTTACTTCCGATGCAGTGATTGATTTCCGAGTTGGGATCTAGGTCGACATGAAATTGACGCTTCATGAATCGCGAGACGGCTTGCTTGTATTCTGCAGTACCGTTGTCCATGTAGCCACGATTCTCGGACCGGTTGGCTTGGACATGCAAAGCATCCCGTACCGATAGGTCGGCCATGGAATCATTCTCGCCGATCCCAAAGTCCAACAATTGGCGGTCTGGATAATCGGCAAGTGCCTTTCGCTTGGCTCGCTTGATCTTCTCAAACTTGTAGATCTCGTTGGCCTTGCCGTACTGCGCTCCACCGATCCGCTCGGCGAAGAGTTGCTGGAAATAGGGGTCCGAGACCGTCTGGTTGGGAGTTGTGCTCATTGGCGAATTCGTACCGGAAATCAGATTGGGAAGGGGAGGGGCACGAGGGGCATGTTTCTCCCCTCGTCGAGCCCCCATTGTAGATAAACTGCGGTTTCCATCTATTGCAAACAACGGCCCTGAAAACCGAATAAAGCGGGTCGAAATCGATGTCGGCTGCTCGAAGTCCGTTTACTTGGCTGTTTCTACCAGTCGGTCGACCAACCGGGCAAGGTATTCGGAGTATCGCTCAGGTAGGGTGCTGTTCCAGGATTTGGCATTGGCATCGAAGACTTCCTGGATCGCCGCGGCTAGCTCGCTCGAAACACCCAGATCGCAAAGGGCATTCAAGGCGAGCATTCTGGCTCCCCAAGGGGCCTCTTCCTGGAGCGAGATTTCCGTAAGTATCTCCATCGAGTTGTCTTGCACCTGCTTGGAAGGCCCTTGCCGGGCTAGCGACTCGGCCACCGCTGCTCGGACCACCAAGCTCGGGTCATTGAGTAGACCTTGTGCCAAATCTGCAACTTTCGGCTCAGCACCCATTGCCTTGCTCGCTCTCAGCGCGATGGCACCCCAGTAGCGTTCTAGGACGTGCGAACTTTGAAGCATCGTCAGGAGTTCCATTGGGTCCGATTGGGCTTGTCCCGATCTCCAAGCGGCGCGTATCGCAAGTTCGGTGTCGGCCAGATCCTCGTTGAGTATCCAATCTTCCGGAAGCGATCCAGTATCTCTAAGCTCGATCATTTTCGATTGGAGCGAATCGGCTAATTCCTGCCGAAGGCTGGCTAGAGTCGGTTCCGAGGCGAGATTCGCGATTTGATGGGGGTCATTCTGAAGGTCGTAGAGTTCTTCGATCGCCTTGGGCTCCCAAAAAACTCGCTGCACTGAGTTCAATAATCCTTGATCAAATTTTTCTTTCCAGACCCGAGTTGTGGGGGTCTGGAACATGTAATTCAGATAAGAGCCTTGGGGTCGATCAGGCATGAAATTGCGGATGTACAGGTACCGATCACTGCGGATGGCACGGGAGCTGTCGATCCGTTCGTCCATACGATCGCGGAAACCGAACAAGTGGTGGTTGCGTGAGTCATCCGGAGCGAAGAAGGACCGGCCGTGCAATCCTTGAGGCAGCGGGATTTGGCATAGGTCCAAGACGGTAGGGAGAAGGTCGACGAACGCAACGAGCCGGTCGCTTGAGGCACCGGGTTGGTAGATCGCCTCGAAACGTCCTGCAAAAGCCTTTGGCACATGGACAATCATCGGCACATGAAGTCCTGATTGGTACAACCAACGCTTGCCTCGTGGGAGCCCACAGCCATGGTCCCCGAAAAAAAACACGATGGTCGATTCCTCTAAACCCGCGTCTTTTAAATCTTGGAGTTGCTTACCAACCCAAGCATCCATTTCGGTGATTCGGTCGTAGTACTGCGCCCAATCCAATCGGACTTGTTCGTCGTCGGGCTGATAAGGGGGCACGGGTGCGAGTTTTGGGTCGTGCTTGGGAGAATAGGGTCGTTTGCGAATCTGGCCTTCGTGAGTAAGCGTGCTGTTGAATACCGAGAAAAACGGTTGCCCCGACTGCCGATTTTTCCAATGCGCTTTGTTGCTCGAATCGTTCCACATGCGAGAAGGTTTGGGAAAGTTGTAGTCTTCCTTGCTGTTGTTCGAGCAATAGTAGCCAGCCTTGCTCAAGATCTCCGGTAGGGTTTGAGCACCTTCGGGGAGCCGGACCGAGGACCGCATGTGCTGAGCCCCGAAGGAAGTCGGGTAGAGGCCTGAGATCAGGGTCGTCCGTGCCGGCGCGCAGACCGGTGCATTCGACCAACATCGGGTGAATTTTAGTGCGGATTGAGCAAAGGCATCGAGGTTGGGAGTCTTTGCGTAAGGGTCGTTGTAGCAACCTAGTTGCGGGCCGGTATCTTCGCAGGTGATCCAAAGGACATTGGGGCGCTCGGGAGTCTGGGCCACAAGCCGCCCGGAAACGACCTCCAGTAGGACGACCAGTATGAAAAGTGTAGTCTGGATTCTCCTATTTCGAGGGGCTAGGCGATACGGATCGAGCCAGCCGAGCATAGGTTTTCCTGGCACTTGCATGGCAAAGCTCCTAGGGCTGGATCTGGGAGTTAATCCTCGAGTGCGATTCGAAGCATTCTTCGAAGCGGTTCGGCAGCGCCCCAGAGCAATTGATCGCCGACGGTAAAGGCCGAGAGATAACAACCTTCGTGGAGCGGATCGAGTTCGAGTTTGCGCAATCGGCCCACGGGGCAAATCAGGGTTCCGGAAACGGCGGCGGGACTGAGTTCCCGTATGGTTTTTTCTTTTTCGTTCGGGATCACTTTGGACCAAGGGTTCGCAGAATCGATGATTTCGCAAAGTTCGTCGAGGGGTACGTTTTTGGTTAGGCGGATCGTCAGAGCTTGGCTATGGCAGCGCATGGCTCCGATCCTGACGCAGATTCCATCGACGGGGATTTGTGTTTGGCGATTTCCGAGAATCTTATTGGTTTCGGCTTGGCCTTTCCATTCCTCGCGGCTTTGACCCTTGCCGAGATCTTTATCGATCCAGGGGATGAGTCCTCCTGCCAGAGGGACCCCGAAATTTTCGGTCGGAAACTCCGCGCTTCGCATGGTCTGCGTCACCAGGTGGTCGATCTGGAGGATTGCCGAGCTGGGGTTGGCAGCGAGGTCGGCGACAGGGTTTGCAAGTCGTTGCATTTGGACGAGCAGTTCCTTCATGTTCGCTGCGCCAGCCCCGGAAGCTGCTTGGTAGGTCATGCTCGTCATCCATTGAACGAGTCCCTCGCGAAACAGTCCATGGAGTGCCATGAGCATCAAAGAGACCGTGCAATTGCCGCCTGCGAACGTCCTGATTTTGCGTTGGATGCCCTCGCGGATGACGTTTTCATTGACGGGGTCGAGGATGATGATCGAGTCCTCTCGCATTCGCAGTGAGGAAGCCGCATCGATCCAATAGCCGTTCCAACCCTGGCTGCGAAGTCTCTCGTAGACGGCTGTGGTGTAATCGCCACCTTGGGCCGTGAGGATCGCATCCATCTGGGCGAGCCTTTGAAGGTCATGGGCGTCTTGGAGAACCCCAGCAGATGCCGATCCAAGTAAGCTCGGAGAGGGTCCGCCTGGGTTGGAGGTTGAAAAGAAGATCGGTTCGAACAGATCGAAGTCATGCTCGCTTTGCATTCGGTCCATGAGGACCGAACCGACCATTCCACGCCAGCCTACTATTCCTACTTTTTTCACGACTACCTACTTGGATCGCGTTCTTGTCCGCTTAGCGATTCTTGGATCGAAGATGCACAGGTTCAACTACCTTAGAGGTAACGGTTGAAGACGTTTTCGAGGAACTCTTGGCGACCGCTTTCGTTCTTGTCTGCTTCGCCCTTTTGGCAGATGTACTGATCGAGGGACTCGAAGGTGGCCTTACCGGATTCGATTTCTTTGCCGATCCCTGAATCCCAGCTTCGGTAGCGGTTTTTGACGAAATCCGAGAGGACACCGTCTTTGCGAATATCGGCGGCGATTCGTAGGCCTCTTGCAAAGGCGTCCATGCCGCCGACATGGGCATGGAACAAGTCGATCGGTTCGAAGCTTTCGCGTCGCACTTTGGCGTCGAAGTTCACGCCTCCGGTGGTGAATCCACCGTACTTGAGGATCATGAGCATGCACTGGGCGGTAAGGTAGAAATCCGTTGGAAACTGATCCGTGTCCCAACCCAGGAGCAAGTCGCCGGTGTTCGCATCGATCGAACCGAGCATCCCTTGCATCCCGGCGTAGTCCAATTCGTGCATCATGGTGTGACCGGCCAGGGTGGCGTGGTTGGTCTCGAGATTGAGCTTGAAGTACGGGGTCAAGTCGTAGGCGCGAAGGAAATTGCAACAGGCAGCCGCATCGCTGTCATACTGGTGCTTGGTCGGCTCTTTCGGCTTCGGTTCGATCAGAAACTGGCCTTTGAAGCCGATCTTCTTGGCGTAGTCGACGGCAAGGTGCATGAAGTGTCCTAGATGATCGACTTCCCGTTTCATATCGGTGTTCAGAAGTGTCATGTAGCCTTCTCGACCACCCCAGAACACATAGTTCTCCCCGCCGAGTTCTTTGGTGACTTCCATCGCGGTTTTGACTTGCGAGGCCGCGTAAGCGAACACATCGGCATTGCAGGTTGTCGAAGCCCCATGCATGAAACGAGGGTTGCTAAACATGTTGGCTGTCCCCCAGAGAAGCTTGATTCCGCTTTTCTGCTGATGGGCCTTTAGCGACTCGGCGATCCTTTGGAGGTTCTTGTGCGACTCACGAATGTTCTTGCCCTCGGGAGCAACATCCCGATCGTGAAAGGCATAGTAGGGGACCTGGAGTTTTTCGAAAATTTCGAAGGCCACTTCGACCCGTTTGAGGGCATTGTCGATCGAATCGGTACCATCATCCCATGGACGCTCAGCAGTCGCCGGACCGAAAGGGTCCGCTCCGCCCCCTCGCATCGTGTGCCAATAGACAATGCTGAAACGCATGTGATCGCGCATCGAGCGTCCTTCGATCATCTCGTCGGGGTTGTAGAACCTGAATGCCAAGGGGTTCCTCGACTCGGGGCCCTCGTATTGGATTTTCTCAATTTCCGGAAAAAACTGCATGATCGGTTCGGTGGGGTTGATCGTTAATTAGGACTTGATTTCTAGCGCTGAAGCTTCGGCAGCCAGCGCAAGGATTCGTGTCAGGACAGGAATTTCAGTAGTTTATCGTGGGTGTTGTGCGGGGGGAGTCCACTTGATGGAAAAAACGCTCATCGTGTTGGGTCCCAATTTGTGGATTAGCAGAGTTCTCCAGGTTGTAAGGTTGTTGCAAGGGGATTCCAAGGTCAATACAAGCTCCCTAAAAATAAAACGAAATTGGGGGACTTTCCTCTATCTGTGGCACTTGCGACAGGGAATTCTAGTACACTTGGTGCAGGGCGCAGGGGTTTCGTGTGGGGCCTCTGGATGGGTTCTTGAGAATTCGCAGTATGACGCAGATCACCGCCGACAAAGTTTTCGATTTGATCGAAAAGAGCAAACTCGTCGATCCAGAGGCTTTCGTTGCGCGAAAAGAATCTCTGATGAAATCGGCAGATGCGGCGATCCTCGAAGACCCAGTTGCCGTTTGCAAATCCTTTGAAGATGCCGGTCTTCTGACCCGGTGGCAATCAGAGAAGATCCTCCAAGGTAAATACAAAGGGTTCTTCCTGGGGAAGCATAAGTTGCTAGGCCATATCGGCACCGGTGGTATGAGCAGTGTTTACCTCGGCGAGCATTTGGTCTTGAAGCACCGCAGGGCCGTCAAAGTCTTGCCCAAATCCAAACTTGGGAATTCCTCTTACTTGGAACGCTTCCAGCGGGAAGCCAAAGCGATCGCTTCGCTAAACCATCCGAATATCGTTCGAGCCTATGACATCGACCATGAAAAAGACACCCATTACATCGTCATGGAGTACATCGAAGGGGTCGATCTGCAAATCTTGGTCAAAAAGCACGGGCCACTCCCCTATGCGATCGTCGCCGATTACATCGCCCAAGCGGCCCATGGACTTCAACACGCCCATGAACAAGGCTTGATCCATCGCGATGTGAAACCCGCAAACTTCCTGATCAATACCGAGGGAGTCATCAAGGTACTCGACCTGGGCTTGGCACTGTACCAGGACCAAAGCGACGCGTCGCTGACGATGGAGTACAACGATAAAGTCCTCGGTACTGCCGATTACCTTGCACCCGAACAAGCCATCAACAGCCATACCGTAGACAACCGCGCCGATATCTACGGGTTAGGTTGCACGATGTACTTCCTGCTCACAGGGCACCCTCCGTTCCCCGATGGAAGCATCCCTAGCCGCATCGTAAAACACCAAAATTCCATGCCTGAGGATATCCGTAAGGATCGACCCGATTGCCCCGGCGAACTTGACGGGATCTGCGTTAAGATGATGCAGAAAGATCCCAAGTTCCGGTACCAGGACTGCAACCAAGTCGCCTCGGCACTGGAGGCTTGGCTGCGAAAATACAAAGCCGACAATCCTGATGTCTCGACCAAGCCTGCCCGTGGCATGACCCTCGATGACCTGCTCGAAGGAGCCAAATCCAAAGACATCTATCGCTCGGAAACCGTCAACAACCAACTCGATGACACGACGATCGAATCGAATCGCAAATCCGCGCAGGCAGGCCAAGTCCTTTCGAGTTCCGATAGCGGTGTCCTGCGTGCGATCGTCAAAAGCGACGCCTCCTCAATCGATAGCCGAATCGATCTGATTCACGATTCGAGCCAACCGAACCAAACCAAATCCAAATCCCAAGCGATCCAGCAAGCGTCGGGAAAATCCCATCCGAGTTCCTCGGATCCCTCACCCTTGACCCGACCCGTCGAGCGAAAAACCACCGATTCCAAAACCCCTGGATCGCAAACGAAACTTCCAAGCCCCACGAAAAAACAGCCACAAGCCCAGCCATCCCAGGAGGATAGCGATCAGGGCTCAGATGGTTTACCCTGGTGGGTTTGGACTCTCATCCTTCTTGTCGCATTGTTAGCACTAGGTGGGTTTATCGCCGCGGTGGTGCTTCTGAAGCCTTAAGCACACGAGCCATGCGAACCGGCGTTCTGAAAATCGGCGGAGCCTCTGTCTTTTCAAGCCCTACCGCATCGGATCCCTTGCACCACTTGATCCGTAAAATTCAGACAGACAGCTCCCGCAAATGGTTCGTTATCCTCGGAGGGGGCGATACGGTCGAGTCGATGCGGACACTCCACCGACTTCACCCACAACTCGATTCCCAACGCATGCATTGGCGATGTGTCGATCTCCTGAGAGCCACAGCAGACGCCGCAAAGGAACTGTTCGGTTTCGAGAACTGCTTGGATACACCCGCGGATCTCGCACAAGCTATCCTCGATCCGAATCCGGGATGCTACTTGGTGCAAGTATCCACCTTTTACCACCCAGATAACTTGAGCTGGCTACCGGCCTCTTTACGGCCTGTAGAAAACTGGGACACCACTTCCGATACCCTCGCATGGCTCCTTGCGCTTCGCCTCGGTGCAGACGAATTGCACCTGCTGAAAAAACCCGATTGCTCATCGATCCAGACGCTCGAACAAGCGGCCCGCAGAGGGCTTGTCGATCCCCAAATCGAAACCCTTGCAAAAAACCGTCCCGCAGAATGGCACCTTGATACCTATCTGGTTTATCATACGACCGAATGGAATCAGAAACTTCTTGCTCCCACCCTGCTTTGCCCTCAGGAAAATCATGAATACAAGTCGTCCAATCCGACACCCATTCCGTAACCGGTCCCTATTTGCCTGCCTTGTCGCAGGCTCGCTGGGGTTAGTCTCTGTGCTCAATCTGGGCTTGGCCCCTGTGAGACTCCAAGCCCAGGAACCCAAGCCCCATCCAGCACTAAAGTCCTCTGGCTTTGTCTACGAAACGGCTCCGTTTCCAAGTTGCCATGCCTCAACCATCGAGGATACACCTTCTGGGATCGTCGCTGCGTGGTTCGGCGGTACCCACGAAAAACATCCTGATGTGGGAATTTGGGTCTCCTGCTTGAAAGAGGGGAAATGGACCGAACCGATCGAAGCTGCCAATGGCAAGGGCGCAGGGCCCAATGGAACCCAACTGCCAACCTGGAACCCGGTTCTGTTCCAACCGAAAAAAACTCGCGATGGAAAGCCAGCGCCCCTGGTACTGTTCTACAAGCTCGGACCGACTCCAGAAACATGGTGGGGTATGGAAACCCTTAGTTACGACGGTGGGAAAACCTGGACCAAGCCAGTTGCTTTGCCCGAGGGAATTCTCGGTCCAATCAAAAACAAACCTCTAGAGCTTGAAAATGGCGATTGGCTATGCCCATCGAGCACCGAGACCGAAGAAGAACCGAGCAAATGGCAAGTCCACTTCGAGAGACGAAGCCATGCAGATAACTCATGGAGCAAGACCCCTTCGATCAACGATGGAATCGAGATCCAGGCCATTCAGCCGACGCTGCTCAAAATAGCGCCGGGCAGTCCGGGCAAGGCAGGAAAATGGAAGGCCATCGGTCGGAGTCGCCAAAACAAGATTTTTGAAACCACCTCCGACGATGATGGAGCGACCTGGAAACCGCTGAGTCTCGGAACCCTTCCCAACAACAATTCAGGTCTCGATGCATTGACGCTACAAGATCGACGGCACCTAGTCGTCTATAACCACATCGGTGGCACTCCTGGTCAATGGGGGGGCAAACGGACCCCCCTGAACGTCTCGCTCTCGGTAGACTCCGTCTCCTGGACCCCATCGGTCGTCCTCGAAGACACCCCTGGAGAATTCAGCTACCCGGCCGTTATCCAGTCTAGCGATGGGCTCGTTCACATCACGTACACGTGGAACCGCAAGAAAATCAAACATGTGGTACTGGATCCAACTAAGCTATAGCCAAGACTCCTTAACTCGCGAGACAAGCTTTGAAAATCCTGGTTACTGCCTTTGAACCCTACGACCAGTGGAGCGAAAATTCCAGTTGGGAAGCCCTCTCGGAGATGCTCAAACTCTACGGCTTGCCCGAAGGACTCACCACGCGCCGCTATCCGGTCGATCTTCAACGCCTCGAGGCCCGTCTGTACAAAGACCTCGAAGCCGGCTTCGATGCGGTCTTGCATCTGGGGCAATCCCCAGGGGCATCTTCGATCCATCTCGAGACGATCGCCGTGAATATCGCTGGAGTCACCTACAACTCAGGGCGGCTCTGGGGACCCTTGATCCCAGGGGCTCCTACGGCCTACCAAAGCAGCCTGCCCTTGAACAAAATACGTGATGAACTCCTGAGCGAAAAAATCCCGACCTCGATTACCTACCACGCCGGAACCTACCTGTGCAACGCGATTTTCTACCTCAGCCAGCACTGGCACGCCCAGCAGGGGCGCGCCTGCCGAGTCGGATTCGCCCATTTCCCCTTGATCACCGAACAAGTCGTCGAAAAGGGGCGCGAGATGCCTTCGCTAACCAAGCTGGAATTGGCCAAGGCGATCGCTATGATGGTCGGCACGGTCCGCAGCCAAAGCCTTGATCCTAAAGACTCGCTAATCGCTTAAACACACAAACCCCCAACACGATGGAAAAACCTTCCTCCGAAGATCTCACTGCCAGCAAACATGTTGGCGATTCCCTCATCGAAGAGCTCTTTCGACGATTCCAATCCGGCCAACTCTCGGCTCTGGAATTCGGGCAAAAGGTACTCGCCGCGTCGATCCCCTCGGACGGTAATCTAACCCCTGACCTCGATCGCTTGAAACGGACCGGATACCCCGAAGTCGTTTTTGGGCAGGGCAAATCCACCGAATCGATCCGACGAGTCACCGAGCGTCTCTTAGAGACAACCGACGAAATTCTTATTACAAGAATTTTGCCAGAACAAGTCCGCGTGCTTGCCGATGTGTTCCCATCAACTCGCTGGAACCATCTTGCCAAAACCCTCCGAGTCTCATGCTCGCAGGTCCCACTAGACCCCGACTCGGTGCAAAGCGCTCGCCGCGTGGGAGTGGTCACGGCAGGAACGACCGACGAATCGGTCGCCCTTGAGGCTCGCGAAACGCTTGCTTGGATGGGCGTGGCCTCGGATTTGATCCAAGACGTAGGGGTCGCAGGGCCTTATCGGCTCCTTTCCCGAGTCCCGGATCTTCGCCGCTGCGCGGCATTGATCTGTGTTGCCGGGATGGAAGCCGCCCTACCTAGCGCCTTGGCCGGGCATGTCGGATGCCCCGTCATCGCGGTCCCTACGAGCGTCGGATACGGTGCAAATCTCGGCGGGCTCGCCGCCCTGCTCAGCATGCTCAATAGCTGCGCTGCAAATGTCACCGTCGTCAATATCGACGCAGGCTTCAAAGGGGGATATGTCGCAGGACTGATCGCCAACATCGATCGCGATGCAAATCCTCAACGAACGATTCCGGCCTCGTAGCCGACTGGCCCTTCATTCCGACGGACCCTACTAACCCTTTGAATCGACCGCGACGGGTTTTTGGGTCATCGGAACTCCCGCGATCCCCGGGGCGCTGCTCATAACCACAAGGCCCATGACCGTCAGGACCATGAGCATCACGACGTACTCGACCGGTCCGGGGCCTGCGTCGCTTTTGAAAATTCGATCAAGCATTTGCGTTGTCCAAACGTTGGATGGTTGAAAATTGCCTTCCAGGCCGACTGGCTCTGTGGCGGCGTAAAAATCTCAAGTGCCGCTTGCCAAACCTCCATGCTCGGTGACTATCGACAGTCCGGTGAACGATTCCGCGTTTTTTTTTCCACTTCCAACCAAACGCTTCGGCCAGCATAATCCAACTTGGTTGACGGACCAAATCGAATGGTGAACAATGCACGACGGATGCGGGCACTAGAACACCAAACCAATCCCAATCGGATCACCTTTTCTAATCGCGAAAGCCGCCTATGTCGGATCTACGAACACAAGACCCAAGCGTTTGGCAAGTCATCCAAGACGAGGCGAAACGTCAGAAACAAGGGCTTGAGATGATCGCCAGCGAGAACTACACCAGTTTTCCAGTGATGCAAGCCGTCGGGAGTGTTCTGACTAATAAATACGCTGAAGGCTACCCGGGGAGACGTTACTACGGAGGATGTGAACACGTCGATGTCGTCGAGACGATCGCCATCGATAGGGCGAAAGAGCTTTTCGGGGCCGAACACGCCAACGTACAACCTCACTCAGGCTCTCAGGCCAACATGGCCGTCTACCTCTCCCAACTTCAACCCGGCGACGTGGTGCTCGGACTGGATCTTGCCCAAGGTGGTCACTTGACGCACGGGATGTCGCTAAACATCAGTGGCAAACTCTACAAGTTCTACTCCTACGGGGTCGATCCGAAAAACCATCGCATCGACTTTGATCAAGTCGCAGCGTTGGCCAAGGAGCACAAGCCCAAGATGATCATCGCCGGGGCGAGTGCCTATCCCCGCGAAATCCACCATCAAAGGTTTGCCGAGATCGCCAAGGAGTGCGGCGCGAAACTCATGGTCGACATGGCGCACTACGCCGGTCTGGTGGCAGCAGGTATCCACAACTCGCCGGTCCCCCATGCCGATTTCGTGACCACCACGACGCACAAGACCCTTCGTGGACCACGCAGCGGATTGATCCTATGCAAAGCCGAATATGCGAAAGCCATCAACAGCGCAGTATTTCCTGGAACGCAGGGAGGGCCATTGATGCACGTCGTAGCAGGCAAAGCCGTCTGCTTTGGCGAGGCACTCGATCCTTCCTTTAAACAGTACGGTCGCCAAGTCGTCGCCAACAGTCAAGCCTTGGCCGAGGTGCTCCTCTCGCACGGTCTGCGACTTATCAGCGGAGGGACCGACAACCACTTAGTGCTCGTCGACGTGACCGTCTTTGGTATCGGGGGCAAAATCGCCGAAAAAACCCTCGAGCACTGCGGGATCACGGTCAACATGAACATGATCCCTTTCGATACCCGTAAGCCGATGGATCCAAGTGGTGTTCGGATCGGCAGCCCAGCGCTGACGACCCGTGGGATGGGAGTCGACGAGTTTAAAAAAATCGGTCATTGGATCGCCACAGCGCTTCACTCGCACGACAACCCAGATGCACTTGCACGGATCCATTCCGAGGTCCAATCCATGGCCACCTCGTTCCCCGTTCCGGCCGAGTGTGCTGCTACCGGAGCCGAATCGACGGCCTGTGCATCCTAAGTCTCCTCTGAAAACCGAAAACTCATGCCAACCCCCCGCATCCTCATCGCCGACGACAATTCCGCGAACCGCGAACTGCTCGAAGCTCTTTTGGCCAAAGTCGATTGCGATACGCAAATCGCCGTCGATGGCCAAGACACGCTCGATAAGGTCAAGAGTTTTCAGCCAGACTTGATCCTGCTCGATGTCATGATGCCCAAAAAGAACGGTTTCGAAGTCTGCCGCGCACTTAAGAGCGATCCTGCCACGTCGCGAATCATGATCCTCATGGTCACCGCACTGAGCGAACTAGGGGATGTCGAACGGGCTGTCGAAGCTGGCACCGACGACTTCCTTTCCAAACCGGTCAACTCTCTGGAATTCCAGAAACGAGTTCGCAACATGCTCAAACTCAAAGGGACCGAGGATGAACTCGAAAGACTGCGCGCCTACATCCGGGAGATGGAAGAGAAAACTTGAAATGCAACGACAGGGCGACCCGAGATACGCGCTGAAGTTGCTCAAGCGCCTAGAACGTATGGTCGAACTCGAACACGTTCATGCCGAGATCGCTGGAACCTCGTACCCTTGGGCTCGTGTCGTCAATCCAGACCAACTGCTCGAACAGACGCTTCGCAACGACCAACCTGAATCCGCTTCGATCGATCCATTTTGGGCCGCTACCTGGAGAGCGGCCCAGGGACTCGATCGTTTCCTCGGAATGCTACAATTACCGACCGGCACACGAATTTTGGAACTCGGCGGCGGAAGTGGCCGGGCGGGAATCTCAGCAGCGCTACGAGGCGCCAGCGTCTGCATCACCGACGCATCGAGGATGGCACTGATCATGTGCCGATTTAACTCTCGGTTCGTTGCGGATCGAGTGACCGTCCGAAAACTCGACTGGGCAAACCTCGCAGGCTTCCACGAACGGTTCCCCATCGTCCTAGGTTCCGACATCGTTTACAACCCATCGCTCTATCCCATCCTTGAACCTTGCATGCGACAAGTCTTGGAACCCAACGGCGTGGTCTTGCTCAGCGAACCCCAAAGGCATACCGGCGACCGCTTCGAAAACTGGATTAGACAGGCTGGCTGGCAATGCAATTCGTGTTTGATCGACCTCAAGGATGGTCAGAGAGAAATTCGCATCTTTCAATGCACATTGAACCCATGGAAGGAGTTCGCATCATGAAATCCAATTCGAATAGACTTCGAATCCTCCTGGGGTTATTCCTCCTTTCGCCATTGGGTTGCGATCCCTCACCAACCCCTCCTGCTCAAGAGCGCCCCGGGGCCCAAAACCTATCGAAGCCTTTGAGTTCGCAGCCATCGGGTTCGACTTTACGGCCAGAGGCAGGCCGAGCCAGTTCTTTGAAGGCCCTGAAATTGCTCGAAGCTGGTCGATTCGACGATGCATGGGAAGAATGCCAAAAGGTCTTATTCAACGCGCCTAATGACGCGCGAGCGCTGTATGTCTCGGCCGAGGTCCTGATCCATCGCAAGAAGATCGACCAAGCCTTGGCAATGGTCGATCGAATCGCGATTGGCGATCCGGAGTACGGGCTACTTGCGCACCGCTCGGCCATGAATTGGTGTTACGATCGATCGAGGGTGGTTGCTGCCGAAGAGCGCGCCTTGAAAATCCTCGATCGAAAACCCGATGACTACGAAACCAACCGATTTCTTGCCGCTGTGCTGGATCTTCAGGGACGACGTTTCGAATCCTCGTTGCTCATGCAAAAACTGGTTCGATCCAGCCCCTTAGACATGACCAACCTGGTACTTGCTATCGACACGGTCAAACCCGTAGCTGGAGACGAATTGAGTCTCAAGAAGCTTGAGCAAAATCCAACGGAGATTCGACTCAAAAGTTCTCTGGCCTTCGGCGCCTTGTACGAAAAGAAACCCGAATTGGCTCAAGCTCTCTTCGGCGAAATCTTGCAAGCTGACCGATCGGTCCCAGCACTCTGGATCGGACTTGGGCTCTCGCTGATCGACCAAGAGAAATGGAGTGAATTGAGCGATTGGTTCCAACAAGCTCCCAGAACTGGAATGGAACCGTTCCCGGACTACTGGCGTGCCATGGGGCTTTGGTTCCTCCACCAAAACAAACATCAAGAGGCGGCAAAGTGCTTTACCAAGAGCCTCGAACTCGATCCGATGAACCATCTTGCAGCCGGGCACCTAGCACAGACCCTTGCCATTCTCGGCGATACCTCCGGTGCGGCGATCGCCGAGCGAGCCTTCCAAGAAACCCAGCTTGCCAATCGGAATCTCAATTATTGCCGCGATGGCAATCGACGCTCCGAATGGATGCTTCAAGTCGCCGATACCCTTGAGAGCCGTGGCAGGGTACTCGAAGCGACCTTGTGGCGGGAGTTCAACGAACGATCCATCAATCCAAACTCGACCCGAATCAAAGAACTAGAGGCCCTTCGAAGCAACTTGAGTCAATCCGAACCCGCGTTGCTCCAAACCCGACTCGAGCGACCCTCGGGTTCTTACCCCGAAATCGATTGGAAGTCATTGACCCTTTCGCCCAACTATGCCAAAGACTCCTCAAGCTCTGCCAATAGCTCGACGGAGTTGCTTGGAAAGTCCGGGCGGGTCCAAGCCAAGCTTGGATGGACCGACGTGGCCAAAGAGCTCCATGCAGACATCCTTTATCGAAACGGGGACGATCCGAAAACCCTCGGCATGCAGACCTACCAAAGCAACGGTGCCGGTGCCGGAGTCATCGATTACGATCGCGACGGTTGGCCCGATTTATTCGTCTTGCAAGGTGGCTCGGACCCAAGAGCACCTGAATCGAATGATCCAAATATCCTCTTGCGAAACCTCGCCGGATCCGATTTTCAGAATGTAGCCAATAACGCAAAACTCGAACAACGCGCGTACGGCCAAGGCGTTGCCGTCGGGGATTGGGACCAAGATGGATTGGCAGACCTGTTCGTTCTGAACTTTGGACAAAATCAGCTTCTGAGGAACCAAGGGGACGGGACCTTTGAAGCCATCGCGATCGAACTGATGAAAAGGGATATCGCCAACCACCCGGTCTGGAGTGTCAGCGGCGCGATTGCCGATATCAACGGAGATGGTTTGCCCGATCTGGTCGAGGTCAACTACGCCTCGGGAATCGATGTCATTACCCACCTCTGTATCTCCAAGGAAAATGTACCCCAGGTTTGCCGTCCGACGGAGTTTCCAGCCTCCGAGGACTTCATTTACTTGAGCGATGGCCAAGGAGGTTTCAGCTTAGCCAACCAAGACTGATCTACATCGCCAACGACATGTAGGCGAACAATCTCTACCTTAGCGCCCAGGACCCCAAACGCCCTAGCAGGTTTTTGGTGGCAGACGAAGCTCTGCGCAGGGGATGTGCGGTCGATAACCAAGGCAAGCCGCAAGCGAGCATGGGGGTCGGGTGCGCAGACATCGATCGCAACGGTACGCTCGATCTCTTCATGACGAATTTCATCGATGAATACAACGCGGTCTATCTTCAGAACCCTATGGGGTTTTTTTCTGATGCCTCGCGGCGTTACCGACTGATCGATCCCAAAAAGAAAACGCTCGGTTTTGGTGCTCAATGCCTGGATATCGATTGCGATGGCTGGCAGGACCTCATGGTCGTCAACGGTCATGTCGATGATTACCGGTCCAAGGGCCAACCTTACACGATGCGGCCCGAGGTTTTCCTGCAACGCGACGCAATTTTCGCCCAACAGCCGAACGAATCTCTAGGGGAGTTTTTTAACAAAGAGTACCTGTCGCGAAGTTTGGGGCTGTGGGACTTCAATCGCGATGGGCTTGTCGATTGCTACATAACGCACTTGGACCATCCGATGTCGATCCTAAAAAACCAGACCATCACCGATGGAACTTGGTTCTCGATCGAGCTGACCGGAACGCAATCGGAACGCGATGCGATAGGAGCGACCGTTACGGTCCGAGTCGGCCAGGAAAGTTGGGTACATCAGCGCTTGGCGGGAAACGGATTCGAGTGCTCGAACGAGGACTTCATCCACCTGGGACTCGGAGTCGCCTCGAACATCGATTCCTTGGAGATCGCATGGCCGAGCGGTCAAATTTCCCGATGGGAGAATGTTGCCGTCAACTGCCGATACCGAGCCGTCGAAGGCCAGATAGACCTTGCTGAGGTAAATCTCCGATGAAAGTTAGGCGGGTACTTGCTCGGCAGGAGTTTTCTTGGGCTTAGACGGTCGGATCGGGGCCGCTTCGAGGACCCGCATCTCCATCGGCATAAGGACCTCATGGGCGGGGACCAATTCGAGATGAGAGCATCGCTCCAGTTCGAATCGCCGAGGGTTCTCTCTACACAAACATAACGCCAAGAGGGACCGCGAGTCGGTCATCTTGATCGGACTGACGACCCGCTCGGTCAGCTCACCACTTTTGCTGCGGTATCGCAATCGAACCGCATAATCGTCTGGACAGACCATCGCTTGTTTCAAAATCGTGTATTCGCTGCTTCCCATGATCATCCCTCATTTTTCCAATGGTTGAACTTGCTCTACCCATGGAATATCGCCTGAAGGTTTGACACGTCTGGTCACTGGGCTTGGACGAAATCGTCCCAAACTGGAAAAAATGCAAAAAAACGTTAGTATCTCGGGATCGAATTCCCTTTCCCCTGCCCCAAGAAGGCCTCTGATGCTTCGACTCTCCCGGTTCTCGTTCGGCGTTGGCGATCGTTTTGCACACCAAGCTTCCTCGCAGTTGCGGGCTTTTGAGAAGATTCGAGCCCAAGGAATCGAGGTGGTTCCCGTTTGGAATAAATCGAACCGCGAACACTCCTTCATCGGCTCCGAACCCTCGAGCGTTCGAGCCGCCGCCGAGCAAGCTGTTCGGGAATCGGGTTGGTCCCTTCCCTGGCACACCGATGCGGACCATATCCGCCTCGAAACCGTCGATCGTTTCCTGGGCAGTTCGGATTTCTTTACGATCGATGTGGCCGACTCGATCGGCAAGCAAGCCCCGTCGGACGACGTCCATCGTTTTCTCAAGCACCATCCGGAGCTCTTCGGTACGCTTGACATCCAGGGAATCGAAGAATCGATTTTTCTCTCCGGCGATGCGCTCGAAGAGATCGCTTCGAAGTACCTGATGGCGGTCCAAGAGGCCGGTCGAATCTTCCGCTACATCGAGCACAAGCTCGGTTCAGGGAACTTCATCGCCGAGGTCTCGATGGATGAGACCGACTTGCCACAGACCCCCCAAGAACTCCTGGTGATCCTAGTCGCCCTGGCCGACGAAGGGGTCGCCCTGCAAACGATCGCACCGAAATTCACCGGTCGCTTCAACAAAGGGGTCGATTACGTCGGGGACCTTGATCGGTTTGCCAAGGAGTTCCACGAGGATCTTTGCGTCCTTGCGCATGGAGTCGCACGCTACGGACTACCGAGCAACCTCAAACTCAGCGTCCACAGCGGGAGCGACAAGTTTTCCATCTATCCGATTATCCGCCAAGCCTTGGCCAAAAGCGGAGCGGGCTTGCATATCAAAACGGCCGGAACGACTTGGCTCGAAGAGCTTATCGGACTATCCGAATCGGGTCAGGAGGGGGTCGCTTTCGTTCGAGAGATCTACGCGCTGGCGTTGGAACAAATCGGTGCCCTGACGGAACCCTACGCCAGCGTTATCGATATCCGCATGTCGGAACTTCCCGATGCGACCGAAGTGGCATCTTGGGACGGCCCCCGCTGGGCAAATACCTTGCGACATATCCCCTCGCATCCGCAGTACAATTCCAATGTCCGGCAGTTGCTCCATGTCTCGTTCAAACTCGCCGCAAAAAAAGGAACACGATATACCGATCTTCTCAAAAAACACTCGGATGTCATCGGTCAAAATGTCTTCGACAACCTCTACACTCGACACATGAAACCCCTATTCCTCGGATGAAAATTCGCAATCGATCCTCGCTCGTAGGCCTGATGCTCCAAGCAACAACGGCACTCTGTGAAGCGGCCCTTTGGGCATCGGTACTTTGGGCATCGGTACTTTGGGCATCGGCTCAGTCCCCGTTGGTATCTGCTCAATCCCCGGGGGCATCCGAGCCATCCTCGGGCCTGGTTCAGCTCCCCTACAACAACCCGGGACTTGTCGTCGATCTCGGGGTCGGTCTGTGGGCCTGGCCGATCCCCTGCGACGCCGATTCCGATGGCGACTACGACTTGATCGTCTCGTGTCCCGACAAACCCTCAAATGGCGTTTGGTTCTTTGAGAATCGACAGGAGAATCCCGCAAACGGCCCCAACGGTGAATTTCAACTGCCAGTATTCCAGCCACCGGTGCGGCTTAGCAGCACCGTGCATTATGTCATGCCTAGCTACACCACCGATGGCATGCGGGTCCTGAGTCCAGGAAAGGAATATCGTCAGTTCACAAAAACAGGGACTAAGGATTCGATCGAACTGAGTGTTCCAGCGAATTTTTACAAGCCCCAAGGAACCCAGACCAAAGGGCCGAAAATTCGCCACAACCAATGGCGTTATGTCGATTACGATTTCGATGGAACGCTCGACCT